>NZ_JBQSYH010000010.1:0-203286 GCF_052379125.1 Halomonas sp. AOP13-D3-9 | reverse complement strand
ATGAACTTACAGCCTGGCTATCACGACATTTATCGCAGTCGCCGGAGGTGCAACACTGCATGACCGTCTTCATATCTGCCGCATAAGCGTTGAATTTTGGCAACGCAGGGCCTCCCTCCTCCAAGCGTTGTGCATTCCCAGTATAATCTTCACTAACGCTAGGGCATCCATAATAACCAAACTCTCCCCAACTCGTTCTTCCGAGAATTAATGCTTCAATGTAGTATGGATGACTTGCGATAGTTTCAGGGTATTTCTCCTTTAACTCCAGCAGTAAATCTAGCAAGCGCTGCTCATACTCGGGCTTAAAACAATCACCTGAACCATAATCACTATAATAATTAAAAAGCAATCTATTACCGTTTCCCTCTATTTTCTTTACCGTTTCTTCAATGTATGGCATACCATCGTATGTTACGGCATAGACAAAGCCTGCCCGGTCGTCATGCTTGTAGTTCTCCATGACTTTATCAAGCAGTCCTGTGAATTTTTTACCTGTCGGGCCTATGGCTCTCAACTCATCATCAAGGGGGCCACCACCAAAAACAGAGATTGCTATAGTGACATCCTCAAACCCTTCGTATGGGACTTTTTTCAAACCGTTTGTTGAGATTGAAACCTTAGGCATATATTTTCGGAACAGCGAAATTCTGTCCAAAAATAAAGCTGGCTCTCCTCCGATTAGCAAAGGAGCATTGACTCCCCTTTCTACTTCATCTTGAATACGAGCTTCTAGTGTAAGTAAGTCATTAAGCTCGTCACTACTCTTGTCAAATTCTTTCTCAAAAAACCAACATCCTTTGCACCGTAAGTTACATTTGTTAGTTAAATGATACAGAGATGAGCGAGTAGAACTTGCCTCCTTCCTCACTTCTTTGAATCGCTTTCTAAGATCACCTTGACTATCCATCTTCTTCACCTCTCTGGTCACTATCGGATTTTACTTCCCCTTCTTTTTAAGCGCGCAGAGGATCAACGGCCATACCTTACCGCGCGAAGTCCTAAACATATTGACATGCCCTATAGAGTCACAGCCTAATGCGAGTGGATTCAAAGGCACGATTTCCTTGTTAACAAAGGGCATTAGCCTTAGCCAATCCCTTATATTATCTTTGGTGGCAAGAGGGTCGTCATCAGCAGAAAATAATGTAATTGGACAAGTTAGTTTTTTGTAATAATCATGCTCCACACCCACACCAAAATCACTCTCAAGATAGCCTGGGGTACGGCACCATTGCGCCCACTGCATCGCAACCATGGGAGGTAGATCCTCTCCCCACCCAATCCATTTGGCAGGCGCATAGCCAAGCCACCTCACTGCCAATGGAATATAAATAAAGGTGAAAAATATCGCCGCCAATTTAGTGGGATACTTTATATTTCCGACGTATCCAGAAGAGGCAGAAACGGCAACCAAATGACTTATCGACTCATGGTTGGGCATCAACCCCACCAATTGAGCGCCAGCACTGTGACCAATTAAAATAGCCTGACTGGCATCTGTCTTTCTCAAGAGCCAATCTAAGGCAGCTGGCATGTCCCACTCGCCCCAATCCTGTTTCCGAGCCTTGGATTTTTTCACATGTGATTCAGCAAGTGACGAACCGATACCTCTATAGTCGAAAACCAAGACGCTGTAGCCTTCCTTACTTAGCCAACGGGAAAATGCGTAATAAAATGATTGTCGAACCCCGGTGGCAGGACATATAAGCACGGGTGTCCCCCCTTCAGGGACAGAAGTAGGAAAATAGCTTCCTGACAACATGTAGCCGTCAGCAGCTAGAAAGCGCACGGTCTCGAAGTTTATTGTTTCGTCCATCAACCTATCGGTCTCCCTAACTCTCTAAACTGCCCCTCAGCCAATCGCCAAACAACCTCTTGGGAATGCACTCATAGACTTACTCTGAGCTTACGAAAGGCGAACACGTGGGTGCCGCCCTGCCAGTCATCCGTACCCGACGTGGCGAATACACGCCGGTGCTGCAAAAGCTCAAAGCCATTGAGTCGCGCCATTTCCAGAAAGCGTCGGGCATAGGTCTTACGCTCCACTTCGTAATCAAAGCCTGCCACCATTGCCTGCATTTCCAGCCGGAAGAACCTTACGTGAGCATCCAGGGGGCATCCGGCAAGAGTATTTCTTTCCTGCCGGTTCAACCGTGACAGCAGGCCCCGACAACGTATTACGGCCTCGTTGATCCAACTTCGCTGCGCTTCGAGTACCGCTAGGCAGAGGGACTGTCGAATGTCGTCGTACTCGCTCTCGGCGCTCGACGAGTACGCCGTAGGATCGCTACGATCCAGATTGGCCGTGCTCGTTAGGATGTAACTGCCGTGATGGAGAATCAGGGATCGCAGTCGTGTTTGTCGATCATGGAATTCAGGAAGAAATTCATCAGCGATACAGAGTAACCCACCGGGCTCCAACAGCGACTGGCACTTCCTTAGCATGAGAGGCGTATTTAAATGATGAGAAGCCCCCACGGATGTGATCAGCTTCTGTGAACTCGCCCCTAACTCAATATCCAGAAAGTCTCCGAAGTACCACTTGATGCGCGGCAACTCTTTCGTGGCAGCTCTTAGGTGTGCAATAGCCACGCTATCGGGCTCAATGGCGGTCACACCCAGTCCCGGCAACAGTTCGGTCAACATCAGTAGGGGGGCTCCCGGGCCGGATCCGATATCTATTGCCTCGCCCGATGCCGCATCGCCTCCAAAAGCAATCACATCCTCCGCCATAGCCACGACCTGGCGCGCATAGGCAGGGTGCAGCAACTCGTAAGTAGCGTAGTGGTCGACATCAATCCTGCTTGAAAAGCCCTCGCTCTCCTGGGAAGCAAGGTGATAGCCTGGCGTGGCTTCACCAACCGTAAGCTTACTCGGCAACCGAGCGACGCCACGCTGAAGCAAGACCTCGCTTGCCAAGCAGTCGAGTATTAGTTTCTGCGAGCCGTGGTTCTTTTCAGCCATGCCTGCGGTATCCGGCAGAAAAGGTATTTCGGCTAGCCGGGACAGCCACTTAGCTTCAGTTAAAACATCGCCTCTCTCTTCGAGAGGATCGCCAACGAATGCCGAAGTGGTCGAAAGCGGCAGGGCTGCCCAGAATGCACCGTGCTCGTCACGTCCCGCCATGGAGAAGATCGGCCACGCATCAGTGGTGCCTACGCCTGTATATTCAGCGATCTGCTGACGTAACGACTCGGTACACTCAGGCGCATGGCGTAGTCGCAAGAGACTACCCGCAATACCGGTGGCGGTTTCGATAGCCACGCGCTGGAAAATGCTGCGGGCGCCCTCCCAATGTTGAGGCGAGTCAGGCCAATCAATGGTCTGATCCGACAATTGGTAGTGGCTGGCTTGGGCGGGATACTCTATAAACACCATCCCCACGGCGGGCTCATCGATAGCACCATAGAGATGTTCCACATCCGCGGCAAACTCACAAGACTCTCCAGGATTAAGCCGCTGAGGATGCTCAGCACTGCCTACTAGCATAGATCCCTTGAGCACCACCACCCGTTCACTAACACCCGGCGCATGGGGAGCAGAGCGACGTATATGGCCTGCCGAGAGCTCCATACGATAGGTTTCGACGACCGGATTGCCAAGGTGGCGTTCGATAAGACGAACAATGGCTCCCTGGTCATTGAACTCATTAGGCGCAGATAGACCGCTCTCATCTCCCACCACCAAGTGGCCAAAGGGTACGCCCAGCGCATCGGCCAAGGCCCATAGGGTGTCTATCGTAGGGTTTCCCTGACCTGTTTCAAGCCGCGATAGCGTGGATTTGGCGATACCACAGTGCTGGGCCAAGCCAGAGAGAGTCAGCCCACGCTGAAGCCGAATGTGCTTCAGGTTGTCAGCCAGGATAGCGAGGTGTTCCATTGATCGTTCCCTATAAAGAACATGTTCTTTTTATAGAATAAGACAAGGAACATCTCAAGAGAAAGTTTTAAGGCCTCTCACGGGGAGACGTTTAACACATCGGCTAGCTCGCCTAAGCGGTCAACCGCTCGCTTAGGCCCGACCACGGCCCAAAGGGATAAGAACTGCGACGTGATAGATGCCTACAACCACTTTCAGCTACTCGGCACAATGGTCTCTAGGAGTAGAAGGCTAAACCTGCGCATCGCCAAGGTACTGCGCAGTGAAAAGCTGCTTAGCGCAAGCGATGTTGAGCTGGAAAAAGGCTGGTATGAAGGCCGCCCGGTATTGATCACCCAAAACGACTACAGCCTGGGCCTAATGAATGGCGATATCGGCATCACAATGGCAGTGCCCGATCCCCGCTCTTCATCAGGAGCGCCAGGAAGAACACTATTAAGAGTTGCCTTCCCCACCAGCGATACCGACAAACCCATCAACTGGGTACTGCCCTCCCGCTTACACGCGGTAGAAACCGTATTCGCAATGACAGTACACAAATCCCAAGGCTCAGAGTTTCAGCACACCGCCCTGCTGCTACCGCAAACGCCCAACCCGATTCTCACCCGCGAGCTTGTGTATACCGGCATTACACGTGCCCGGGATTGGCTGACGCTGATTGAAGCTAAGCGGGGGATATTGAGTGATGCGGTAACTAGGGAGGTTATGAGGGTTAGTGGGTGGAGAAAGTGAGTCAACGTTAAAACATTGATACATTTTAAATTCCTAAAAAACCAAAATTTTAAAAAAGATAAATTAATACTTTTTTAGAAAATATTGGCAATCCGCGTAGTTTAGGCTATATGTTAAAAGTAATTTTTTAGCATCGCTATATAGCACAGAAGAAGAAAAAAGGAGTCAATATCTATGACAATCAAACCAGGCCCTAAACCCAAGGCAAAGTCTACAGAAAAAACTGATCAGCGACGACGAGTCACTCCTGAAAACAAGCCAAAACATAAGGATCTGAAAACTCATCACCATAAGAAATAACATTACTATTAAAGGCTTTGTGGGAACAAAGCCTTTTCTTTTTAATGAGCGTATTACTACAACCTAAGAAGCCTCCTAGTATTATCCAAACTTCCTATTCTAGATAATATGACACTAACCCCCTAAACTCTCAGCTTCGGCTCGCGGCTCTACGACTATCTTAAGCACCCAATATGATAATCACCCTTGACCGCCATTAACTGACACTCATCAAATATACATGTGAGATGCTCCTGAATGACGAGGTGATAATGAAGCTATACTGCAACTATTGCAGCACTCAAGGACTAAAAATATTTCATAGCTTGCGCAACCTGCGAATGGCTTACTTAATATAAAGCCATTCGTTAATAAAACACATCAGAAATTTATTAATTGAACGCTTTTAAAATACTGAAAATATTTCAAAAGACAATAAATTACTAAGCACTTAACTCGTCTCTCATAATATTTTTTAACTCGTTTGTATGAAGCGAACGTTTCAACCTATCCTTTGAAGCCCATCCACCTTTCTCGACAATAGTTTTACATATTTCAAAATGTTTTATATGGGTATCTCTTGGCTCATTAAGTGACTTAATTATCTTAATACAATATTTATCAATTTTTTTCGAATTAAGCTCAGGAGCTTTTTCAGCGCCATTAATGATGTACTTCAAGAGCATTAATGCATGCCAACGGTATTTTCCAAAATTACCAGGTAGTTTCTTGCTATTAAAAAGTCTGTTAAACTTATACAGAGCTAATGCAGCCGTATAATAAGCGATCTCGTTTTGACTGTCTTCAAATAAATTGTCACCAGATTGTTCAAATATTTGTGTAGGATAGCTAGCTGCTGTATGAGGTATCTCTAGGAACATTGAAGCAAATGCTCGAGCTATCGTACGGATATCAAATATTTTAGTATCATTTATACCCGATCCCATATACTGATTATCACGCCTTTCAAAGTATACCTTAGACTCATCATCAGCCTCATCATTCCAACTATTGAAATAGCTTTCAACTGACTTAGACTTGGCTTTTAGAGATAAAAACTTTTCATTAGAAACGTGACTTTGATTATTTGTTGCTTCAACAATTTTATTAATAATATCCGGGTTATCAACTTCAATAACTTTTGCTGTAATCATAGTACTGTCACCTAACTCCTCCCTATTTCTAAAAAGGACATGACTACTTTGACATCCATTTACAATTTGGTAATTTGACAAACTTATTGAATCACTCTGAACTCTAACGTCAGGAGATACAATTGTAATACCGTTATTCAAAAGGGCAAAATATTCCTTAGAATATTTATCGTTCAATGTTTCTTTTATCCTTTTATTAACATCGTTATTTTCTCCTAAATATGCTCTAACATTTTCATCAAATATACCACCCCTCATTTTCCCATCTTCAGCCAAGAGTAAGGATTCGACATAATTTCTTGCAGGTATAATTGCTATATAGGATTCTTCAACGTCCTTCATTTCATTATAAGGAACATATCCTTTAACTTTGACAATGGCTTCTACTGGTTGATGTATAGAACTCCATATCTTTATCAGCTCGTCGCGATCTATTTTTTTACTTTGAACAAAATTATAATAACCCGTACTTTTTATTTTTCTTTCTGTTGTCTTTAAAGCTGCTTCCAACTCTCTTTCAGCACCCCAAACGCCAGTGGTAACATAAAAGGTTGTTGAATTTGGCTTCCCGTTTTTAACTTTATCTACATTCTGAATCACTGTTTCAAATATTCTTTTCACTTCAGTTAACATTTCATCATGTGGATACTCTGATGAGTCATTTGAGAAATCGTATACTCCTTCACCAAAGCTAGTCATTTCTTTTTTTTCAAATTTATCAGAAGTCTTTGACTGAATAAACAAAAACTCAATCTCAACGCTTCTTTTATGGCTTTCAAATAGAGCTTTTGCCTCTTCTTCAGTTGTTATTAATTCACCATCAGCTATAACTGCAACGCCATCGATACCTGCATCTTCATCTGTAGTAGTTACATCCTGCACGTCAAACTTACCTGTAAAAAAATCGACTCACAACGCAGTGATTTACAAACAACTCAAACTGTTTTGACAAATCTTTTTCTTCAATACCTTTTTCCGACAAGAATTTTTTCAAGTGTGTCTCAACAATTCTGTGCATATTAAACAGCCTCCATTATTAATTTCAAAAAATTACACACCTGTGTAATAGTAAAAAATAATTTGCCAAACAAATTATCATCCTGTAGCTATAGATTACCTGATATCATTACAAAGAGCTCACCCTTTAGGGGTCTATTAATAAGCGTTTTTTACTTTATCAAATTTATCTTAGCAGCTAATAACATTGAATCCCACGCTTTCTTTATCGTACTTTAGGCTACGAGCATGATCTGAGTCATGTTTACGCCACTGCTCTCAATTCCACTACGACCGTCTTCCCCCGGCTCTTCGCAAATGTCGAAACATTGTGCTGAGTTTGGGACAGTTACCTACCTCCGCCGTGATCTCCTACTTATCTGAGTGGTCAGGAGCTGACCGATCACAATCAGCCCAGCTCCAATAAAATCCACCACGCGCAACGGCTCTCCAAGGATTTGATAAGCGAGTAATACGCCGAAAAACGGATTGAGAAGGTGATAGCTTGATGCCCCCGAAGCGCCGCAGAGTCGAATCAGCATAAGCCAGAGGATCATCCCGCCAATGGTGACCGCAAGTACCAGATGTGTCACCGCAATCATGGTAGCGATAGATGACACGGCAAGCGGCTGCCCGAAGACCATTGCCATGGGAAGAAAAGCGACAGCGCCAGCAATGGATTGCCAGAAATGGGCCTGTAAGATAGGAAGGCCAGCGCCTTGGCCGCGGAAGAAATCAGTGTCACTGGCAAAGGCTAGATATCATGATCATCTATCAACGATAAACTAGTACAAATAAATATTTGATCGGCACGCGTAACCTTTATTCGCCCAGAATTTTCTGACGGTTTCACTCTAGATGTAGATCCATCAATGGTGATCTCATAAGCTCCTCTAGCAAAAGCTTACCAGCTGCATCTTAATTATTCTGGTAGAAGACTGTAACCTAAAAGTACTGAATATACACACCTTTATCATTGTCATTCATTATAAATATCTTATATTAATTAAAGCGTCACTTAGCCAACCATCAGTTTATATTTTTAGCAGCTATAAAATTAATAATTAATTTTATTCAACCAAAACCTTTCTAGCTTGAGCAATGATTTGTTCACGAAACTTTATCAATTTAGGCAACTGAGTTTCCCAATAATGTAAATACAATGAGATATCTGTTTTTTCTGTTGGCATCAAATCAATCAAATCAGCCGATATGATTTTTTCTTCATATTTGGGTAGTGGCATCATGCCATAACCTATACCAAGTAAAACTGCCTCATAATATGCTTCAGATGAAGGAATATAATGACAAGAACAAATATCTTGCATTAGCCCAAAATTATTTTTTAAAAAATCTTCTTGCAGTCTATCTTTTTCACAAAAAACAAGTAGTGGCGAATTTTTCAACGAGGTAAAATTAACTCCATCTTTAAACCATTTTTTATAAAAGACACTAGAGCAAGCTAGCTTATATCTCAACTTACCTAAGTAAACCGACTTACAGGAATTAAATGTTTTTTTCTTAGAAGTAACTGCCATTATCGTTAGTCCAGACTCTAATGCAAGATGGGTATAATCTTGATCGTCAATATAAACATCTAACATCACTTCTCCCGATTGAAGATATTCAGCTAGAACAGGCATTAACCAATTAGATAATGAATCATTATTAACAGCTATAGAAAATCTTAATTTGTTTTTTTTAACATCAATGAATTCATTCATGAATTCATTATTTAGATACTCTATATTTTTAAGATGACGGATTAATTTTTTTCCTTCCTCAGTAGGTCTACAGGGCCTATCTCTTATTAAGAGTGACATCCCCATTTCAACCTCTAAAGCCCTCACTCTCTGAGAAACAGCAGAAGTTGTAATGTTCAGCTTACGAGCAGCTCGTTCGAACGAACCTGATGCGACAACTTCAATTAACGCCATCTTTTTTTTAGGATCAAACATATAACCTCCAGGAATAAAGCAATATCACCTAGGACTAACCAGTAAATTTACAATATGCAAAATAAATATAAAATCCAATAAAAACAATTAATTACATGAAGAGATAACTCTATATCCCCCTACTTAAATGTCATGGCTATTTCACAATCTAAAAAGCGATCCTAACAAGGTTTTAGTTAAGAAAAAATCCACCCCAACAACTTATTCTTAACATAATTTACAAACCAACCATGAGATACGAAAGTGAAGCTGCCAAACAAACAGGAGGCGTATCATGAAAGCATCTGATTTAAAAGGAAAAACTATCGGATTTGCAGCATCTGGTGGCCTGGATAGCTGCACTATTACCCACTGGCTGTCTTCACAAGGAGTAAAAGTTATTTGTTTTACAGCCGATCTTGGCCAACCTGATAAAGATAATTTTTCTGATATTAAAGAGAGGATGCTAGCGTCAGGGGCCTTAGATTTTATTTCAATCGATTTAAAAAAAGAAATAGCCGAAACTGGTTTGGAACTAATTCAGTGCAATGCTCGGTATGAATTTGGGTATTGGAATTTAACAGGCGCCGCTAGGCAGGTGATAGTTAATGGTATCGTTAGAAATCTAAAACCTTACAATTTAAATATATTTAGCCATGGAGCAACAGGAAGAGGCAATGATCAAATCAGATTTCAAATAATAGCTTCCATGCTAAACCCAAATTTAGATTTTTATGCTGCATGGAGAGACGAAGAATTTCTAAAAAATTTCAAGGGTAGAAAAGAGATGATTGATTACTGCATTACACACAAAATACCCATTAAAGCTTCCAGTGAAAAGCCTTATTCAACTGACTCCAATCTATTAGGCCTTACTCATGAAGGCGGATTACTTGAAGATTTAAAAAACTCAGTATATGAAGTTGAACCTGAATTAGGATTTTGGCCAAAAAATTGCTCAGATGAAACACTAACCATCAAGTTAACTTTTGAATATGGAATTCCAAAAAAACTTAATAGCGAAAAAATAAATTTAATTGATTTATTTTCTAAATTAAATCATATAGGTGGTGTACATGGAATTGGGATAGCTAAGAACTTAGTTGAGAACAGAATCATTGGCGTTAAGTCAAGAGGTGTGTATGAATCCCCCGCCATTGAGATCTTAGGGAATTGTTATCAATATTTATTAAGCATAATTGTTGATAAAAAAACCCTAGAAACTTATAAGTACATGTCAAATGAGTTAGGCAATAGGCTTTATGAAGGATACTGGATAGATCTAAATAGCACCATAATTAAATCAGCTATTAAAAAAATCACCAAGCTTGTGAATGGTGAAATTACAATCGAGTTGTATAAAGGAAAAATACAAATTATATCAGTTAAAAATGTAAAAAATTCTTTATATACTTTAGATGGATCAATGGAAAATGAGGGGGACTTCGATCACGCTGATTCCGAAGGCCTTGTTAAAATTCTTACCCTTAATGCTAGAAATATTTCTAATGCTCAACAAGTAGAGGAAACTAATAATGATTAACAAACGAGCACTGTATATTGGTGATTCTTCCATATGGTCAATAAAAGCTGAAAACTATTTAAGATGTATTTTTCTAAATGTTGATTCTATACAGTATAATTACGACAAAGATGAGCCCCCTAGGAGTATTAATTGGTTTGGTGATTGGATTTTCTCTTTCAAGTCTGACTTGATCTTACCTATACAAACTTTAAATGCTGCAAAAGAAGCAGCAATAAATTTCCATCCCGCCCCGCCAAAATATAGAGGAATTGGAGGTTATAACTATGCATTACAAAATAAAGACTTAACTTATGGTAGTACTTGTCATTATATGGATGAAAAAATTGATCACGGTAGAATAATAGATGTTTCATTTTTCTCAATATCTTCCAAAGAAAGCATAGATTCTTTAAAAGATAAAACGGCTGCATATTGCCTTACACAATTCATGTCACTAGTTACCACTATAAGTAACGAAAATAAATTTCCACACAGTCACTATTCCTGGTCAAAAAAATTGCACACTCGAAAAATGTTGAAAGAAGTATATTAACTTTTAAAAAAAGGAATATTAAATGAAAATCTGGGCTGGTCGTCTTAGTAAAGATATAAATGATCAAGTACTAAATTACACTGAAACAACTCACGCTGATTTAAGGCTTATTAAATATGACATTTTAGGATCTATAGCTCATGTCAAGATGTTACATAAGCAGAAAATAATAACTGAAAATTGTAAAAATAAACTTTTATCTGCTCTTATAGAAATATACAAATTGAACGAAAACGGACTTTTCCCTCTTGAGAAAGAGTACGAAGATGTACATTTAAACGTTGAAAATAAAATAAATTGTATTATCGGCGACGAATTAGGTGGAATGCTCCATACAGCGAGATCTAGAAATGATCAAGTGGTAAATGACACACGATTATATTTAAGATCGTATATATTGGAAATAAAAAAATCCTTAGAGGAATTCAGCGATGAATTATTATTAAAATCAAACGAAAATATAAACTCTTTAGCGGTAGGATATACGCATGTACAACCAGCTCAGCCAATATCATTGGCTTTCTGGTATACAGCTTATGTAAGTATTTTTAATCGTGACATCATTAGGTTAGAAAACACATTCAATAGTACAAACTGCAGCGTTCTAGGTTCTTGTGCACTTTCTGGCACATCATTCAATATTGATCGATCCTACACACAAGAGTTACTAGGATTTGATTATATTATTAGTCACGCGCTTGATGCTACAAGCTCAAGAGACTTTATAATTGAATGCTTAAGCACGCTTTCGATAATAATGAGCAATTTATCCAGATTAGCAGAAGAAATTATTACTTGGAATTCCTTTGAATATGGCACTCTTCATCTTGATGATAGTTTTACTACAGGAAGTTCTATAATGCCTCAAAAGAAAAACCCTGTAGTAGCTGAATTAGCAAAAGGAAAGGTAAGTAGAGTATATGGTGCATTAATGCAATCTCTTTCTATGGTTAAAGGTGTGGGCCTTGGATATAATTGTGACCTACAAGAAGACAAGCCGTTACTTTGGGATGCTTTGGATACGACAATTCAAACCATTAAAATACTTAATGAGCATATCAAAACTTCATCATATGACTCACAACGCGCATATGATATATGTTGGGATAGCTTTTCAACAATAACAGAGTTAGCAAATTGGTTAGTTACTAATAAAAACTTGCCCTTTAGAAAATCTCATCTAATAGCTGGTCAATTAACTAATTATTTAATTTCAAAAAAAGCCACGCTGAGAAATTCCAATCTTGCTTTAAATTTTTTGAAAGATAAAGACATTGAATTATCTGAAGAAGAATACTACGAAACACTTGATCCCAAAAGCGTCATGAACAGACAAGTAAGTCACGGCTCTACCTCACCTAGCAGCGTTAAAACTATTATAGAAGAACTTGAAGAAAGCTTATTAGCACATAAGGAATTTACATTTAGGAAAAGCCTAGCCATTGAAAAATCAGAATCTTCATTGTTAAAATTAAATCGAGGTTAATGTTTTGTCATATTTACAGGTGGGCCTTTATGCTTTTTTATTCGCTACTAGCATAATATTAGCTATAGGCCCGCAGAATATTTTCATAATAAAACAATCTATTTATCGAAAACAACCATACCTAGCTGCCTTTATATGCGCTAGCTGTGATTTTTCACTTATCACACTGGGTGTGTATATTTTATCATCACATATTAATGCTAGTTTATTAAACGTATTAAAGTGGATAGGAATTTTATTTTTGATTACTTACGCTATTACAAATATAAAAGATGCTATAAACCCTAAAAACAACATAGAAATCAAAAGTAACAAGGAAGAAAAAAAAACGTTATCAACAAAAAACACAATAAGATTATCCTTTGCATTCTCTTTATTAAATCCTCACGTATACATTGATACAGTTCTAATCTTAGGGAGTCTTGGTGCCAAACATGAAGGATACGAACGCTTATTTTTTATAATTGGTGCTAGCTTTGCATCATATTTATGGTTTTTTTTAAATGCATACATTGGCACAAAAATGATCTATATTTTTTCAAAGCCTGTTGTATCGCGTAGCTTTGACATTCTAGTTTCATTAATAATGCTAGCTATGGCATATACTATATATAAGTTATAATTTAAGCCATACCCTACCGCTGATTTACCTTTTCAGGTGATAATCTCAGTGTTGGGAGTTACCTCTGCCTTACCCTCCCCCTTGCCGGAGTGGTAATAATCAGCCCGATGACAATCAGTCCAGCCCCAATAAAATCCGCCATACGCAAAGGCTCCCCAAGAATTAGGTATGCAAGTAGTACGCCGAAGAACGGATTAAGAAGGTGGTAGCTCGATGCCGTCGAGGCGCCGCTGATGCGGATCAGCACAAGCCAGAGGCTCATTCCGCCGATGGTGACGACAAGTACCAGATGTGCCATTGCTATTATCGTTGCGGTAGAAGGCACGGTAAGCGGCTGCCCGAACGCTATTGCCATGGGGAGAAGCGCGACAGCGCCAGCCATGGATTGCCAGAAATTGGCCTGTAAGACGGGTAGGCCTGCGCCTTGGCCGCGGAAGAAAACCGTGCCACTGGCAAAGGCGAGCATGCCGCCGGTTGCCATCAGTACGCCCCATAAATCCACCGGCATGCCACTAGCAACGCCTGAGATGACCACCACCCCCACTAACCCCAGCACAGCGCCGAGCAGTTTCATTGGGGAAAGCGGTTCTACGCCCCACCATGCGGATAGCAAGCTGGTTGCCAGCGGTGCGCAGCTGACAATCACAATAACGACCTGGGGGCGAACCGTTTGCAAGGCGGCAAAGCTCAGCCCCAGGTAAAGGGCATTGTTAAGAACGCCGAGCAGCAATCCGCGCCGGATAGCGATGCGATCCCCATGAGTTGACCACCGGAATCCGCCGCAGATAAGGCAAAGGGGCAGCATCAGTAACGCACTCAATAAGAACCGGAGTGTGAGCAGCGTAAAGGGGTCAAAATCCGTCAGCGCAATGGCACCGGCGATAAATGCTGAACTCCAAACGATACTGAAAATGACCACCAAACCGGTTAACGCGAAATTGTTCATGTCTCCCCCTAGAAGCGCACGCTGGCTTTTGCATCACTATCTAGCGGAGGGTGCCTGGGAGTTACGCGCAGTGGAAATTAATTATTAACCCACCATAATTAGTTAAATTAATGTTTAGCATGGAGACACAGCGTGTTTGATTGCCAACCCTCCCCCCTGGGCGATAGGCGGGTCACCCTGGAGCACCTGCGCGCTTTTGTGCTGTTAGCCGAAGGCAATGGTTTTCAGCAGGCAGGGCTTCAGCTATTCCGCAGCCAGTCTGCGATCACCCAGAGCCTGAAACGGCTGGAGGAGATACTGGGCTGCAAGTTACTGGAACGTCGCCAAGGCCACATCCTTGGCTTAACGTCAGAGGGTGAGCGTTTTCTTCCCGCTGCCAATGAGATACTTGCCCGTACCTCAGAGGCGGTGAGTGCCATGCAGCAACCGGAGATTGCCGGTCGCCTACTGATTGGCGTTCCCGATGATTTCAAAGTGGTGGATCTACATGGCGCTATTTCCCGCTGCGCAGAGCTAAACCGCAATCTGCGCCTGGAAGTCGTCTCTGCGCTCTCCTCGCAACTGCTCCACCAGCTCGACAGTAACGGCCTTGATCTCGCCATCTTTAAATGTGTGGGAGACTTCACCCCAAGCGACCAGCGTTGTCAGTGCCATCTGCTGCGGCGAGAGCCTCTCCATTGGGTGGCCTCACAACGGCATGATTTTGCCCGCATGACTAAAGTGCCGCTGGTTATCTTTCCTGACGGCTGTTGCTACCGCCGTGCGGCACTGGCTACCTTGGATCAGCACCAGAAACACGGCTACAGCGCCTATACCAGCGCCTCTTATGAAAACATTCGTGCCGCTGTTTCGGCTGGTCTTGGTATCGGTGTGCTTCCCGCCAGTGCGCTGGCTGAAGACCATATTATTCTTGGCAAGAAAGAGGGATTTCCGGCACTGCCCATGGTGGAGCTCGTGATGGTTCAGGCGTCACAAAAGCGTGCCACCCAACAGCTGGCGGACTTCCTCACGCTTTCCGCCGCGATGAAGTCACAAAGCGTTAGCACTCCCCTGCCCGATGCTCCCCCACCCTGATATGGGTGCCGGTTGACGCCAACCCGCCAATAGTTGCTTGTTGAAGGGCTGCTATTTATTCTTAGACATGCTGCTTTTTTGCGATGCAATCCCGCGGGCACATTGAATAAGGAGCGCGTATGGCGGATACCATCCACAATCACCACGATACCGGCTACAAGGAGCTGTTTAGCTACCCGGAGTTTGTACAGCAGTTGATCGAAGGATTTGCGCCTGCAGAAATCGCCAAGCAAATGGATTTCTCCACGCTGAAGAGCCATAGCGGCAACTACATTACACCACTGTTTGAGGAGAAGATTGAGGATGTGGTGTGGTCGGTTGAAGTGACCTGGGAAGGCGTCACACAACGAGTATTTCTCTACATTCTGCTTGAGTTTCAATCCTCGGTGGATCGCACCATGCCCATTCGGCTGCTGCACTACGCCGCCTGTTTCTATAGCGAACTACTCAAACAGAAAATAATCACGCCCGGCCAAGGCTTGCCGCCCGTGTTTCCGGTGGTGCTTTATAACGACTCGGAGCGCTGGACGGCACCGCTAGACATCTTCGAGATAATCACCCCTGAACCGCCAGACTTTCTACAGATTTATCAGCCTCACCTACGCTATTACCTGGTCGATGAAGGGCGCTATACTGATAAACAGCTAGGCTTGGTTCAGACACCGCTCAGTGGCGTATTCAGCGTCGAAAACGCTGGTGAGAGCTGGGAAACCCTGCAGCGAGCCGTTGATCGTATTGTGGCCATTATCAAAACGGATCCGAACAAAGAGCGCATTGATAAGGCCATTACACGTTGGATCAAGCGTCACCTGCAACGGCTTGGAGCTGAGGTGGATCTGGAGCAGCTCAACAGTTTGGTGGAGGATAAAGATATGTTGGCAGAAAACTTAGAAAATCTGGTGCAAAAAGAGCGCCTAGCAGGCGAGAAGTTGGGTATCGAAAAGGGGCGTCAGGAAGCTGAGCAGCGCGCTTTGGAAAGCAAGCGCGATACTGTTCGCCATTTGTTGGCGTTTGGTGTGCTTACTGATGCGCAGATTGCTGAGGCAACGGGGTTATCGATTGATGATATCGCTAAACTGCGTCTCGAAGATAAACACTGAAACGAGCGATTCCCGCAGCGAGGCTCAACGTTAATTGGGTGTCTAAAGTTCACGAATATCGCTGATGCGAGATCGCTGCAATTGACGGTTCAAGCCCTAATCATCCTTATCATAGACCGCATCGCGTATTTCCATAGGAAAGGCGCCAGACATCCCTTCGAATGCGGTGTTGGTTAATGCAACAACAGTAAGTTTGTTAACAGGGTCAACAAACCAGCTATGGCCATAGGCGCCGCCCCACTGGATAGTGCCTTTTGACTGCGGTGTACCTGCAGCATCAGGGTCATCCAACACCGCCCAGCCATAACCGAATCCCCAGCCTGGCCCTTGGCTTTCCGCCTGAGCACCGACTTGATCCTGCATCATGGCTGATACCGTCTCAGGCGCTAGAATTGGCTCTCCCCCAGTACGGATAACGTCTAAAAAACGTAAAACATCCGCCGCAGTGCCCACCATGCCAGCCCCGCCCGAGGGGTAAGAATCAGCATTCATTGCCCGACTGGGTGCAAAGCGTGCAACGCTATTCCAAATAGGCACTGCCATGCCGTCCGTCATACGAACCGGCTCGGGATCTCCATCTGCATAGGGCGTCGCCAACCGAGAGGGATCGGAGGGCACGAAGGCAGTATCTGCCAGCTGGAGGGGATCAATGACAGCCTCCTGCACAGCCTGTGGAAGTGTTTTGCCCGAAGCCTCTGCAATAACGGCCCCCAGCACATCAAGCCCTAGCGAATAGCCCCACCCTTCACCTGGGGCAAAGGCAAGCGGCGCTTGTGCGAGTCTATGCAGATTTTCATCCAGGCTAAGCCCCGGCTGGTCAAGGCCATCCGAAATATTTAGGCGGTCGTAATTACTGCCTATCGGCTCTACAAAGCGGTAGCTAAGGCCCGATGTATGGGTCAAAAGCTGGCGAAGAGTAATAACCGGCTGACTGCCATCGGCGAGTTGAGGACGAAATGTGGGCAACCACTTTGTTACAGGGTCATCTAGCGTTAGTTTGCCCTCTTCAACGAGCCGCATCAGCGTCACCGATACGATGGGTTTGGTGATAGAGGCTAAACGGAACACGGCGTCTTCCTTCATGGGTGAACCCGCTTCACGATCAAACTGACCCGCCGCGCGGCGATAGATGATCTCGCCATCTTGAGCCACTAACACCACCGTCCCGACGACTCTATTTTCCGCAATCGCTCGATTAATGGCAGCATCCAACCGCCCTGTAAGGGTATCGCTGGCTGACACTGACATAGCCATCATAATGCCGGAAAGACCGGTCAAGTACCTATTCATGATAGGAGTACCTATAATAAGGAGTGACCACTCCATAATTAGCTAAAATCCAATTTATTTCAAGAGCGATCATTGTGAAAAATAGAACTCACCACCCACCACGCTCGCGTGGTCGTCCGCGCGCCTTTGATCGAAGCGCTGCTTTAGCTATCGCAGGAGAGACATTTTGGCGATTTGGTTATGAAGGTGCTTCAATCGCCGAACTGACAGCGGCCATGGGCATTACACCGCAGAGCCTATACGCAGCCTTCACTTCAAAGGCAGACCTCTATCGGGAAGCGCTGGACTGGTATCAGTCCGAGGTAGGTGCTTTTGCCGTTGCCGCCTTACAGCAAGAAGATGTGGTGGCTGCCTTTGAGCAGCTGTTGTTGGAGGCGGCCGAGCAGTTCTGCCGCCCGGGTAGACCCCAAGGCTGCATGATCTCGACGGCGGTTTTAAACTGTGCCCGCGATAATGACGCTATTGCCGATATGGTGGCGCGCGAGCGCGAAGCAACGATGCAGGCATTGCACGATAGGATTCAAAAAGGCATTTCACAGGGGCAGTTGAGCGCCGATACCAATGCTATGGCACTCGCCCGCTTTGCCGGTGCCATCATCCAAGGCATGTCTGTGCAAGCACGGGATGGCGCCACAGCAAAGGATCTTGAGACTGTGGCTCAATTGGCAATCGAGCAGATAGCTCGTTTTCGGGCGCAGCCTGGAAGCTGATCGCTCGCACCGAAATGGATGATCAGATGATCGCGGATATTGAAGAACTGCCCGTCGAAGAGGTGGAAAGGTTACGGGCAGAGACTCAGCATTAAGGCCTACTAAAATAGCGCGACCGCCGCCACTGGGCCAGCGCTTGAATATCCTCCGGTGTCGTCCGGCAGCATCCGCCAATGCCTGATGCGCCTGCCGCCAACCAGTGCTCGACCCCTTGTGCCAATCCGGAAATGTCTGCAGCGGTGTGATCGCATTGGGCCGGGTGCCAGGTTTTGGTCACCGCGTCGTATACTTCCCCCGAATTGGGGTAGACCAACACCGGCAGATCACACTGACGCCGAATCGCCTGAATCAGCGATTCAATGTGGGCCAACGCTGTGCAGTTCACGCCGATCGCCGCAACGCCTGGGCAGTTGGCCAGTGCTCTCGCACACTCCTCGATCGGCGTGCCATTGCTGATGTGTTGGCCATCCTTCGCCGAGAAGGTGATCCAGGCCTGGGCGCCTGGGTGCTCAGCCAGCAAATCGGTGATCGCCAGCGCCTCTTCCAGTGAGGGCAAGGTTTCAGCAGCCAGTAGATCCGCCCCCGCGGCCAGCAAGAGTTCAAAACGCTCGCGGTGAAATTCAACCAGCCCGGCGCGATCCAGGTCATAGCCACCGCGGTATTCACTGCCGTCTGCTAGATACGCCCCATAAGGGCCGACGGATGCGGCCACCAGCGGTTTGGGGCGGTCGGTTTGGCCGGGCTGCCAGACCGTATCCCGCGCCTGCTGCGCCAGCGTGACCGATAACTGAATCAACGCCCGCGCCTCTTCTGCCGTCATCCCCGCCTGCATAAAACCGGGCACCGTGGCCTGATAGCTGGCGGTAATCGCACAGTCGGCACCGGCTTCGAAGTAAGCCTGATGAACCTGACGAATCTTCTCCGGGGCTTGCGCCAACAAGCGCGCCGACCAGAGGGCGTCATTGAGGTCGCAGCCGAGCGCTTCCAGCTCGGTGGCCAAGGCACCGTCGATGACCATAAAGGGCACGTCGGCCAACAGCGCTTTGATCGGATTTAACTCAGTCATACGGTCTTTTCCTCAATGGCGTTGGGCGAATATTCAGAGCGATGGGAGGCCGAACGGTGGCGCACATAGTGCACCAGGTAGCACAGGCCAATGAAAGGCACACCGAAATAGAGCGCCACGCGTTGATGCGGGTCGAAGGCAATTCCAATGCACGCGGCCAGACAGGCTGCAAACGCAATAATCGGCACCCAGGGGTAGAACGGCGTGCGATAAACCAGATCCTTCAGTTGCCCGCCTTCACGCAGGTAGTGGCGCCGGAAGTTAAACTGGCTAAGCGCAATCGCCATCCAGACCACCACCACGGCCAAACCGGAAATCGAGACCAGCACCAAATAGACGGTTTCAGGGGCATACACGCTGGAGAACAGCGCGCCCAGGCCGCCGACCATGCTGAGTAGCAGAGCATTCATCGGAATGCCACGCTTGTTGAGGCGGCCAAGCGACTTGGGCAAGGTGCCTTGGTCAGCGAGCGTCCATAGCATGCGCGACGAGGCATAAAGACCGGAATTGGCCGCCGAAAGCAGCGCGGTGATGATCACAAAATTCATGATATCGGCTGCACCCGGCACGCCAAGGCGTTGGAACACAGCCACGAAGGGGCTTTGACTTAGCCCGGCTTGATCCTGGGGTAGCAACGCCGCAATTACGACGATGGTGCCGACGAAAAACAGGATCAATCGCCACAGGGTCGCGCGGATCGCCTTGGGTACATTGCGGGCGGGGTCTACCGTTTCCCCGGCGGCAATGCCAATCAGCTCGGTGCCGGAAAAGGCAAACATCACTGCCAGTAAGGCGGTACCAATGGCCATCAGGTTGGGCGGCATCGCGCCCTCTCCCCACAGTGCCGACAGCCCCGGTGAGGCGACCTCAGCGCCAGTGGCATCATGCAACGGTACCCAGCCAATGATCGCCACGGCGCCCACCAGCACAAACACCACCACCGCAATCACTTTGATCAATGAAAGCCAGAACTCAGACTCGGCAAAGAAGCGCGAGGTAAACGCATTCACGCCAAAGACAATCGCCGCAAACATGCCGCTCCAGTACCAGCCGGGGATGTCGGGAAACCATCGCCCCATAAAGACCGCCGCCGCGGTGAACTCTGACCCTAGCGCCACCGTCCAGGTGAGCCAGTACATCCAGGCCACCATATAGCCGGTGCCGGGGCCGATATAGCGGCTGGCATGCGCGCTGAAGGCGCCTGAATTGGGCATATGCACCGCCAGCTCGCCCAGGCACATCATCACCAGCCAAGCAACAATGCCACCTACCAGATAGGCCAGCACTGCCCCAATAGGCCCCGCCTGCTGCACGGTATAACCGGAACTCAAAAACAGCCCGGTGCCAATCACGCCCCCCAAGGAGAGCATCACCAAATGGCGCGTCTGCATACTGCGCTTGAAGTGCGCCCCCTCTTGATCACTTACTGGCTCACTCATGGTGACATCCCTATCTTTGGCCTAACACGGCGGCAAGCGCCCAGCGGCCTGGCTCAGAAAGGGCACCATTTTAGTGCATACTTAATTTACTAAAAAGCATAAAAGGATGATTTAATATTCTTATTTTGAATATACAGACTAAAATGAGTGATAAGCGTTTGAATCAGCTTGTCACTCAATTCTGAAGAGCCTGCGATGCCTGGGCCACAGCCAAGGCACGAATGGCATCGCGCTCACGGGTTGCATCAAGGCAGCGCTTCACAATGTGTTCAGGCGAGGTATGCTGCGTGCCACCAGTAAATGGGGGCTCCGGGTCGTACTCGATTTGGAGTTGAATCTGGCGTGCAGTGTCTTCATCAACCATTAAGGCAACGGCTTTAATGGCCATGTCTATTCCGGATGTCACACCTCCCGATGTGAAGATATTGCCGTCCACACACATCCGGGACTCATCTGGAATGGCGCCGAATGCAGGCAGGAACTCTCGCGCTTGCCAATGGCAGGCTGCACGCCTTCCTCGCAATAATCCTGAGGCGCCGAGCAGCAGGGAGCCTGTACAGATACCAAGAATGAATCGAGCTTGGCGGCCTTGGCATGCGGTGAACGCTACCCAGCGTGGATCAATCAGCGTGTTATCCGTGCCAGGCCCGCCAGGCACCACCAATAGATCGCAGGGTTCGGCGTTTTCAAACGTTGCCGTGGGTAGCATCGTCAAACCACGATCCGACACTACCGGCTCCATCGAAGTAGATACAAAATCGACGTTGACGCCAGGTATCCGAACGAGCACCTCATAGGGGCCCGTCAGGTCGAGTTGAGTCAGGGCAGGAAACAGCAGAAAATTGACTTGCATGGATAATCTCCGTTGAAAGTCTTTAAGGTAGAGGTCACCGTGAACAAATGTGTGCCAAAAACAGGGGAAATTGCGCCAATCCATATTGGCTTTCTCGTTTACCCTGGTTTCCAACCCATTGACCTGAGTGGCCCATGGCAAGCCTTTTCAACTGCTAACGAAGAATTGGGCCAACCGCTTTACCTACTTGCGACCTACGGGCCTTCGACCGACGTGCGCACCAGCGACGGGGGTTTACGAATTTTGGTTGAACACTCGCTCGAGACGTTAATCCCTCAGCGTTTACACACTGTCATTGTTCCAGGTGGTTACGGCGTCTACCACGCAGCACAAGATAGCAATATCCAGTATTGGCTCAAATCCCAAGACTTGTCTTCGGTACGCACTTGCAGCGTATGTACAGGGGCGTTCCTTTTGGCGTCAGCAGGACTACTAGAGGGCCACCTCGTCACAACTCATTGGCGAGCTGCTGAACAGCTTCGTCAAGCATTTCCAAGTTTGGATGTAGCCGATGAGCGGATTTTTTGTGAAAGCGGAAAGTACTGGACAACTGCAGGTGTGACGGCAGGCATCGATCTTGCCCTCGCATTGATTGAGCGAGACTGCGGGCCCCTGATATCTCAGCGAGTCGCACGGCGCCTTTTGGTCTATTTGAGGCGCCATGGCGATCAGCGCCAATACAGCCAAACGCTCAGAATGCAGGATCGAGCAGGAATGCCCTTCCATGAGCTTATCGAACAGATAGAGAAGAATCTTGCATGGTTATGGTCAGTGGACGAGATGGCTTCGGTAAGCCATATGTCGCGTCGCACATTCCAGCGAAAATTCAAGAAGTGCTTCGGCATATCATCCGTGGAAGCACTTAAAGCCTTGAGGCTAGAGAAAGCACAACTACTGATGGCTGCTGGAAGCATGACAAAGAAGGAAGTTGCTCGTAAGGTCGGATTGCAACTATTTGATGTTCCCGATAAGTAAGTTGTAATACCTGATTGCTCTACTTAACTTTGCATTAGAGCTGTTGACCAAATGCAAGAATACATGTGCTATCAGGAGAGAACCGTGCTACTCATACTCCATCTAACGATGATGACATGAAATTAGCCTCTCCACCCTTCCCCCTCGTGCGGGCTTTTTTTTGATTACGCCCACGCGTCGCTTGCCGCGTCTGTGCAATCCGCATTAGACGTTGAAAGGTCGGACATTCCAGATGGCTTGGCGCCGTGCAGGTCACAACATGACGCAAACCATCACGTAGTGCTGTCAGTTCTTTGATGCGGCGATCCAGAAGATCTGCCTTGGCACTCACCATCTCACGATCAATTTCCGGCTCTCGTTCAGATCCCAGCATTTCGCGTATCTCAGCCAGCGAAAACCCCGCGACCTGCCCCAGAGCAATCAGCGATAAGCGCGTCAATACGTCTGTTTCGAAAACCCGGCGCAACCCATTGCGCCCAACTGATCTAATCAGACCCACTTCTTCGTAATAGCGCAATTTCGAGGCGGGAATCCCACTTTTACGGGAGAATTCGGAAATATCTAGCATCGCACTTGACTTCAAGTTGACTTGAAGTAATAGGCTACTTCTCCTCACCCTAACCTTCAAGGAGATTGAGGAAGATGCCTCTTTTCAATAATCAGGCTCGTTTCACCCACAGGGTCGGCCCTGCATTTGCGCTATTGGCCGTCATCCAGGCCACGCTGATCTTTACCATCACCTTGGGTGCACCGAAATGAACGGCCTACTGATCGATGCTCTATTGCTCGGCGTTGGGGCGACCGCTTTTATGGATGTCGTAGCGCTGTTCCAGAAACGCCTACTGGGCATCCCCTCACTGAATTACGCAATGGTCGGGCGCTGGCTGGGGCACTTGCCGAGCGGCAGATTTATCCATCAACCTATCGGTAAAAGCACGCCGATCTCAGCCGAGTCGGCTCTAGGGTGGTTTGCGCATTATCTGATTGGGATCGCTTTCGCTATGACGTTCCTGGTACTTGTCAGGCCGGATTGGCTGGCACACCCTACGCTCATGCCTGCTCTAGGTTTCGGTGTGATGACGGTACTTGCGCCTTTTCTTGTCCTGCAACCCTTGCTTGGGCGCAGGGATCGCCGCCCGTAAGACGCCTCAGCCAAACATCGCTAGACTTCGCAGTCTATTGACACATTTCAGCTTTGGCCTTGGGCTATGGATTGCTGGCTTAGGAGGGTTACTTTGGCGTGGTTAGCCTTGCCATGCTGTCAGATACCAGCACGAGCTAACGGATATTTCACTATCAGCGTTGGGGTGTCTAAGCAGATTGACTAGGAAATGCGCTGGGCAGAACTGGAAGCAAGCGACAATGTCTTTGCCCCAGCGCCTTGAACTACGTCATCATGCCAATGGTGCCTCAAAATCAGCTGTGCACCTGCTGCATTTGTTTGTTATGCAACCCCTTGAGAAACTCTGGTGCTAAATCGGCACCATTTGGCCAGACAACAGTTTCTAACTCAGGATCGACCGATACTTTTCGAAAAACAGCTATATCTTTTAGCGGTTCAAATACCGGGCCACTCAACACGCCATCAAGATCCACTTCACCTGAAGTCCCGTCATCAAATGCCACCCAGATTTTGTAATCAACCACATATTCCGCAGATTTGATATGCAACATGATTTACTCCAGCGGTGTAATGTTGTTTAGGGGCTCTCCCGCTCTAGCTCGACGCCAGTTTTCTTCAAGCTCAGCCTCATGCAGTGAAATCCACTCTTTAACAAATAGCGTCGCTCTCTTCGGCAGTTCGCCTTCAAGTATGGTTCCATCGAACGCAAATAGCGCCTCATAACCAGAGTATTTGGCGTGAAAATGAGGAGGATTATGATCGTTGAAATACATAGCAATCAAAATTCCGTAAAACCTACTAATAACTGGCATGGTCATTTTTCTCAATTAAAATTAGCACCGTACCATATTTTGATCAAACCCTAACATAACAGTGGTTATTAATAGTGACCATCATGATAACGCCCTGCAGTAGCAGGGCGAGTATGGGATATAGTCGGTTCCACTAACAGAATGCAGTCTGCTGGAAGCTCGCGCGAGCGGTCACGCTAGCGTGCCATCCTCGAAGCTGTGGGTATTCTTCTTTCCAATTCACTTCTGACAGCCGGAAGGCTAGATAATCCAGCGCCACTGCAGTGGCGATGTGGCCTAGGTTGATAGTTGAGCTCTGTTGTTCTTCGCCAAGCTCACAGTCCAACTGTTTCAGTAGCCGCTGCATGGCTCGCGAACGCCGTTGGCCCAGCTCGCTAGCGTCAATCTCTTTGCCGTAATGCTTTCTGGCAATCACGGTCGTAAACGCGGCATCCATCAGATTTTGGCCCAGCCCCGCCAGGTGCAGCACATCTTCCAGGCTGGCTGCTGGCAGCATTGGCTTGTTGGGGCTAACACTATCCAGGTAAACGGCGATCAGAATTGATTCGCTAAGCCGGGTGCCCTCCTCCGTTACTAGCGCGGGAATGCGCCCGGCGGGGTTGGCCTTTAAGAGTTCGGCATCGTCTGCCCAGGGGTCGCACCACTTCAGCGTCACGGCGTCCATCAGGCCTTTTTCCAGTAAAACGATGCGCACCAGGCGCGCATAGGGCGAGGTTGCGTTCAGGTAGAGTTCCATTATTGCCTCCCTTGGTTGGTAGATTGCTGGGCAGAAAGATGCGTGTGGCGCTGCTGTACGCCACGGCTAAGCAGCACCAGCAAAAAGCCTGCGACGAGGATGAGGCCGCTAATGGCAAACAGTGGCGCGTAGCTGCCCCAAGTGCCATAAAGCGCGGACATGGCATAGCCCGCCACTGCCTGGGCGGCTGCAAAGGCGGCGGTGGCTTGCCCCCAGAGCTTCTTGTGGGCGGTTGGCCCTACTAACTCAGCAAGGCGGCCAGAAGTGAGTGCCACAATACCGGGGATCATTGCCCCTACCATGAAGGAGGAAACCGACTGGCTGAGCAGTGCGAGCGAGAACACCGGCAGCAAGACAGCGGCGGCCTTCGCCGCAAAGGCGATCATCAAGCCCCCCTGCCAGCCCACTCGCTGCGCCAGTGCGCCTACCATGAACGGCCCACACAAGGCGCCCAACCCGAAGATTCCCCACTGCAGGGAAGCCGCTTGGTTACCCAGAGCGTTTTCCCTGGCGAGATAGTCCACCCAGAACACGGTATGGGGCACAAAGCCAATCGCATCCAGGGCGTAAGCGCCAATGACAAGCAGAACAACGACCTTTACACCCGCAATCCCTGTGGAACGATCACCCACAGAGCTAGCCGTTATTGGTGAGGTTAAGTGCGCTACTCCCTGTTGTTGCAAAAAATAGTCGCACAAAAGGCCAGCGGCAATACAGAGCAGCCCAAGCGTGCCCCAGGTGACTGTCAGACTTAACCCAAGGAGCAATGGCACGATGAAGGCCGAAAGCAGTGCCCCAAAGCCAATGCCGGTAAATACCAGGGCACCGACACGGGTTCGCCTTTCAGGGGGCGTGGCTGCCAGCGCCAGTGAAGGCCCGACAACCATTAAGATGGCCCCGGCAATGCCCGACACCAACCGCCAGAAGAAGAACCAGAGGAAACCGCCCGCCCCGGCGCAGAGCACAAAGCTTAGCGCGATACCCGCGAAGCTTGCGGCCATCACCCAGCGAGGAGAAAAGCGCTCACTCAGCGAGTGGGCGGCGAGTGCGCCGATAAAGTAGCCCAGCAGGTTGGCAGCTCCAAGGTAGGCGCCTTGGCTCGCGGTAAACCAACCCTCTTGAATAATCGCAGGCAATAGCGGCGTATAGGCGAAGCGCGCGATGCCAATCCCCGCCAGGGTCGCCATTATCCCTGTCATCAGGGCAGGCAGGTCGTGGCTAGTGAGTGTTCGAGTCATCATGTGGTGTCCTTTTCGTGCCGCCTTTCGGGCAAGGTGGGCAGCGCGTTAGTGCACAGCCAGACTACTCGTGAGGAAGTATTTCTAGAAACGATTAGTTTTGATCGCTACTATCTTGTTTAAAGATAGCCTGACAGGGAGACGGCGCGTGCAATTGAAATCACTGCGACTATTCATGGCAGTGGCCGAAACAGGCAGCTTCGTGGCAGCGGCAAATCAGCTGCACACGGTGCAATCCAATGTAACGGCCCACATCAAGAAGCTTGAAGAGGAGTTAGGCGTACAGCTTATTCAGCGTGCGGGGCGCGTTCGGCCTACCAGTGCCGGGTTGGCGCTGGTGGAGTACGCCGAGCGCATGCTGACGGCCCACGACGAAGCGGTGTCGCTGTTCAAAGGCCAGGAAAAGGCGTGTGGACGGCTACGTATAGGCGCCATGGAGACCACGACGGCGTTGCGCCTTCCGCCGATACTGGCGGCGTACCACGCGGCACAGCCTGACGTTGATATCCAGATTAAGACCGGGCCCACGGCTGAGCTGGTCGAACTGTTGCTTAATGGGCAGGTGGACTGTGTCTTCGTGGCCGGGCGACTCGAGCATGGCCGCTATCACTTGCTCAAAGCGTTTAGCGAGCAGCTTGTGCTGGTGGGTTCAACGCCGATGTCGACGATGCCCTCTTCACAACAACTGCTGACCTCTGCCTTTATGGCGTTTCGCCAGGGGTGTAGCTATCGCCAACGTATCGAGCTGTTGCTGGCTTCCTACGGCGTCAATGCAGGCCGGATTTTTGAGTTCGGTTCACTGGACGCGATGCTTGGCTGCGTTGCTGCCGGGATGGGTTACACGGTGCTGCCCCGTGGGACGGTTGAAGCCCACCAGCACCGGTTCGGGATTCATACGCTGGAACTGCCCACGTCCATCGCCAATGTCGATACCTATTTTGTCGCCCCAGAACCAGAAACCTGGGCACCCGCCCTGGCAAGCTTCGCTGACATCTTGCGTGACGCGGTGGTGTTGGATGAGAGTCAGTTTACTGCGTCGTAAATGGAGTACCTTATCGTGGCGACTGGTGACTTGTTACGTGTTGCCAGAAGGCCTCGACGAGTTTTAAGACCGGCGATGCCGGTGCAGCAACAAGCCCAAACCTTCGATAAATCGGCTGCGTCAGCGATAGCACGCGTAAACCACGCAGATCTTTGGGCAGTGTCGATTCCGGTACGATGGCCAAACCCATTCCTTCACGAACCAGCGCACAGGCACTGATCCAGTCACGTACCGTTACGCGGATATCGCTCAGCGTCACCCCACTCTCTTGAGCCAGACGCTGGGCATTCACCGCGCAGCCTCCCGTTGCGAGAATGAATGGTTGAGTAGCGAGTTCAGCGAAGTCGGCACCTCGTGCGGATGCGCGCCGCGCCAAGGGATGAGCACTGGGCACCACGGCTACCCAAGCATCGCAGCCGAGTATCAAGGCTTGGCGTTCCGGCGTAGGGTTCAGCACCACGCCAAGGTCGATGGCATCATTAGTTAACCATGTCTCGACTTCTTCATCGGTACCTTCCAGCGCGATGACATCGATGCCTGGATGGCGCTGTCGAAAGGAGCCAAGCAGTGCAGGGAGCTGGGTCGAGATTACCGATGGGAAACTAGCTAAGCGAATACGGCCGCTCCCTATACCTTTCTGCTTGTCGGCCAGACCACGAATGGCGTTGAGGTCTGCCAACATACACCGTGCGTGTCTGATAACCACTTCTCCGAAGGCCGTCATGCTGACGTCTCGCCGCGCACGAGCAAACAGCGGTGCGCCCAGCGTTTCCTCAATCTGCGCGAGCGCCTGGCTGGCCCCGGATTGAGTCATGCCAACACGCTCGGCACCTCTCGTGATAGTGCCAGTGTCCGCAATGGCTACGATCAAGCGCCAATGGGTGAGATTCATCATTGTCAGTAGCTCAGCTAATGGCTAAGAAGTGAGATATTAATTTTACGATGATTAAAAGGATCCGCACACTTTTGAATTGTTAGCGGTAGCTAATCTCTTTTTTTATCACTATAAAGGAATCCCATGAAGCTGTATTACGCCCCCAATACCTGTTCGTTATCGCCTCATATTGTCCTGCGTGAATTGGCGCTGCCTTTCACGTTAGTGCGTGTCGATAACCGAACAAAAACAACAGAGGATGGCCGAGCCTTCCTCACCATCAATCCCAAGGGCTATGTAGCAGCTTTGGAGCTAAAGGATGGGCAGATCTTGACCGAGGGTCCTGCCATACTCCAGTACCTAGCTGATCTATCGCCGGAGGCAAGTCTTGCTCCACCAACAGGAAGCTGGGAGAGAGTTCGTCTTCAAGAGTGGCTGGCTTTCATTAATAGCGAAATTCACGCTGGATTAGCGCCACTGTTTAACACCAGCCTGGCCGAAGAGGCCAAGTGCGTGTTTCGCGATAAGTCCTTCAAGCGCTTTGATTATCTCGACAGTGTTCTTGAGTGTAACGCTTACCTGATGGGCAAAAACTTTTCTATCGCGGATGCCTATCTTTTCACAGTGCTAGGGTGGTGTCGGTTTTTCGACATTGATCTGGGGCATTGGCCGACGCTGACAAATTATGTCTCACGTGTGGGTGGACGACCCTCGGTTCAGGCTGCCCAGAAGGCAGAACGGCACCTCGCGCACTGAAGCGGGAAATCACCAATCTGTTGTGACCTCCGGGTGATATTATCAACGGTACTCAGCGCATCAGCTTCTGAATCATGGGCAGTATAGGCATAAATCGTTTCCAAATGAGCTTCTGCTGTTGCTGTCCAGAATACATTCAGGCAAGCCGTATTTCTTGCGGATATCTGCCACGTTCGTAATGTTACCTGCTTGGCTATCTGCCATGCCCTTTTCGATGGCCCCTCGGATGTAGATCTCATGCATAAGGTCTTCCCATGTGGCATTCGCAGGAAGTTGCTCAATTAGCTTGTGTGCGTCATCTTTGCTCATCGTAGCTGACATGGTGACTACCTTTATTAGGTACGTAGAAAAGGCCGTTGGAGAATACCCTGGGTTACCGAGAGTGTTGCTGTTTATGCCATTTTCTGCAAATACATCGCCAAGGTCGATACCTACTTTGTCGCCCCCGAGCAGAGGGCTTTGACACCCGCCCTGGCAAGCTTCGCTGAACTTCAGCTCACTGCGTCGTGAAGTGGCTAGTTGGCTGAACTCTTATTCTTATCAACTTCTCTCCGCCCGACCAAGCAGCAAGACAGATAAACCCGCAGCGATAAACGTCATGCCAGCACCAATATTCAAACCCAAAATAGCGCGGGGGTGGCCTTCTAGCCACCTTGCAAATAGGGATGAAAAGGTACCTAACACAGTAAAAACCACGAATGCCAGCAACGCAAACCATGCACCTAGCAAGAACGTTTGTAGCTCGACTGCCCCATGCACGGGAGAAACGAACTGAGGAACAAAGGCCAAAATAAACAGCGCTGGCTTGGGATTAAGTACATTGGTTAAAAAGCCGGTGATAAGCACTGCCCGATGGGACAAGTGACTCTGAGACGAGAAAGCAATCAACTCCCGTGAGCGTAAGGCTTTAATCCCTAACCAAATCAAATATCCAGCCCCAGCAAATTTAACCACACTAAACGCTACCGCCGATGTTTGAATGAGAAACGCCAAGCCCAGAAAAGCGACAAGCACATGCACCATCAGCCCAAGGGCAGCCCCGGCACTAGAGATACAAGCCGCTAGACGCCCCTGACTAAGCCCCCGACTAACGGCAAGAATATTGTCAGGCCCTGGCACAAGAATGATTAAAATGCATGCGACGGTATACGTCATCCAGGTTTCGATAGATACCATGCTATCTCCTATGAAGCTAATGCTTTGTTTTTAATGGTTTGTTATGGCACAACATTGAAATAGGCTACCCTGCTCTGCAAGGACTCAACCGCTGATTATTAACCTTCCTTCTCTTTACGAACCATTCTATTGGCTAACACAAGCTTACCGATATCATCGTGCTCTGATAGCTCTACCTGATAAAGATCCCTGCGCAGCTGTAGGTGCAGTCAACAGGAGAATGCCTTGTTCGCAATAAGGTGCTAAATTGTGTATAGAAATACATTTTCATACACATAGGTGCAGTATGAGAACGAACATTGTCATTGACGACCAATTAATGGCCGAAGCTCTAAAGATCTCTGGCTACGAGACCAAAAAAGAAGCCGTCGAGCAAGGACTGAAGCTCCTGGTGCAACGGGGCAAGCAGCAAGAGCTGCGAAAATTGCGTGGCCACATCAAGTGGGAAGGCGATCTGGATGAGATGCGGAGTGGCAAATGATACTAGTGGATACCAGCGTCTGGATCGACTATTTCAACGGCGTCGAGAACCCACATACCGATCTGCTGGATTTATCGATCGTTGAGGGAGCCGTCGCGATCGGCGATCTAATCTTTCTGGAAATCCTGCAAGGCATTCGTAACGATAAAGATTACCGTAAAACCCAGCAAAGCTTACTGGCGCTGGATCAGTATGAAATGTTTGGCAAAGCGATGACGGTAAAGTGTGCCGACAATTATCGAGCGTTACGCAAAAAAGGCATTACGATCAGAAAAACCGCGGATGTCATTATCGCGACGTTCTGTATAGAGAACCGCCTCCCGCTGCTTTTCCTGGATCGCGACTTCATCCCCTTCGTTAACCACCTTGGTCTCGAGCCCGCTCTGCAAGTGACGTAACAGCTGCTGGTAGCACATTGTGATCTTTGGCGCCTTGGCATTATATGATACTAACCACTGCCCTGACGGTAAGTGCTTTTGGGTCAACCTCTTAGCTGCTCACTCAACGCGATGAGATCTTCAGCCACAAAATCCCATTCTTGCTCGGCTGCTAAATCTTTACGCTGTTGCGGGCCATACTCTGTACGACGGGGTATAAACGCCGTTTTCATCCCCAATGCACGGGCAGCCGCCAAGTCGTAATTGTGCGCTGCGCATAGCATCACCTCTTCTGGCGGCAGGCGCAGCAGGCGGCAAGCCCCTAAATAGACCTCTGGGTCAGGTTTATAGTGCTGGAATAGCTCGGCGCAGAACACCATATCCCATGGCAGTTTGGCATAACGGGCAACGTCCACCATTAACGATAAATTGCCGTTAGTCAGGGTGGCGATGATGGTGTGCTCTTTCAATTGTTGAAGACCGCGCTGAACATCAGGCCATGGGTCTAACTGGTGCCAAAAGTGATTGACGCGATCAATGGTCGCCTCGTCTAGCGTAATCCCATGTTGCTTGAGCAGTGTGAGCAGGCTTTCCCGATGCAGATCATCCAACCCCGTCCACGGAATTTCGCCTTTGCGTACCCGATCCATCGAAGGCGCATAATGCTGACGCCATTGATCCGTCAGCGCTTCGCTGGGTAGCTCGACACCCAACTCCTGCTCTAACGCCCGGAACTGGTCAATCAAACTGGAACGCCAGTCGACAATAGTGCCAAATACATCAAACACGATGGCTTTCATTCGCTTCGCCTTTACGTTGGATGGTCATCAGTAGCCCTAATAGTGTCATGGCGATCAGCAGGCTCCAGCCGAGCATAAAGCTGCCCGTTATATCCAGCATCCACCCCAGCAGTGGCGGCACCGATACAATTGCCAGTTGGTTAATCGCCATGGCCAGCCCCAGCACAAAGCCGGTTTTATCGACGGGTGCCGACTCCGCCACATAAGCCACCCAAGGACCGTACCAGCCGAACCCAAAGAAACCCAACCAGCCCATCAAGCAACCCAGCATAAACATTGAACTGAGCGGTAGCCAAACCAATACCAGCAACCCAACGATCACCGCCACCATGCACACCATGACCGGGAAATAGCGCGAGCGACAGCGATCGCTCCAGGCCGCCAGCAAAATACGTCCGGCAACCCCGCCCCCCTGGGCCACGAATAGCAACGTCGCGGCTTGCAGCACGTCCATCTGCAAACGGCTGTGCAGATAAAGCACGGTAAAAATCAAAATACCGTACTGAACCGAGATCAAACTAATGCCGGACGCCATGATCTGTTTCATGGCCGGTTCGCGAATCATCGCCAGCCGCGACAAGACGACGTTTGTCACGCTGCCTTCAGAGGCTCTTGCGACCGGCACCACGCCAGCAGGGGCGCGATAAAAGAGCATAAAGATCAGCGCCCCGAAGATCGCAATCAGCCCACCCACTAGAAAAGAGGCGCGCCATCCCCAGGTGATAGCGACGGTTGGCAGTACGATCGCCGCCAGCGCCCCGCCCAGCGGCAAACCCGCCTGACGAATGCCCATGGCAAAACCACGCTGGGATTTATCAAACCAGGCAGCTACCGATTTGCTACCGCCGGGTTGGGCGGTACTGTAGCCTGCCCCCACGATGACCAAAAACAGCAGCATGGCCCAGTAACTCTCCGCCAGCACAGCAGCGCTAAGCGCAATGCCCACGACGAGGGTTCCCACTCCCACCACCAAACGCTCACTGAACCTATCCAGCAACTCCCCGGCAACCAACAGCCCGACCAAAGGCACCAACTGAGCCGCCGAGACCAGCGCCCCAATCTGAAATGCGGAGAGCCCCATATCGCCCTGTATATAAACGCTGATGGCGCCGATACCCTGAACGAAGAAACACGCCGCTGCTTGAGCCAGGGTGGCTATCAACAGAATAACCCAGCGGTAATGTCGGTTAGCAGTCATCGGCGGCACGCTTGTCAGGTAAGTTCAGATTTTAGTCAGGCCTTTTTCACAAAATGGGCGGTCACCATCATGTCGCCGACGCCGTCGACTTTGCAGTCCAGTTGGTGATCTTTGCTGTCCACGAGCCGCTTGATAACGGCTTTGGTGCCTACCTTGAGTACCAATGAGCTGCCTTTGACCTTGAGGTCTTTGATCATCGTTACCTTGTCGCCTTTCGCTAACAGGGTGCCGTGGGCATCTTTTACCGTCACGGTCTCTTCTGCCTCAGCCTCAGAAGGGTTCCATTCGTGGGCGCACTCGGGGCAGATAAACAGGCTTTGATCCTGATAGACGAACTCGGATTGGCAATGGGGGCAAGGTGGGCACGACATGAATGATGACTTCTGTGGTTTGGTTTAGGCTACTTATGATACTGAGCCTGTGTACCCTTGGCGAATGCCTTCGGACGGCTTCCCCCTGCCATGATGCTTAGGTCTACGCCATCTTCTGCCAGTGCTGGATACTAGAGAGATCCTCGTGTTCTAGCTGCTCTGCTTTGAAGAGATCCCAGCGCATTTGTAAATTGAGCCAAAAATCTGCTGAGACACCAAAAAATCGTGCCAGCCTTAGGGCCGTGCTGGGCGTAACACCCCGCTTTTTATTCACCAGCTCATTGATCCGCTGGTAAGGAACGTGGATAGCAGCCGCCAGCTCGCGTTGGGTAATGTCCATGGGCTGCAAAAACTCTTCCAGTAACATTTCGCCGGGGTGCGTCGGTTCACGATGTGTGGGGACACGAATCATACCTTTCTCCTTTTAGTCTCCTGTTCTGTTAGTGGTAATCGACTAACTCGACCTCATCAGGCCCAGCTTCTGTCCACCTAAAACAGAGACGATACTGCCCATTGATGCGAATACTGTGCTGCCCGGCTCTATCGCCTGATAACGCTTCAAGCCGGTTACCAGGCGGCACCCTCAGTTCATCCAGCTTTTGTGCCGAATCCAGTAGATCGAGTTTTCGTGATGCAATTTTCCATAGAGATGGCGGACATAGCTTGCGAGCAGCCTTGGTATGCTCGCCATTGAATAAGTCTTCTACCGCTTTGTCTTTGAAATTTACGATCATAAACACACGATAGCACGGAACCCATGCTATTCAAGCCTGTTTGAGTTTAAAACTACACTACCCAGCGCTTATTGAAGATCGACACAGTCAGAATTCTTCATCAAACCGGCTCCAGATGCCACCCTTGCTCAGTTGCCCTCAGGCGGTCTGTCAGGGCGAGGTTTTCCAGAAAGGCATCGTCATGGGATACCACCACTAACGCACCTTGGTAACTGCGCAGCAGGGTTTCCAGTGCCTGTGCCGATGGCAGGTCGAGGTGGTTATTGGGCTCGTCTAGCAGCAACAATTGTGGTGGCGAATCGGCGTAGAGGATGCAGGCCAGTGCTCCTTTCAGACGTTCACCTCCGCTTAGTAGTCCGCTGGGTGTGGTGATCTTCTGCGCATCCAGGCCTAGCTGGGCCAGTAGCATGCGCAGCTCACCCTCCGTTGTTGAGCGGTTAGCCAGTTGCAGCTGTTCGAGCACGGTTTTTTCCGGCTCAAGATTCTCCAGCCGCTGATCGAGATAAGCCCTTTCAGGGGTCACCTTGCAGGTTCCGGAAAATGGCTCGATTTGGCCCGCTAGCACTCGAAGCAGCGTAGATTTACCGCAACCGTTGGGGCCAACGATACCGATGCGCTGCCGCCCTCTTAGCAGTAGGCTAAGTTGACGCGTGGCTCCCATGACGAACGGTAGCTCTACCCTCTCCAACTCTGCCAAACAGCGCTTGGCGACCTGATTAACGGGTATCTCATGCAGGGTGATTTGCGCTTCGTCTTCAACCTGTTTTGCCGCTTCCCGCACGCGCTGGTTAAGTTGATCACGGCTGGCCGCCTGCTGTTGGCTCAGTGCACCTGACGAGATTTCGCTGCGTTCTTTCTGGCGATCCAGCAGTATCTTGGCTTGGTTGGCTTCCTTGCCTTGCCGATTTCCGCGGGCCTGCCGTTTCTCCTGGCGTTCACGCTGCTTGCGCATCGCCCTTTCTTGGCGTTGGCGCTCTAGCTTATGCTTATTGAGTTGGTCAATCGCATTTTGCTGCTCGTGTGCTTTTGCCTCTGCATAGAAGGTGTAGTTGCCGCCATAACTGTGCAGCCCTGAGGGGGACAGCTCGACAATACGCGCCATGGCTTCCAGCAATTGCCGGTCATGGCTGATCACAATCAGCCCACGCGGCCAGCGCTGCAGTTGTTCGATGAGTGCCTGGCGGTTTGGTCGGTCGAGATGGTTGCTTGGCTCATCAAGAATCAGGAAATCAGCATTCGAGAGCATGGCGCCCATTAAGGCAACCCGCATGACTTCCCCACCGCTCAGTGTGCTGGCCGGTGTTGTGGCCTCAAGATAGCCCAAGCCATTGCGTTCAAGCTCATGGCGAAATCGCTGAGGCATATCCCAACGCTCATCCACGACCTCAAAATCCTCTATGGTAGTGCTGCCAGCCTCAATTCGCGCCAGCGCATCCAGCGCTGGTTGAATACCTGAGAGATCGGCGACAGAAGCCCCCTTCGGCTGGGCCACTTGCTGAGCAAGATAATGCACGCTGTTGGGGCGCTGACAGTCGCCGGCGGTGGGTTGCAACTGGCCCACGAGGATTTGGGCTAATACTGTTTTACCCACACCATTGCGACCCACCAGCCCGGTTGGGCGGGCATCGAACTGCTCATGAAGATCGGTGAAAAGCGTTCTGCCATCCGACAAAACGTAGGAGACACCCGTTAGGGTGAGATGGGTAGTGGTCATAGGTGATTCCATAGATGCCAAGTACTCCCCCAGGTCAGGGGCTAATGGAGACTGGCCGTTATTGCAACGGCGGGCATCAATGGCTCATTGGACAACTACCTATGCTTAACGTGGAAAGGCTCACCATATTACAAATAGCATAAGAAGTAGACAAGGGCATGGCAGTCCTAGTTTAGATATTTGCATCATTTCCATTAATAAACGAATACAGCTGAATATCAGGTCGGCACGCCCAGCTCTGAGTGGCCCAGAATTTTCTTGTGGGGGCTTTCGGCTCACAAAAAAGCGCCCTGGCTGGGCGCTTTATGGTTGCTTCAGGCGTTTAGAAAGATGCCCATTCTTCGGTCTCTTTTTTGCTTCCAATAACATGAGTCGGCAAGCGTTTAGCTGCCCGTGGCTGGCTGTCGTTGTGCCTTATCGTAGCGGGCAGCGCACGCTGGCTTTGGCCAGTGGTGGTTCCTCGGAAGAACGAAACCTCTTTCAGCAACGCCTCCGCTTGGCCTTGCAGAGAACGACCTGCCGCACTGGATTCTTCTACCAGGCTCGCATTCTGCTGGGTGACACTGTCCATCTGCGAGACGGCCGTGTTGACTTGCTCGATGCCTTGGGACTGTTCTCGGCTCGCGGTGGCGATTTCAGCCATCAGCACCGTGACGCGCTGCACGCCATTGACAATCTCTTCAAGCGATTTTCCCGCCCGGTTGACTAAGTTTGAGCCGGTGTCAACTTGGCTGATACTTTCTTCCACGAGCTTTTTGATGTCTTTAGCGGCATCGGCACTGCGTCCGGCCAGGTTGCGTACTTCATTGGCCACCACGGCAAACCCACGGCCTTGCTCGCCCGCGCGAGCGGCTTCCACCGATGCATTCAGCGCCAGCAAATTGGTCTGGAAGGCAATTTGATCGATCAACCCGACGATACCAGAGATCTTACGGCTTGAGATGTTGATGTCTTCCATCGCTTTGACGGCTTGCTCGGCGATCTCTCCCCCGGCGTTGGCTTGCTGGCTGACGTCATATACGAGTTTATCGGCTTCGGCAGCATTGTCTGCGTTCTGACGCACGGTCGAGGTAATTTCATCCATCGAGGCCGCGGTCTCTTCGATGTTTGAGGCCTGCTCCTGAGTACGGCGGCTAAGATCGTCGGTGCCTAGCACGATTTCGTCAGCGGCCACATTCACAGACTCGGCGTTATGACGAACGGACATAACCACCTGCGAGAACTTGGTTTCCATGCTCTTTAACGCCCGAAGCATCACACCAAACTCATCTTTGCATGTAACGTCGATGTCGTTATCAAGCCTTCCTTCAGCCATGGCGTTGGCGAGTGCTTGTGCCTTGCCCAGCGGCGTCATGATGCCGCGGATCAACCATATAGCGAGCAGAATTCCGAAGATGACAGCCGCCGCCATCACCCCAATAACGAAATTGCGCGTCCAAACATAGTCACTTGAGGACTGTTGGTTATTTGCAGCGGCTTGAGTGCTGTTACGGTCGATGAGCCCCTGGATCGCCGTTAGCACCTTTGGATATTCTGCGCGTAGCGTGGTGGTGGCAATCTCTCTTGCAGCATCGAAATCATTGCCGATCATTGCCGCGTTAATGTCGTCAATACCGGCGCGAAGACTGCTCAGCGACGCAATAAACTCATTAGCGATGGCACGTTCTTGATCATCGGAGACACGATCAGGAAAGTAATCATTCCAGGCAGCATCGATAATAGCGTCGTTCTCAGCGACCTCCTGCTTCGTGGTAATGGCAGATGCCGGATTCCGATCGCGCTGTTCGGCCGTCACTTTCACCCGGTTGCCGAGCAACGCTTGGTTGATCTGAGTAAGAGTACCCAGTGTGAGCACGTTGCCTTCGTAGGTTCTGTTGAGCGCGTCGTTGGTCTTGCCGAGACTGAAAAGACCGATAGTACCGACGACAATCAGCATCAAGATACAGGCGCCTAAACTCACAGCAAGCCGCAGTTTGACGCTTCGATTCAGAAGTGACATGGGGGGAAATCTCGTAGAAGCCCGCTGCACAGGGCATGGGCTAGGGTAGGAGGAAGCACTCTCTTTGGCGGTATGCGCTCAGGCAGAGCACATTTTGCTACCAACCATTTTGTAATATCGGCTTCCACACCGAGAAGTTGAATGTTTTAGCGGAAAAATAGCCATTGTCTTACAAGTACATGCGCCCTTCACTCTCGCTGTCTCAGGCTTTCGCGATAGGACGGAATCGCGATTAAACGTTTTGATCACTCCCATTAATAAACGAATAAAGCAGAATATCTGATCGGCACGCCCAGCCCTGATTGGTCCAGAATTTTTTGGCCGCTTCGTTCTCGGGAAGGATCATCAGGTGCGATTTCAGGATGCCTTCGTTTTTGAGTGCTTCCAGGCAAAGACTGACCAGCTTTGTCGCGATGCCTTTGCGGCGCTGGGAATCCGCCACCGACAAGTGCTGAACATAGCCGCGCTTGCCATCGTGGCCCGCCATGATCGTGCCCACCAGTTGCCCTTCTACTTCTGCCACAAAGCTCAGGCCGGGATTTCGCAGCAGGTACTTCTCAATGCCCGCTCGGGAATCCGCATCGCGCAGCCGCACGCCTTCACTTTCGCTCCACAGGGCAATGGCGGCTTCGTAATCGTTGATGGTCATGGTGCGGTAGTGCATTAATGGGTTCTCACTAGATAACGATTAGGTTAAAAACTGGGTCTTCTCGCGGTTCATCATTTTGAGCGTTCACGCATGGCGCGAATATCGTCGATATCGACGGGCCTTGAGAGCACAGACTTATAACGAATCAAGTCTTCCTTCAACATCAAGGGGAGTTCCAGGCCCAGTACACTGACAGTTTCATAGCGGTCAAACGCTATATTTAGCGGCACCCAGGCCTGGCTGGCTGCATCAAAAATTTGCGCGCCGTCGGCGTTGCCAACCTCCACCTTGATGCCTTCATACTTGAACTGGACATAGGTTAAATCCCAGCCCTCTTCGCAATAGTGCGTAGCGGGCTTGGATATGTTCGCTTGGCCAGCCTGCACCACCGTGAAAAAGTGCTCGCCGGGTACGAACAGGTCAATATCGTTCAACGCTCGTTCAGAGCCATATCCCTTTGCTGCGACCCCTCCGCAGATTTGAAAAGGGATATTTCTATCTCTCAGTACCCCCACTATCCATTGAGCCGCTAACTGATGCACGTCTTCTCCTTCTTTTCTCATATAGCGCCAAAATTATTGCGCAGGCCTGGAATTGCCACTCAAAAGCTCGCCGAGGCTAGCTATTGCTTGCGCTTAACTCTTTATACATAAAGTTCGATGAGGCCGGGCATAGCCCCGCGAACTGTGGTGTTTCAGTGATAGCTTTCGGTGCCTGCAAGCGAGATAACTCCGCATACCCTAGCCGTTTAAACAATTCACCGGCAGTGGTGGTGAGAAGATATAGCGCTTTTAGGCCACTGCGAACGGCCCACTCTTCAGCGTAGGCGACAAGCTGTTGGCCGAGCCCCTTCCCTCGATAGGCTACGGGAATCGCGAGCGAACGAAGAAGCCCGATGTCACCGTGCACCTCAACCCCTATTACGCCTAAAAGATCGCTTTCTTGGCGCAATCCGAAGAAACAGACGTCGCCATTCACCCGCAGGTCAACAACGGGTAAATCACAAGCAGCCAAGAGCGCAGTGACTTCTTGGTTATAGGCAATGTGCTCCATGACTCTCTCCTAAAGTGCTAAAGCTAGCTATCACCCGACACAATCAACCCGACCACTACCCAGACCTTGAACGCTTATTGTCCCACAGTCGATTATCAATTATGTACAAGCATTCGGGTTGTGACCAATCAGGAGGGGCGGCATAACCAACGCAGGCCGGTTTCAATTTATCAAGACGGTGCTATCCGCCTTGGTAGCTCAGCTCATTAGCCTGCGCATGGCGGTGTTGTGACTAAACTCAGGTCAGCCTCAATGCGACGAGACATAATCCGACTTGGTGAAAGCAGGCGGTAGCGCGAAGTTCTCCCGCATTCGCTTCGTTTCGGCAGCTGGCGTCAATCCGAAAAGCCGTTTGAACTCCCGATTGAATTGCGAAGCACTCAGGTAGCCGACGGCGTGGCAAGCGGCCTCTGCCGTCATGCTCTGACGAACCATCAGCAGCCGTGCTTGATGCAGTCGCGTGGATTTAACGTACTGCATGGGTGAAGTGTGCGTAATGGCTTTGAAGTGATTAAGAAACGTCGGAACGCTCATACCGGCCTCGCTGGCCAGTTGCGACAGGTTAAGCGGCTGAGCGTAGGTCGCGTGGATATGGCGTAACGCCTTACCGATTTTCCCGAACTGCCCCTGCATTGCCAGCGCCGCACGCATGGCATTGCCCTGTGCACCGGTGAGCACGCGAAAATACAGCTCTCTCACCAGCACGGGGCCAAGAATCTCCGCCTCAAGCGGCTGACTCATCGTTTCGAGAAAACGTGTCACGGACACCCGCAACGCAGCATCCATGGGGCTGGACATTAGGCTTTGGGCCACGTTTTCCTGGGCAGGAGACTGATGGCGGTCGATCTGGATCATCAATTCCGCAGCGAGCTGAAAGTCCAGATGCATATATATGGCTAGCAGTGGGTGTTCTGGCGTCGCTTCGGTTTCCATCGTGAAGGGTACTGGCACCGCGACCGCCAGATAGTGCTGCTCGTCGTAAAGATAAACCTGATGGCCGAAATAACCACGCTTTCGCCCCTGGCAAACAATCACGATACCGGGGTCGTACAGCACGGGGGTACGAGACAAGGGACGATCCGAACGCAGGATGCGCACGCCGGGCAGGGCCGTGAGGTTGTATCCTTCTTCCGGCGCCAGCGCCTGAAGCAGCGCCACCATGTGCCGCTTTTCTGCCGTCTGCGGAGTGGAGAGTGCTTTTTTCACGCGATACCAACTGGAATTATCAGAATAGGCAATAATATAAGAATATTATGCCTGAAAGCAGGCAATGCAAAGAGGTAATGTGCATCTTCCACTGATACACAGGAGATATTTGCATGTCTACCAGCAAACTTTTACTCATCACGGGCGTCAGTAGCGGCTTTGGCCGGGCGCTGGCTCAGGAAGCACTTGCTACCGGCCATCAGGTGGTCGGCACGGTACGCAGTGAACGGGCCAGGCAGGCATTTGAAGCACTTGATCCGGCGAAAGCGGTGGGCCGTGTGCTCGATGTGACCGACTTCGATGCCATCGATGGGGTAGTGGCCGAGATAGAGGCAAACGTCGGAGAAATCGATGTTTTCGTCAACAACGCCGGTTATGGCCATGAAGGTATCCTGGAGGAGTCCTCATTGGCCGAAATGCGTCGGCAGTTTGACGTGAACGTATTCGGAGCTGTTGCCGTCACAAAGGCTGTGTTGCCATACATGCGCTCACGTCGGCGCGGACATATCCTCAACATCACATCTATGGGTGGTTTCATCACGATGCCAGGCATCGCTTATTACTGTGGTAGTAAATTTGCTCTGGAAGGTATTTCCGAGGTGCTTGGCAAAGAAGTTAAACCCTTCAACATTCACGTCACCGCCGTGGCGCCCGGCTCGTTTCGCACCGATTGGGCTGGTCGTTCGATGTCCCGCTCGCCACGCTCGATCCCCGAATACGATGCGCTGTTTGATCCGATTCGTAATGCCCGCGTCGAGAAAAGCGGTCAGCAACTTGGCGATCCGGCAAAGGCAGCTCGCGCAATGCTGGACGCAATAGCCAGCGACACGCCGCCGGAGCATCTGCTGCTGGGAAGCGATGCACTAGCGCTGGTGCGCAGCAAGTTGTCGGCGCTTGCCGACGAAATCAGTGAATGGGAGACACTCACGCGCTCGACCGATGGCTGAAGGTTCAACTGCTAAATCCCTTCCCATGGGTCTGAATCGTCGGGTGGTAGAGTATCGTCAGTCGTTTCGTCGTAATGAAGTGTTAGTGCCTCTTTAGCAGGGACTCCAGCTTCAACTCTGGATACTGCTTCGCCACATTAGCAACATCATTGCGGGTTTCTGCGATGATCCACTCCCTCACCTGCTTAGCTGACTCGCTTAGCGGCTTTTTGCGTGAGTGAACCAGGTGGCATAGCCGCTCGGTGGCAATCGCCGTCGGGGTGGCGGGCACCAGCGAGCCCGTTTCCAGCCAGTGGGATGCGATGTTTAGCCAGCCGATGGCGATACCCTGGCCCAGCAGGGCCGCCTGGATCACGACGGCATAGTCCGAAAATACCAGTGAGTGAGTGGTTCCATAAGCCTGCAGATGGAAATTGGGCAAAAGCTCAAACCAGTCTATGCGGCTATCGCTGAGGCTAATCAGGGTGGTGGAGACATCGTTGCCGGACGATTCGAGCTGCTGCTTTCGATAGGCGGGGCTGCAGACCGGCACCAGTATCTCCGGCAGTATCAACGAGGCATCATGCAGGATGTCCTCCCCAGTAACAAAGCGAATCCCCAGGTCAACATCCTCGACCGAGCCGCTGACCGATCCCGATATCAGTTGAAAGCGCAGATCGATATGGGGTAGCTGCGCCTGCAGCCTGTGCATGCGCGGCATCAGCCAATGGGTGGTGAAGGCGGTTGATACCGACAACGTGACGGTTTCAAGCCCAGTGCTACGCGCCCGGATTTCCTGAATCGCCGCTTCGATATTGTGGAAGCCATCAACAACGCCTTGATAAAGTATCTCGCCACTCTCGGTCAGTTCGGTTTTTCCGGGCGTGCGCAAGAACAGTTTAACCTCCAGATACTCTTCCAGAAGCGCCAGCATGCGGCTGACCGCAGGCTGGGTAACCCCCAGCTCGGCGGCGGCTTTGGTGAAGTTACCGCAGCGGGCCGCTGACTCAAAAACAAACAGGGCGTTGGCACTGGGTAGTTGTCGGCGCAATGTAGGCATGATTTCAGGTTATGCCACCACCAAGAATTTCGCAATTGTCCGCGCCCCCCTTATCTGCTGTACTCAATGACAACCGATAGGCATCACAGCAATGAAAGGTGATAAATCCTATGGATGAGCGAGACAGTGTGGGGGTTGCCATACGCTCCATCAGTAAGCGGTATGGCAGCACGGTAGCCCTGAAAGACATAACCTTAAATATTGAGCCGGGTGAATTCGTATCATTACTGGGTCCTTCGGGCTCTGGAAAAACAACCCTGCTTGGCGCCTTAGGTGGGTTCGTGATGCCTTCTTCAGGGTCGGTGTGGGTCGGCGATCAAGACATGACCTACATGCCGCCGCACAAGCGCAACATCGGCATCGTCTTTCAGAGTTACGCGCTCTTTCCGCACATGAGTGTTGGCGAAAACGTCGCCTTTCCCCTTCGCGCTCGTCGCCTACCTAAATCAACATGGCCAGAGCGGGTGAAACAGGCGCTGGCCATGGTCGAGTTGGATGGCTATCAGGACCGTGGGGTGTCTCAACTGTCGGGTGGCCAACGACAACGGGTCGCTCTGGCCAGGGCGATTGTGTTCGAGCCACGGCTAATTCTGATGGACGAACCCCTGTCGGCGCTGGATAAACAGTTACGCGAGACGATGCAGATTGAACTGCGCCGCTTACACCGCAAGCTGGGGGCCACCGTTGTTTATGTGACCCACGACCAGCGTGAGGCGCTGACCATGAGTGACCGAGTGGCGATCCTTAAGGATGGTGAACTGGTACAGATCGGTGCCCCGGAAACGCTGCACAACAACCCTAAAGACTCTTTTGTAGCCAGCTTTATAGGTGACTCTACCCTGCTCCCAGTGACCCGCATTGATGAGCACACTGTCCGCCTCGGCGCTCACACGCTGCGTTCGGCCAAGCCCATCGCTCCCCATGCTGAGCTACTGCTGGCCATTCAAACCGAAAAACTGCTGATTGATGATGGCAACCATGAGCCCGGCGTCAATCGCCTGCCATGCCGGGTCATCGAGGCCGTCTACCAAGGCGATAGCCTGCGATTGTTCCTCGAACTGGAAGACGGCACCTCCATCAGTCTGCGTCAACCCAGCCACCATGCTGCAAGACTACAGATTCCACCGCTCGGCGAGCGCTTGAGCGTGGTACTGCATCCAGAGGACACCATCATCGTGCCTCGTGCGGGATGCCCCACTCCGGCGACACACGTTGCCTGACATAACTGCGCAGTAAAAAAACAGGAGTCATAGCCGATCATGGAACTTTCCAACTTTAAAGTTCTGACATTTGATGTCGTGGGCACGCTGATTGATTTTGAGAAAGGGGTACTGGACGCGGTCCGGCGACTAGGTGGGGCTGCGGCTCAGGATCTGGACGACAACACCATTTTCGAGGCCTATAAGCGCGGTCGGGATCGTTACCCGGGGCGTTCGAGCAGCGCCATGGCGGATGTCTACCGCTCGCTGGCGGAGGAGTTGCAACTGCCTACCGACACGACCTCAGCCGACGCCTTCCAGTTAGCGGTGCTGCGCTGGCCCGCGTTTGAGGATTCGGTGGCGGCGCTGAAGCGCCTGCGCAAGCACTATCGGCTGGTCGCGATGACCAATGCCGATCGCACGGCATTCACCTGCTACTCACATACCCTTGATGACCCCTTCGACGATAGCGTGACCTGCGATGAGACCGGCGTGGCTAAACCCAATCCTCAATTCTTCGCCTACAACCGTGGCCGCCAGGCGGCTCACGGCTATAAGTTTTCGGAAATATTGCACGTTGCCCAGAGTCAGCACCACGACATCGGCATTGCCAAGGAGCTGGGTTACACCACCTGCTGGATAGAGCGTCGCCAAGGGCAAACGGGATTCGGCGGCACGCCGGAGCCAAAACAGCTCACGACGCCGGACTTTCATTTTCCCACCCTTAAGGCGTTGGCCGACGCCGTAGAGAAGGTGTGATATGAGTGGGCCGCAGCCTGGATCCCCCATTGCATCGCTTTGGTGTGACACGGCGAGCACTGTCTCGGATTTCGCACCGCTTTCCAGCGATAAGAGCGTTGATGTTGCCATCATCGGAGGTGGCTACACAGGATTAACCGCGGCCCACCGCTTGGCAGAACGGGGCGTTCACGCCATCGTGGTGGATGCCAACCCTATCGGCTGGGGAGCAAGCGGACGCAATGGCGGGGTGGTATCCGCCAAGTTCCGGCTATCGTTTCCCAGCATTGCACAAGCCCACGGCATGCCGGTTGCCACCGCCATGCATCGGCTCTGCCATGATGCGGTGGATGAGGTGGAAGCCCTGATTCAGGACTATGGTCTTGAGAGTGCCCGCTTCACCCGCTGCGGCAACCTGCGCTGCGCCCATACGGCGAAGGCCCTGAATGCCATTACCGAGGAAGCCAACTGGATGCGGCGGGAAATGGGCGATGATTCGCTGCGCTGCCTTTCCGCTGGCGAGGTAGCTGAAGAGACCGGGTCGCAGGCGTTTAAGGGTGGGGTTCTGGGGCTTGGCGTGGGTACCTTGCATCCCCTCGACTATGTGCGGGGTCTAGCCGAAGGCCTCAATCGGCGCCATGGCGAGCTGGTTTTCGAGCGTACACCGGCCACCAGCATTCGCCGCCTGGATGATGGCGTCCATATTACGACGCCAGGCGGAGAGATCAAGGCGCGACAGGTAATCCTGGCCACTAATGCCTATTCGGATATTACGCCTGTCAGTGCCGCGATCAAGACGCGCTTGGTGCCGTTTAGAAGTTCGATTATCGCCACTAACCCACTCCCGGAGGCGCTGCAGAACTACCTGTTGGTCAAGGATAGAAGCTATGGCGAAACTCGCCGGATGATGCGCTGGTTTCGCAAGGTCGACGGACGGATCGTATTCGGAGGACGCGGGGCGTTTGGGAAGCGTGACTCTCAGGCGGCGTTCGATTCCCTGCAGAGCGCCATGGTTTCGCTCTTTCCAGCGCTCGTGGATATCGGCATTGCCTATCGCTGGTCGGGGCATGTGGGCATGACGCTCGATGCCCTCCCCCATGTGGGCAGATTCGACGACCGCGTGTGCTACGCCGCCGGTTATAACGGCGCGGGAGTGGCCATGTCGACGTTGCTCGGGCGGTTGGCGGCAGACTACGCCATGGGTGAAAGCCCTGATGTGGCGCTGCTGGCTGCGGAGCGGCTCAAGGCCGTTCCGTTTTACCCCTTACGTGAAGTCGGTATTCGACTGGTAGCCGGTTATTACCAGTTCCTTGATGCAATCGGGCGCTGACTCGGCGCCGGAAGCATTTACTCAGTTGGAGGTCGCAAGATGAAAGATACTAACTGCTTCAAATACTTGCTTGGTTCCTCGGTAATGGTCGTGGGTGCGCTTGGCGCCGGGCAAAGCCTGGCAGATGGCGAAATTACCTTCGTCTCTCAGGGTGGCGCTTATCAGGAAGCACAGACGGTTGCCATACTCGACCCGGTTGCCGAAGCGCTCGGCATCACCATTCGCCAGGAGAGCGCCCCCGACGCTTGGCCGATGATTAAGACGCAAGGCACCACCGGCCAGGCGGTATGGGACGTGGTCGATACGCCACCATTGAACTGTGTGCGGGGCGGCAACCAGGGGCTGATTGCGGAACTCGATTTCAGCCAGATTCCCAACGCCGATTCAATGCCCGAGGCGTACAAAACACCCTACTCCGTGGCCTATGAGTTTTATTCCAGCGTACTGGCCTACAACCCCGAAGCCTTCGATGGTAATCCGCCCCAAAGCTGGGAGGACTTCTGGGATGTGGAGGAGTATCCCGGTAACCGTGCTCTGCGCAACCACCCGCTGGGAACGCTTGAAGCCGCCTTGATGGCTGATGGTGTTGCACGAGAAGAGCTCTATCCGCTGGATGTTGACCGGGCCTTCGCCAAGCTCGAGGAGATCAAACCGCATATCACCACTTGGTGGACCTCCGGCGGTCAGTCGGCGCAGCTGCTCTACGATGGCGAGGTGGACATGCTGATGATGTGGAATGGACGTGTCAGCGCGATCATCAATGAAGGCGCCAGCGCTGAGTTCACCTATAACGATGGTGTGTTGCAAAACACGCATCTGTGCATTATTGAAGGTGCGACCAATCAGGAAACGGCCGTCGAATTCATCAACGCGGCTATCGACCCTGAGTATCAAGCTAACCTGCCGCTACATATTGACTACGGCCCCGGCAATCCGGCCGCCTTCGACACTGGCAAGATTCCCGATGAGCGTGCCCAGGAGCTACCAAGCTTCCCTGAAAACGCCGAGCGCCAAGTGTTGATGTCGTACGAGTGGTGGGCCTCCTCAGCGGGTGAAGAAGCGGAACGTCGTTGGCTGGAGTTTATGCAACGATAAGTGCATCGTTGCCGTGCCCCTCCTGCGGGTTACGGCAACGCTTGTCGATTTCCCGATAGGAGACATCCTTTGAAAGCGACCGCCATCAACAATCATTATCCTCACGTTAGCCACCAGGATGCGTCACGGGGCCATCGGCGCCGCGAACATGCGCTCATGCTGCTGTTGATGTCGCCCGCCGTGCTCGTTGTGTTTGTGCTGCTGCTCATTCCGCTCGGTTGGTTGATCGGCCAGTCCTTCTATGCCGATGGCTTCACACTGGAGCACTACCAACGAATCCTAACCGAAGGCATCTACTGGAATACCTTCTGGGTCACGTTTCGCATCAGCTTTATCGTTACGCTACTGGCCCTATTGATGGGCTACCCCATCGCCTATGCCGCTTCTATATTGCCTAGGCGCTGGTCGATGGTGGTGCTGGCGCTGGTGATTCTGCCGTTCTGGACCAGCGTTCTGGTGCGAGCCTACGCCTGGCTGATTCTGCTACAACGCTCAGGGGTGGTGAATGAATCGCTGATGGGCGTCGGCCTTATCGATGCACCGCTGGCGCTGGTGCATAACGAGCTGGGCACAATTATCGCCACAGTACATATCCTGCTGCCGTTTATGGTCTTGCCGCTTTACGCCACCATGCAGAAAATTCCCAACGACTTAATACAGGCTGGCGCGAGCCTGGGTGGCACTCCCCTGCACGTTTTCAGGCGCGTGTTCTTCCCTCTTTCGCTCAGCGGCGTGTTGGCGGGCATGACCCTGGTGTTTGTACTGTGTCTCGGCTTCTATATCACCCCGGAACTGGTAGGGGGAGGACGCACGGTCATGGCATCCATGCTGGTAAGTCGCAACATCCAACTGTACAGCGACTGGGGAGCCGCCAGTGCGGTTAGTGTCGTGCTGCTGCTCTGTGTGCTGGTCATTTTCTATGTGGTGAGCCGCCTCGTTCCCCTTGAGAAGATACTGGGTGCCAAATGAATAAATTATCCTTGAGTCGAATAAGTTTTATTGGCTATGTGGTCGTGGTGCTGATCTTCTTGATCCTGCCACTGCTAATCGTTGTGCCCATGTCGTTCTCGGACAGCCGTTTCCTCTCCTTTCCGCCCAGCAGTTTCTCATTTCGCTGGTATAACACCTTCTTCAATAATCCGGGGTGGATGTCTGCCGCGAAAACCAGCCTGATCGTGGCGTTCTCCACGGCATTGATCGCGACACCGATCGGCGTAGCGGCGGCCTATGCCATCAATAGTTCGACACACTGGCTGATGCGCTATCTGAAGATCGTACTTCTGCTGCCCTTGATCGTGCCGATCATCATTGTCGCCACCGGGGTGTTCTTCATTTATGCCCTGTCGGGAATGCTGTACACCATTCCCGGCCTGATCATGGCCGACGTGATGCTGGCGCTACCCTATGTGATCACCGCGGTAACGGCAGGCCTGCACGGTTTCGACCAGACCCAGGAGATGGTCGCTAGAAGCCTGGGTATGAATCGTTTCCGTAGCTTCATGAGCGTCACCCTGCCGCAGATCATGCCGAGTGTGGTCACCGGGGCGATCTTTGCGTTCATTCAGGCGCTGGACGAAACCATGGTGGCGCTCTTCATTTCGGGGGGGCAGAACCAGCCTTTGACCGTTCGCATGTTCACTGCGCTGCGCGACGAGATCGACCCAACCATTGCCGCCATCAGCACCTTATTAACGGCCGCTTCCTTCGCGCTGGTATTACTGCTGGTGCTGGCACGTAAGCAGGCACCGATGTAAAACGCTATCCCGTTCGTTGTCGCTGCTGATTAGCAATTATGTACAAGCATTAGGGTGCAGTGCTGGCATAAGCTTGTAGTGTGACTAATCAGGAGGGGGCGGCATGAGTAACGCGAGCCGATTTCAATTCATCAAGAGCCAGCACGTGCCAACGCTGACTGTGCTTCATGCAGCTATTGAGGATTTCAGCTATGACCGCCACGCCCACGAGGAGTATGCCTTCGGCGTCACGCTGGCGGGGCGTCAGGATTTCTTCAGCGGCGGGCAGTTTCATCGTAGCCCACCGGGCAACGTTATTTTGTTCAACCCAGAAGAAGTTCACGACGGCCAACCGGGCGGAGAGCGCTCACTGGATTACCTGATGGTATATGCGCATCCCGAGCAGGTTAATGACCTGTTTGCTGATGCTCTTGGGCACGAGCACACGGCTGACTTTCGCTCAAATAACACCCTTGTTCAGGACGTTCAGCTACGCAATGCCATTTTGGAACTGGCGCGCTTAGTCACTTCTCACTCTGGAAGCTGTATCGATCAGGAGAATGCGCTTTATCAGGTAATCGAGCGAACCGTGCAACTCGGCGGGATTTCTCAGCCCAACCAGGTGCTCACCCGCCCCGATGCGCTGCTGGGCTTGGCGAAAGAGTATATTCACGCCCACTTGGATACGGATATCTCCCTGGATGACATCAGCCAAGCGGCGCATATCTCCAAGTATCATTTCTTACGCTTGTTTCGTCAGCATTACGGCATCACGCCGCATCAATATGTGATTAATTGCCGAATCAATGCGGCCCGTTCGGCGCTAGACCTAGGCGCTTCTCTAACGGAGGTCGCTTTGCGCTATGGGTTTGCCGATCTCAGCCATTTCAATCGCCGCTTTAAGCGCATTTATGGCATGACGCCCCACCAGTACCAGCGTGATATTGCGCGCTAACACCTAAAAACCTAAATAGAGGTTTAATCATGTTAGGAATTGTCGCCTATGCCCTAGGCGCTATGTATTCGCCTGGGCCTGTGAATCTGCTTGGTTTGAATATTGGCATCAATGGGCAAGCTAGGCAGTCGGTTGGGTTTTGCCTTGGCGTAGGTACCTCGATGTTGGCGTACTTAGTCGTATTGGGTTGGGCGGGTGCTGCATGGATCGATGATGAAGCACTGATCGTCGTGAGCGCATTGGGCTGTGGCTATATTATTTATCTAGCGACGAAAATTGCCCGCTCTAGCGTTGATTTAAGCCCCCATTCAAACACCGATGTATACAGGCCCAATCATGCCCCTCGGCTAGTAAGCTTTCGAGATGGGCTGGTGATGCAGTTGCTTAACCCCAAGGCCATTGTGGCCACTTTGCCCATTACCACACTGCAATTTCCTGCGGCGGGTATTGAGGGGGCTAGCTTAGTGGTTTGGGCGTTAGGGCTGTCGATGTTGGCCGCTGGCGCGCCTGGCAGTTATATCGTGATCGGCAGCGCCGTAGGCAGCCGTATTAAAAGCCCTGCTATCGTTAAGGGCTTTAATTGGCTGATGGCAACTTTGCTGGTGGCCGTGGCGCTTTCGATTGGTGTTGAGCATGTGTGGGTACCACTTACTGCCCGAAATTGATCCCCAGTCGCAGGGCTTGTAAGCCGTCGAATTCGACACTTACTTCATCAGAGAATAAGGGATGGCCCTGCACTATCAAATCTAGCGTTGCCTGAGAGCCGCGATAGGTGACGATTACTTCAATATTCGCAGCCGTGTTAATGGGCGCCAGCACACCATACTCAATGTTATCCACGCTAACTGCGGTGAGGCCGCGGTCATCCAACTGCTGCTGAACTTCCCGTTCAACGACAACGCCATAATAGAAGTAGATACCTGCATAGCCAAGCGCTACCAATACCACCAGTGAAAAGAGCTTTCCCATTATTTCTCTCAGTTTTATAGAATCTTAAAAGGTGACAGCGGCTTGTTGGGCTGAAACCGTTGGCGCGCTCTGCGGTGCGAGCATTGCCCACAGCAACTTTTCCCCTTGGGTGCTGAATGCGATAACGCGAGAATTCTCCTCTCGCTTCGCCCAGCCAAGCTCCTGAATTCGGGTAAGCAGCGCACTGCCAAGCGCGCCCGCTAGATGATGCCTGCGCTCGCTCCAGTCGAGACACTCCCTACAAAATGAGCGTTTTGAAGAAGCAAGCGCGTCTGTATCGATGCCAAATTGATTAAACCACACCCTTCCCTGCTCAGTGAGCTCTAGCCCTCCCGGGTGTTGATGAAGGATGTTCGTCCGCAGCATATGTTCATACACTGAAACACCCAACTCCCCGGCAAGATGGTCATAACAGATACGGGCCTTGCGCAGGGCGGGATCGCGTGGCCCGGTAACCAGGCGGTTCCCCTCTCTGCGGCAAGCGAGGCCCATCAGCGACTCCAGGAGGTGAGCAATATCCGGCCCCGCAAGCCTGAAGTAGCGGTGTCGGCCCTGCTGCTCCACCGTGATCAGCCCTGCGTCTAGCAGCTTGCCAAGATGAAAACTGATGGTCTGCTTGGTAACACCGGCCGTGTCCGCCAGTTCGGTCGCCGTCAGCGCACGACCAGACATCAGGGCGGAGAGGACCTCCGCCCGAGCGTTATCGCCGATAAGCGCTGCAACGCGCACAATGTTAGGGCCTTCACTCATGGTTCGATTCTAGTCGAACCACCTGGGGCCGACAACGCGGTATCGTCCTAGCTACCGTTCAAAGGAGAGCCCCCATGAGCATTACCTGCTTTATCCGCTACGAGATTGATCCCTTCCAACGCGACACCTTCAAGGCGTACCCGAGAACTGGGGGCAAATCATCCCGCGGTGCGGTGGCCACCTTATCGGTTATTTTCTTCCCCACGAGGGCACTAACAATGTTGCCTGGGGGCTAATCGCATTCGATAGCCTGGCTACCTATGAGGCCTACCGCGCCCGGCTAAAGTCTGACGAAGGCGGGCACGCGAACTTTACCATGGCTCAAGAGAAGAAGTTTATTCTCAAGGAGGAGCGTAGCTTCGTTGAGGTGGTGGACGGCACACTGGGCGTTGAATCTATCTATCCTTGGAGTGTTTTATGATCGCCGTGATATTTGAAGTGCTACCGCATTCGGATCGGAAACAAGACTACCTGGACGCTGCCAGCGCACTGCGTCAACATTTAGAAGATATCGACGGTTTTATATCGATAGAGCGGTTCGAAAGCCTCACGCATCCTGGAAAGATCCTGTCGCTCTCCTTCTGGCGGGACGAAGAAGCCGTGAAGCAGTGGCGAACGTTCGGACCTCACCGCTCCGTCCAGAAAGCAGGCCGGCAGGATATCTTTGCCGACTACCGACTCCGCGTCGCTTCCGTCATCCGGGACTACGGAATGAACGACCGCCGCGAGGCACCGAAGGATTCGCTTGACGCGCACCCATCATAGAGCGGGCGGGCTAGCCCACTGAACAGCTGTCCTTGATAGGTAAATTGGTCACTAGCGAGGCGTCGAGTGCGCCTCCGTTTATAGCGCAAATCACAATGCAGGCTTCAGTGCCATCAGCCGTGATCGCGAGTTCACCATCCGCATTCCAGCCGCCGCTTTTACCGCAGGTTTGCCAGCCACCTGTGTTGGAAATGTGGTTAGCAAGTAGCACCGGGATCTGGTGGCGTTTCGCCATAGAGGCAAGTAGCTGCGCATCGACCTCGTACCCTGCTTCAGATATCAGCGCGCTGGCGATATACACATCCGCTTGCTGGGCGACGGCTGCTTCTGCATGGGAGGGATTGGCGAAGTCTGCACAAATGGCCAAGGCTATTCGAGTACAGTTAACCGTACATAGATAACTTTCGTTGCCAGTCGAACAGTAAACCGCTTCCCCTTCGTGCAGGTACTGCTTTGCGTAGAATGCTCGCTCGCAGTTGGGGAAGCAGATAACCGCCCCTATCTGCGGTTTTTTGCCTTCACTAACGAGCGGACAGCCTGCTATCACGACGATATTATGGGCAACGGCGGCTGTGGAAAGTGTGTCGAACACCGCTGAATCTTTCGGCAACGCTAGCTGTTCTAGTAGCTCAAGCTCATAGCCAGTCAGCGAAAGCTCAGGGAACACCACTAGATCAGCCCCTCGCACGGCAGCTTGCTGAATATAGGTAAGGTGCGTTTCAAGATTTTCGGCCACTGCACCTTTTACTACGGGTAGTTGAGCGAGTGCGATAGTGGTGCCGCGTGTGCCTCTGGGTTTCATTTCAACACGCCTCGCCTTTAAATATTTTGTTCACTTCAGCCACAAAATATTCAGTTAGCGGCAAAAGGTGTTTTTTTAAATCTGAAGTTGAGAAATTAGTAACCTAGCTTATAGTCGATTTTTCCAGTAATTTGGCTCACGATGTAAATGCATGACAGCGAGAACAAAAATATCTTCATTCTCAAAAGCATAAAGAACACCGAAAGGAAAGCGGCGTACCAACGAACGGCGTATATCCCCCTCTAATACTGTCCATGCTTCTGGGTGACTGTTTGCACGTTCGATGGCTGAGTGCACCTCAAGTGCAAAGTCCCACCCCAGGCCAGGTTCAATGGTTTCATAGTATTCTGTGCTTTCTGCTAGTTCTGCTTCCGCCTCTGGGTGAAAGCGAACACTCATCTTTCAAGCCTTGCGCGCAGATTAGCGAACACTTGCTCACTTGAAACTGTAGCCACTCTACCCGCCCGGATATCGCCTAAACGACTTTGGGCAGCATCGACCCATTGCTTGTCGATAGTTGATTCTGGAGAATTGAGGCTACGCAACAGCGCATCGACTACTCTCGCGCGCTCTTCAACGGGTAATGACTCTGCTTCACTAACAAGCTCTTGGATGTTCATAGCGTTACCTTATTAATGCATCAGATTGAAGGTATATCACCTATTATCTTTTCGCTATCCCAACGTCTATAGACAGCCTGAAAAGGTCGCGAGCTAACTGCCTCCCACGCTAAAGTTTGATCACTCTTTTTTTGCCAGCAATAGCCCCACCCCTGCACTGGCTAACAGGCTTGCGCAGCCGCGGTTGAATAAGCGCCGCATAGCGGGGCGCGAAAACCACTGGTTTAAAAAACTGCCTGCGTAGGCGTAACCGCCAATCGCGACCCACTCCAGCAGCAGAAACAGCGCGCCTAACACTAAAAATTGCCGCCCTACGTTGCCACTTGGTTCCACAAACTGGGGTAAGAAGGCGGTGAAAATCAGGATGGCTTTGGGATTACCTGCGGCAAGCAGAAACTCCTGTCGCGCCAGCTCAAGAAGGTTTCGGGGCTTAGCGTCAGCATCATCATGTTCAGCGGTATCGGCACCCCAGAGTTGATACGCCAACCATAGTAGATAAAGGCCGCCAACGACCTTAATGACCAGGAAGATCTTTTCAGAGGTGTAAAGAAGCGTTGCCAAACCGGTTGCAGCCAGAGTAATCATGCCTACGAAGGCGACCAGCCGCCCAATACCCGCTAAACAAGCTATCCGAATGCCATAGCGTTTCGCATTGGTTAATGAAAGCAGGTTGTTAGGGCCCGGCGCCATATTGAGGGCGAAGCAGGCAGGGATAAATATCAGTAACGTAGTTAGGTTCATAAAAGCCAGTTCCTATCTGCTCGCATGAGTATTCACAGTTATTTCACTACCAATCTACTAAGATTAGCCTTTAATTAAGATTCTGCTCAACCTTAAAAAAAGAGCAGGCGCTGTTGGCCTGCTCTCTTAGCGTATCTTTCTTTTTGCTGCGCTTTTCTTAACAGGCTTGTGGCTCGCTTGCGGTGCGACACGCCCTGATACTTTCTGCCAGTTCGCTGACCAGGCTATGTACCTGTTCAACGGCTTCATCAGGCGTATTGGCATGTTCGATACAGTCGACTAACGCGGAGCCAACGACGACGGCATCGCTATACCGGCCGATGGTGGCCGCTTGCTCGGCGGTGCGAATACCGAAGCCCACCGCAATAGGCAGCTCAGTATGTTCGCGCAGCTGGTTAACGGCGCTTTCCAGTCGTTCCGGTGTAGGGGCGTTACCGCCGGTGACCCCAGCTACTGAAACGTAGTAAATAAATCCAGAGGTATTAGCCAGCACTTTCGGCAGGCGTTTGGCATCGGTGGTCGGTGTCGCTAGGCGGATAAAATCAATGCCGTGCTGGGCTGCTGGTTGGCAGAGCTCTTCGTCATGTTCGGGTGGGAGATCCACTACGATCAGACCATCGACTCCAGCGCTGGCGGCATCAGACAAGAAGCGCTCGACGCCGTAGCAGAAAATGGGATTGTAGTAGCCCATCAGCACAATCGGTGTGGTGCTGTTCTGTTCGCGAAAGCGGCGCACCATCTCTAATGTTTTGGCCTGGGTTTGGCCGCTGTGCAGGGCTCGCAACGCGGCTTTTTGAATAGCGGGACCATCGGCCATGGGGTCGCTAAACGGCATGCCAAGTTCAATAATATCTACCCCAGCCGCGGGTAGCCCGTGCAGTAGTCGTCGGGAGGTCTCGGCGTCCGGGTCGCCAGCGGTAAGGTAGCTGACCAGCGCCGGGCGGTTTTGCTGCTTGAGGGAAGCAAAGCAGTGTTCAAGACGAGAGGTATGGGTCATGACGTTCTCCTGTGTCGCGCTCATAGCTGTTTAACCCCGAATTTTTCACCAAGGTGATGGGCTACGCTCATCATGTCCTTGTCACCCCGGCCGCTGAGGTTCACCACCATTAAGTGCTCGCGGGGCAGGCTGGGGGCACGCTTGCCCACTTCGGCCAGGGCATGGGCGGTCTCCAAGGCAGGAATAATGCCCTCCTGACGGCAGCAGACCTGGAAGGCTTCCAGCGCTTCGTCGTCGGTGGCAGAGACGTACTCGACCCGCCCCTGCTCGTGCAACCATGCGTGCTCTGGCCCGATACCAGGGTAATCCAGCCCGGCGGAAATCGAGTGGGCGTCGGTAATCTGGCCGTCTTCGTCTTGCAGCAGGTAGGTGCGGTTGCCGTGCAGTACCCCAGGAGTACCGCCGTTCAGGCTGGCGGCGTGCAGGCCGCTTTTGACGCCCTTGCCGCCTGCTTCCACACCGATCATGTGAACGTCCGGGTCATCCAGGAACGGGTAGAACAGCCCAATGGCATTGGAGCCGCCGCCCACACAGGCCACCAGCGAGTCCGGCAGGCGGCCTTTCTTTTCCAGCATCTGCGCACGGGTTTCGTGGCCGATGACGGCCTGGAAGTCTCGCACCATAGCGGGGTACGGATGCGGCCCAGCCACGGTGCCAATGATGTAGAAGGTGTCGTCGACGTTGGTGACCCAGTCGCGCAGCGCCTCGTTCATGGCGTCCTTGAGCGTGCCGGTACCAGAGGTGACGGGGATGATCTCCGCGCCCAGCAGCTTCATGCGAAACACGTTGGTCTGCTGGCGTTCGATGTCCGTTGTGCCCATATAGATCACACACGGCAGACCAAAGCGCGCCGCCACCGTAGCGGTGGCGACGCCGTGCATCCCGGCTCCCGTTTCGGCGATAATGCGCTTCTTGCCCATCTGCTTGGCTAGCAGCACTTGGCCGATGCAGTTATTGATCTTGTGCGCGCCGGTGTGGTTGAGCTCTTCGCGTTTGAGATAAATGCTCGCCCCACCAAAGTGTTCGGTCAGCCGTTCGGCGAAGTAGAGCGGGCTTGGCCGACCCACGTAATCGCCCTGAAAGTAGGCTAACTGACGCTGAAATTCCGGATCGTTCTTGGCGGTGGTGTATTCGTCTTGCAGCTCCAGAATCAGCGGCATCAGGGTTTCGGCGACAAAGCGGCCGCCAAAGTTGCCAAACAAACCGTTGTCATCGGGCAGGCTTTGGGATACGTCTACAGGTTGATTCATCACGACCTCTGAATGCGTTATCAAACAATGCAATGAAAGTAGCGCAAGCAGGCCGGGATAAAAATCGATAAGATGTCATCAACATGTGAGCTGGAGTCACGTATTAATGCAAAACAGCATGCCACCGCTTAGCGCCTTGCGCGCCTTTGAAGCCACTGCCCGGCTGGGCAGCGTGACCGCGGCTTCCGAGGAGCTAAGCGTTACCCACGGCGCTGTTAGCCGCCAGCTAAAGAGCTTAGATGAGCATTTTGGCGTGGCGCTGTTTACCAAAGCGGGCCGTGGCATTGTGCTGACACCGCACGGTGAGCGGCTGCAAAGCGGCCTAAGCGAGGCATTTTCCCAACTTCGCGATAGTTGCGCCGCGCTCAAGCGTGATGTGGAGGAAGCGCCCTTCACCCTTGCCTGCCCTGGCAGCCTGTTGGCCCGCTGGTTGATTCCCAGGCTGGACCGCCTTCACCGTGATCTGCCTGAATTAAGGCTGAAAGTGGTGGTGAGTGAAACCGAACAGCCCGGCAAGCAAACGGACGCCAGCGCCACCCTGGCGTTTTCCGAGCCGCCCTGGCCCGCGGATGGGGAAGTCGTCGAGCTTATACCGGAGCAGATCTGCGCAGTGGTTAGCCCTCAACTGGCTGCGCAGTGCGACCCGGCCAACCCGGCAACACTATTCGACAACACGCTGCTATACACCGCCTCGCGCCCTCAGGCATGGCCGCATTGGGCCAACGCCCAAGGGCTTGAACTGGCTCAGCTTGAAGCGGCGCTCAGCGAAGGCCAGGGGTTTGAACACCTTTACTACTTGATGGAGGCGGCCGTGGCGGGGTTGGGCGTAGCGATTGCACCCAAGCTATTGGTGGAAGACGACCTGAAGAGCGGGCGGCTGGTGGCGCCTTGGGGCAGCATCGAAACATCCGCCCGGCTCTGCCTGTGGCTGCCCAGCCAAACCGACTCACTCACCCACTCTCGCCGAAGCGAGCCCCTGGCGGAATGGCTTAAGGGGGAGTTGGGGATGCTCAACGCAAAAGCCAGTGACAAAGATACGCTACAAGTTCTTCAAAACCAGGATCTGATGCAACAAATCGCGGTCTCCTTGGATACGCACAACCGGAGTTAAGGCTGCCAATTTATTGACCACCAGACAGGCGGATCTACCGGTTGACGACCACGCTTTTTATATTCTTGCCATCGGCGGGCACTACGATCAGTCCTGATCCTTTTTATTTGATGAAGAGCATCATGAAACCCTAGTGGCTATCGGCCACTCAAGCGCTCGCAGTTAGTGGCTACCAGCTCAGCAAGAAAATCCGCCACGGCCCGGATACGGGCTGATTGGGTGAGATCCGTCTGGATGACGAGATAGATAGGCTGATCCACCCCGATGTCGGATTCAATGCAGACGAGCTCCGCCTCCAGCGCCAGAAAGTGCGGCAGTACCGCGATCCCCAGCCCCGCTTTGGCCGCCGCTAGCTGGGTCGCCAATGATGTGGTGGTCAGCGCCGGTTCGCGACCTCGTAGCATCCGTTCAACCCACTGGGCGGCGGGCAAATGCGCCTGCGTGTCGCCCCAGGTGATAAAGGCATCCGTGTCGTAATCGCCCGCATCATGATGAGCCTTGCGCTGCGCTGCATAGCTGGGGCTCGCGTAAAGCCCAAAACCCAGCGTGCCCAAGCGTCGAAGGGTGACGTTGCCTCGCTCTGGCTTGACCATTCTAAGGGCTAAATCGGCGTCGCGGCGGTGCAGGTTGACGGTGGTGATATCGGTCACCAGCTCAAGCGTGATGCCAGGGTACTGCGCATACAATTGCGGTAATGCAGGCAGAATCAGCGCCGTGGCCAGGTTTTCAGCAGTAGCTAAACGCACTCTGCCACTCAGTTGCGCAGCATTGGAAACCCCGCTGGTAAACGCCGCCGCTGCAGCCTCCAACGCTTCGGCTTTCTCGATGAGCCCCGCCCCCTCCTCGGTAAGCTGATAGCCCGATTGCTGGCGTACAAACAGCGGCAGCTTTAAAGCGTTTTCCAGCCGTTCGATACGCCGGGAGAGCGTGGCGATGCCCAGGTTCAGCTCGGCGGCGGCACCACTCAGCGTGCCGTGTCGCGCCACTGCCAGAAAGGTGCGCGTGTCGTCCCATACCCACCCACGCGGCATTTGCTTTTCATAATCGGAAACCGGATTACCGAACTCGTTAATTTTTTTCATTATCGGATAGTGCCACGCTGTTACTGCGCCACTCAAGAACGAGTCACTTCTGGAGGAACATCATGCAAAAACGAACGCTAGGCAGCGATCTAACCGTTTCCGCTATCGGCTTAGGCTGCATGGGGATGAGCGAGTTTTACGGCCCTCGGGATGACAGCGAGTCGCTGCGGGTATTGGCCCGAGCGGTGGAACTGGGCATCGACTTTTTCGATACAGCGGATATGTACGGCCCGCACCATAACGAAGAGTTGATTGGCCGCTTTCTCGCCAGTCACAAGCCGAAGGTCCGTATCGCCACCAAGTTTGGCATTGTGCGCAACCCTGGAGAATATCAACGCCGCCTGGACAGCAGCGCCCACTATGCCCAACAAGCCTGCGAGGCATCTCTGCGGCGGTTGAATGTCGAGCAGATCGATCTCTACTACGTCCACCGCGTTAACCCGGACACGCCAATTGAGGAGACGATGATGGGCCTAGCGCAGTTGGTGAAAGAGGGAAAAATTGCCCACATTGGCCTCTGCGAGGTTAGCGCTGACACACTGCGCCGTGCTCACGCGGTGCACCCGGTAACCGCCGTGCAAACCGAGTATTCACTTTGGACGCGGGACGTTGAGCAGGCTGTGCTGCCCACCTGCAAGGAACTCGGCATCGGCTTTGTGCCTTATTCGCCGCTGGGCCGTGGCTTTTTGACGGGGAAACTTCAGGAGAATGCCGACTTTGGCGAAGGTGATTTTCGCCCTAACCTGCCGCGCTTTTCTGAACAGGCGATGCATGCCAACCGCCGAATCGCCGACGTGATTGGTGAAATGGCCATTCATAAAGGCTGCACCCCAGCGCAGCTGTCGCTGGCTTGGCTACTCTCTAAAGGGGAGAACATTGTGCCGATTCCCGGCACTAAGCGGGTGCGCTACCTTGATGAGAATGCGGCTGCGGCGTCCATCCCCCTGACTACCGAGGAACAGCAACAGCTTGAAGCGGCCACTGCATGCCTTCCGGTTATGGGTGAGCGCTATACGCTGGAAGGCATGAAGGGGGTTAATGCATAAATTATCGCGGCTATCTTTGAGGGAGTATTACTGAATAATCTCGTCAATCGAGCGCTTGCCATCCAGCAGCAAGTACTCCTGATTAGTTACGTTCAGGCTTTGCACCGCGTGTAACAGTGCATGGGCAACATTAGCCCGCGAGATTTGATTATCGCCTGCTTCCTCAAACGAGCTAGAGAACTGCTGGCTGGCAGCGTCGTCGGTTAACCGCCCAGGTTTAAGGATGACATAGGGCACGCCGCTGCTGCGCAGGTGGGCATCGGCGGCGAATTTGGCGGCCATGTAGGGGCGCATTTTCTCGGGTGCTTCCAGCGGTTGCTCTGCCCGCATGGCGCTAATCATAATATAGCGAGATAGGCCTTTCTGCTTGGCGATATCGGCAGTCCGAATGGCACCAAACAGGTCAATCATCAGCGTTTTGTCCGGCCCGGTGTGGGGGCCTGAACCCGCCGTAAAGACCACTTGATCACAACCTTCAAAGGCGTGCTCAAATTCGCCTTCGAGATCGGCAATGACGGTCTCTATGCCGCGCTCGCTAAACCAAGCTGCCTGCTCCTCACTGCGGATCATCGCCTTGAGGGGAGTGTCCGCTTTTTGGGCCAGTTCACAAAACTGCTTGCCAATCTGTCCGTTTGCGCCAATCACTAACGTTGTCATAACGCCTCCTTGTGAATTGCTTACCCTTCTATGAATGCAGGCACTTAGCTGGAATTCAACCCTGTCGTAAGTTGCCCTTATAACCTATCTGGCATTTACGCTATCACGCCAAATACGTGCCCGATCGCCGATGTTAAAACCATGGCGAGCGCGCCCCAGAACATCACTCTTGCCGCAGCTTTTAGCATTGGCGCTCCCCCCACTCGGGCGGCTGTAGCGCCCAACAAAGCCAAAAAAAGCAGTGAGAAAAGCGCTACCAGTGGAGTCAGAAGTGAAGATGGCGCCCACCAAGCGATCAGTAATGGCAGAAGTGCGCCGATGGTAAACGTAGCCGCGGACGAGAGTGCCGCCTGGAGCGGACGCGCTTGGCCAGTGTCGGTGATGCCGATCTCATCTCGCGCATGCGCGCCTAAGGCGTCGTTGGTCATCAGTTGCACCGCGACTTGGCGTGCCAGCTCTGGATCAACCCCACGGGTTTCATAGATTGCCGCGAGCTCTTCTTGCTCTAGTTCGTAGTGTTCCATCAATGCTTTACGTTCGATATCTAGATCGGCGTTTTCGGTGTCGGCTTGCGAGCTTACCGAAACGTACTCTCCTGCGGCCATCGACATCGCACCGGCTACCAGGCCCGCAATACCCGCCAGCATAATATCGCTCTGCGTGGTACTCGCTGCCGCAACGCCCAGTATCAGGCTGCTGGTAGACACAATGCCGTCATTGGCACCCAGTACCGCGGCACGCAGCCAGCCGTTACGGTGAGATCGGTGGTGCTCTGAGTGGATCATAGGTTGATTACCCTGGTGGTTTCACCTCAGCATTGACGTTTAAATACGCTTAGCACCTTACAAGCCTAGTAGATCTCTGGCATTGATGATGGGAGTCAGTTGCCCATTGACTGATCAGTTTATAAAATGCTTCGCCATCTAAAGAGGACCCACCATGAAAATAAATGTGGTCGGCACTAGTGGCAGTGGCAAGAGTACTCTTGCAAGGCAGCTGGCAGACGCCTTGAATGCCCCGTGCGTTCAGCTTGATCAATTATTCTGGCGCGCTAACTGGCAGGGCACACCGGATGACGAGTTTTTTGTCGCCCTGGCAGAGGCGTTAGCCGCTTCACCCGAAGGCTGGGTGTTGGACGGTAACTTTGACCGTACTCGGCATATAAAGTGGCGCCAAGTGGATATGGTCGTGTGGATCGACTACCCCTTTTGGCGGGTCTTTAGCCAAGCCCTCGCCCGTGCTGTTAAACGTATTATCAGCCAAGAGGAGCTCTGGCCTGGTACAGATAATCGCGAGAGCTTCCGCAAAACTTTTTTAAGTCGTGATTCGGTTCTGCTTTGGTCACTAAGCACCTGGTGGCAAAACCGAAAACGCTACTTTGCCGATATGGTGAATCCCCGCTATGCGCATATTCAGTTTGTACGTTTGACTTCCATAAAAGAAGCCCAAGCTTTGGTGGAGAGTTTCAAGGTCGGCGCTGAACTTCTGCAGGACTAGATGGCCGCGCTATGTATTAACTTAATCAATGTGTTCGCTTAATGGCTGCCCTATTCCGCTCTCTGGCTCTCCGACAATCTCAACGAAAGTTTCTGCCATTTGGCTTTAACGCTCCAGGGCATGTACGCTTATTGAACGAACATTCAATTAAGGTGCTTTCATGCAACGTCATTCATTATTCACCGCACTATCACTGGGTCTTTTCGCTGGTGCAACCACCACGACTGCTCTTGCAGATATGTCACCACTGGAACAGCAGTTAAAAGATCTTGAGTCATTTCAAGTAATCGCCCACCGCGGGGCCAGCGGTCGTGCGCCGGAAAGCACCATGGCAGCTTATGAACTGGCCCACGAGTGGGGGGTCGATTACTTAGAGCTGGACGCCCAACTCACCGCTGATGGTGAGTTGGTGGTGTTTCATGATGACGCCATTGAGCGCACAAGCGACGGTGAAGGCAAGATTAATGACTACACCTTGGAAGAGCTCAAAACACTGGACAGCGGTACTTGGTTCAACGAAGCCAACGCGGATAAAGCAGATGCTGACTTTGCAGGGGCAAAAATTCTCACCCTGGATGAGCTATTCGAACGCTTCGGTCACGATGCCCGCTACTATATTGAAACCAAGTCACCACAGCTAAACCCAGGTTTGGAAGAAGCCCTGGTAGAAAAACTGGAAGAGTACAAGATGGTCGAGAATGGCCACGTATTAGTGCAGTCTTTCGAGCAGGACAGCCTGTTAAAAGTGCAGGCACTCAATGACGATATTCCGCTGATTCAACTGGTTTGGTACTCCCCCAGTGAAGAGGACGCATCACGCTTAGTGGAGTGGACAGGTGTAACCCCAGGGCCAGAAGAAATTACCGAAGAGGATTTCCAAGCGGTATCGGATTACGCGGTCGGTATGGGCACCAACTTCATCTACGATGGCCGCGAAGTCATTGATGCCGACTTCATCCGCCAAGCGAATGAAAACGGCCTGCCAGTACACGTTTATACCATTAATGAGACCGATGAGATGGAGCGTTTGATAGAAATGGGCGCCAACGGCCTGTTCACCAATTACCCTGATCGTTTGCTTAAGCTCGTTGAGTAAGCACCTTTAATAAGCAATAAAAACGCCCGGCCTTGGCTGGGCGTTTTTATTGCAAAGCGTTAATCGAGCCCAAGCTGTTCCAGTGCCTGCTCCACTCTTTTCCGACCATCCCCTTGCAGCGTTTGCAGCGGCTGAGGCAAGCAGGGCTGACTCACTCTACCGGTGACCTCTGCAATAGTAGCCGCCACTCGCAAGCTACCCCCGTATTCACGGTATAGCGACCACAGCGGTTCAAGCTGCTCGGAAAGCTGCTGAGCCGTTTGAGCATCCCCCGCTTGAGCAGCCCGGGTTAACGCCAGCGCTGCTTTCGGGTATAGCCCGCCGATAACCGAGTACCAGGCATCGCAACCTGCGTTTAGACCGGTGGCTGCTGCTGAGTCGCCGCTGATGCCGATGGTGACATCACCGGGAATTAACTTACGCAGCCGTGCAACCCGCTCAATTGCGCACGCAATATCGTCCTTCACCGGCGGAATCTTGATAGAGCGAACCTGGGGCAGCTGGGCGATTCGACCATGCAACGCATCGCTGAATTCAAAATGGGTAGTGCCGGGGTTGTCGTAAACACATAGCGGCACACTCAGCGATTGGCAGACCGTAGCGTATAGATCGAAAACTTCGTCATCAGTGAGTTTTTGGTAGGACACCGGCGCTAGCAACACCCCGCTGGCGCCCGCTTGCTGGGCGTTTTCTGCATTGGCCAGCACATCACGGGTACGTAATGCGCCAATGCCCGCGACAACAGGTAAGCCAGCTGCATTTTCAACGCTAAGCTTCACAACGCGGGCACGCTCAGCGTGGCTTAAATAGGCGTAGTTACCCGTTGAGCCCAGCACGCCGATGGAGTCCACCTCAGCCACAGCTAAATGCTTAACTAAGCGGGTAAACTCACGCTCATTAATGCTCTGCTCGTTCATGGGGGTTAGCGGAAAAGCGCTGAGGCCGGTGAACATGGTGGATGATCCTTTTTAAGATGAGTGGCAGTCGCAATGCCGCATAGACGATTAGCTATTATGTACAAATGGACAGGAATGGAATAGCCACAACTTATCCTCGCTGTTCGTTGACATAACTTCCTGTTATTTTTCTTGAATTGATGTAGTGTTTGCGTATACGCCGTATCGATACGGCACAGTTGTTTTTGGATGCGTATCTTTCAGTCATACCATTAGAGCTGAATATAAAAACAGTCCCGTTATTGCTGCGAGGGAGAACACGTCATCAATTCATACACCGTTAATGTGCAGAGCAGAACTGCATCGTGCGTGAAACTGGCGTTCATCAATCAACCAGTAAGCCACCATCAATGCCATCACCCGTTATAAGCGGCTCTCCATTGCGACTGGCCTTACTGGCAGCGACCACCCTTATTTTGCTGGTGGGACTCACTTTCGCAGCAACGAATGCCATCGCTCGGGAGGCACCACTTTATTTAGTGGCTCATCCTGATGTCGCCACCCGCTGGCTCAATCGGGATACCACCCGCGCAATTTTCGCCATGCGCCAACGCACATGGCCGGATGGCCAAGCGGTTAGGGTATTCGTTTTAAGCAACAACAACCCCGTGCATGCTCGCTTTACCAAAGAGCAGTTGGCTGTTTACCCGCACCAACTTCAATTAGCCTGGGATCGCATGGTCTTTTCAGGAACTGGGCAAGCCCCTGACCGAGTAAACGATCAGGAAGAGATGCGTGAGCGCGTTGCCTCGACGCCGGGTGCTATTGGGTATCTTGAAAGGGAGTATCTGGATGATAGTGTCCAAGTCATTTCGATGGAATGAATGTCGAGCCATTGCCGCTTTGGTCAGCAGCGCTGTAATGAGTTTATCTGCTTATGCCCAAAGCGATGAAAACGTTCTGGACACTCTGCAGGTGCACGGCTTTCTTAGTCAGGCGCTGGTGGTGACTGACGATAACAATTTCTTTGGTCAGAGCAGCCAAGATGAAGGCAGCTTCGAATTCACCGAAGTCGGCCTCAACGTATCCTTAAGACCTCATCAGGATGTTCTTATTGCGGCTCAGATGTTAAGCCGTCGGGCAGGAGGAGAAAGCAGTGAATTAGAACCGAAATTGGATTACGGACTGATTGATTACCAAATGATTTCTAATCAACAACGTAACTTTGGTGTACAACTAGGCCGGATTAAAAATCCTTTTGGGTTTTATAACCAAACACGTGATGTGGCCTTTACACGTCCCACCATCTTGCTACCTCAGTCTATCTATTTTGACCGAACACGCTCAATGGCTCTCACAGGCGACGGAGTAACATTTTATTTGGAAGAGCGATTGAACAACGGAGTCCTACGAGGACAGCTTGGCTTAGGTGAACCTCAGGCTGGCGATGACTTAAACCAAACACTTCAGCTGGATCGTATTGCGGGCACTTTCGATCCTCAGCAATCCGCCATTGCGCAGGTTCGCTATGAGCATAACGGGGGACGCGTTGTTGCAGCAGTGAGCAATGCCAAAGTGAAATCCCGAATAGAGTCGCATCACCCGGGAGTAAGCGACGGAGATTTTTACTTTACACCTTGGATATTTTCACTCCAATACAATCAAGAGCTTTGGAGTTTAACGGCTGAATACGCGCTACGGCGCTCAGGTTTGAAAAACTTCAATCAGCCCTCTTTAAATTTTGATACGACAGGTGAAAGCTGGTATTTACAATATACAAGACGCTTTTATGACGATTGGCAGTGGCTAATACGATATGACAGTTTAATCAGTAATCGTAATGATGCCTCAGGGAAAGCGTTTGAGGCTAATGGTCAGGGACCAGCACATACCCAATTTGCAGATGACATAACCTTTGGCCTGCAGTGGACACCGCACCCCCAAATAATGCTGGCAGGTGAATATCACCATGTTGACGGCACTGGCTGGCTGCCCATACAGGATAATCCAGATTCATCAGCGACCAGCCGAAGATGGAATATGTGGTTATTCCAGCTATCGTTGCGCTTTTAAGGCTCCCCTCAATCCTGGATAGGACGTTACCGCAATGAAAACACCTACCCTTTTGCGAGCGCCTCAGCGACTTAGCCTAACCTGGCGGGTCATCGCATTAAGCAGCCTGCTGCTTTTAGCACTGGTATCGCTTTTTACCTGGCTAGGCCACGATAACTTAACGCGTCAGTTTCAAGAAAGTCGAACTCAGCACCACGAACGCCAGCAGCGAGAAATCCGCTTAGCGCTACTTCGCTCATCGGAGAATTTACGCCAGTTAGCCGGCTTAACTGCCGCCTCTGCGAGCTTAGGACTGCCCTTACAAGCGGGTAATACAGCCGATGTGGAGCAAGCGCTGGACTCCCAGTGGCCCGCGCTGCAGCTCGAGGCGGGGATTGATGAGATTCTAATCATTAACACCCGTGGACAAGTCTTGGGCAGTTGGGGAACCGGCAATTCGCAAGCACAGCTTCCCATACTGAGCTGGGTAAGGCGTGTTATGAACACTGAACAACCCCTTGCAGCGCTCCGCTGCTCTGCCAGTTGCCAGCAGTTCGCTGCCGTGCCGGTGTTGGTGGCGGGAGAAAGTGTCGGTATGGTTGTACTATCCCGCTCGCTAGCCGATGTCACACGGCAAGCCAAGGAGGTGTCTGGCAGTGAAGTCGCGCTACTCGTCACCGGACCCGCTAAAGAAAACCAGGTAACAGCAACACGACAGCTGAAAGCGTGGAATGGCCAATTACTGGCACTCACCAGCGAAGAACAGAGCTTAATACCTTTACAAAGAGCGGCAGACACTGCCCCTGTGCGCCGCTTGATGGAAGCCCCTCTCAGTCTTGAGTACGGAGACAGGCATTTAGAACTCAGCGCAGTGCGCATGGAAGAGGATAACGAACATAGCAATATCGGGTACTTCCTGTTGATATCCGACATTACCGAGCAAATTAAGGCTATTAATCAGGATACCCGCACGCTACTGTTCGTTGGTGTGCTCGGCTGGATTGCCGCCGAGCTACTGCTATTAGTCATATTGCTAGGCCCGATGGCCAGGCTACGAAGAGTCGCCGGATTGCTTCCTGCCCTGGCCGATGGGAAGTTTAGCGACATACACTCCGCCATACCCAGCCACCACCATCGCATTCCCGATGAAATAGATGTGCTTGAGAGCAGCACGCTTGAACTAGCGCGCCAACTTGAATTGTTAGAAGGAGAGGTTCAGGAACGCGGCCATCAACTAGCCGAGCGTATTGAAGAGTTAGCTGAAGAGCGTGATTTCATCAGTGGTCTGCTGGACACAGCCCAGGTGTTTATCATTGCCCAAGACTGCACTGGACGGATCAGCCTAGCCAATGAGTATGCGCAGTTGATGTTGGGACTAAGTGAAGCCTCGTTACTTGGAAGGCATTTTGTTGATGTCTTCGAGGCGGGTGTCCCTACCACTGTGCATACGTTTTCCCATCCCCAGCAAGAGGAAAAAACGCTTCGTACGCCCGATCATCGACTCCATACTATTGCTTGGTACCATGCACCGTTACAAACAGGTAGTGAGGGGAAGGTATCACGCATATCAGTAGGGCTCGATATTACCGAGCGCAAGGCTGCAGAAGCACGGTTAACTTGGTTGGCCGAACGTGACCCACTGACGGAGCTTTACAATCGGCGCTATTTCCAGCATGCGCTGCAAATAGCCCTTGACCACCTTTCGAAAAGAAATGGAGCGGTACTGCTACTGGATTTAGACCAATTCAAAGAGGTTAACGAGCTGAGTGGTCACCATGTGGGCGACAAATTATTAAGCGAAGTGGCCGACACACTCCTCCATAATCTTGGCCGCCGTGGCGTTATTGCCCGCCTTGGTGGCGACGAGTTTTCCCTGCTATTAGAAGATACCAACGCCGATCAAGCAGTCAGTGTTGCTCAATATATCGTCCAGTTGCTAGATGGTATCGGCTTCGTTGTCGGTGATCGGCGACATCGTGTAACGGCTAGTATTGGCATTGCGCTGTTTCCAACCCATGGCAATACACCTGCGGATCTTATGGCTAGTGCTGATGTGGCTATGTATAAAGCTAAGGAGAGCGGTCTTCATCACTGGCATCTACTTTCCAAGTCAGAGAATGCCAAAGACGAACTACAAGAGCGAGTTTACTGGGTTGACCGTATACGCAATGCGCTTGAAGAGGATAACTTCGAGCTAATGGTGCAGCCCATCATGCGCCTGGAAGACCAAGACGTAAAACACCACGAGGTGCTGCTGCGGATGCGCGACGCAGATGGTGGCCTCATTTCTCCCGCCCACTTTATTCCTATTGCTGAACAGAGCGGACAAATCATCTTAATAGACCGCTGGGTATTGCGGCACAGCTTAAAAGCACTTAGCCAATTACAGGATCGAGGTATCACCCTAGCAGTGAATCTTTCCGGGCAATCCCTTCACGATGGAGGTTTAAAGCAGTATTTGGCAGACGAGCTGACTGCCAGCGGCGCTGATCCTCACCACCTAATATTGGAAGTGACAGAAACAGCGGCGGTTACTGATTTTTCTACTGCGCGCGGCGTACTACAAGCAGTACGCGACCTGGGTTGCCGCACGGCACTGGATGATTTTGGGGTAGGCTTCAGCAGTTTCCACTACCTAGGCCAATTGCCCGTCGATTATATTAAGATTGATGGTTCCTTTATACGCAGCTTGCTCATTAGCCCAGACAGCCGAGTCATTGTTCGTGCCATTGCCGACATCGCTAAAGGTTTTGGCAAGCAGACCATTGCTGAATTCGTCGATCAAGAAGCGCTATTGCCAATACTAAAGTCCTACGGGATAACTTATGGTCAAGGGTTTCATCTAGGCAGGCCAATAAAACTTACCGCAGCGTTTAGTAAAATCAGCAATCGGTCTTAAATTTCACTCTGGATTCAAATAGGGATAGAGCATGAAGCCTTTCACACAGAAAGTGAATAACAGGGAAACACCAGAGACATTAATTGAAAGATTTATAAAAGAATTCAGATTTAAGCTTTGCATAGCCGAACATGAGAAAGAACTGGTTTATCGCCTTAGGCATGATGTTTACTGCGAAGAACTCCAATATGAAAAAGCCAGCGACCCCATAAAAAAACTCGAATTTGACGTCTATGACCAGAACTCTATCCACTGTTTGATTGAACATCGCAGAACCGGGTTAGTAGCAGGCTGTGTGCGGGTTGTTGTTCCAACCCCCTCTAGCCCATATCCACTTAATCAGCTCCCCTTACAGTCTTATGGTCGCCAAAGCCTGACACACGCTGAACTTCATCCCGAAAGGCTAGATCAAGACAGCTTCTATGAAATTTCTCGACTAGCTGTAAACCGTCTCTTCAGAACAAGGACTAAGGAACTTATTATTTCTAATGCTTCACTTGAGAAGCGCAATACTCCTTCTTTTTCTACCGAAGAGAGGAAGCTTTTCCCTTTACTAGCAACCGGCCTATTTATTACCGGCTATGTTTTAGGCAGACAACTAGGGAAAAATCAGGCTTTTGCAATGATGGAACCTAGTTTACCTAGACTTCTCGCCTTTACTGGTTTTCAGTTCACCAAGGTAGGCGAAACCATCAACTTCCATGGTCGAAGGAGCGCCTACTACATCAATAAGCAACAAGCAGAAAATGGATTAAAAAAAACACTTTTACCACTATATCTACATATACAACAAACACTAACTCTCCAATTAAGAGCAGTGCCAACTAAATAAGCTATCACCTCTCTCATAACTTGAACATTGTCTTTACATTTCTACTGTGGCTCCTCCGCGTTGATCCAACGACGTTGAACGCCTAAAATCATTAACCGTTACGCTAGTGAATTTTTCCAAGAAAAACACTAGCGTTTCGGGATATTGGAAACGCTCTTCAAAGCGCTCTTGGCCCTCTTGCGAGCTCCGCGTCACGCTTGCTTTATATCCTTTATTCGACTTAGACACCTTCACGTTATTCTCACGGGTTCCGTCACGTTTAATCGCCGTGATTGGGGAGTGCTCGCTTAGCAACACGTCTAGCTGTCGAGCGGCAGCGCGCTCCTCATCAGATGCCCAGAGAGGCTGATCCCGATCACCATAACGGTAAAGCATAATTACCAGCAAGACGGAAAATATGCTACTGGTCAGCATCCAGGTTAATAAAACGCTCGACAGGGATGTTGTGAGCATAATAAATAGCTGAACCACAATGCCCACTGCCAGCACATAGGCCAACGGCCGCCACATGCGTGGATTCATAAACCTGCGCTTAAGTATATAGCCCCAAAGCCCAGCCACTGCTAAGGCTCCTAGCAGCAAGTAAATGGGTGCGAGGAGTGTCCCTCCTCCAGCCAATATGGCAATTACCCCTATAATTACTATTAAACTGTAGAAAGCAGCTAACAGGTAGTAAGCGCGGTTAAGGGTCATATGCAGTCTCCGTGCAGGGTAACCGATGGCTTGCGGCGCCATCGGTTTTTATTGTTATTGATTTGCGAATAAAGCCTTGAACTGCAGTATAGATGATCACGGCAATTCTTCACTATTGCCGTGGCAATCGGTGTTGCAGGTTAAAGCCCCTGCGCGCCCCGGCGCAGCCAGTCGTGAACAAAGGCAAGTTTACGGCGGGCCGTCTCTGAAAGTACAAAAGGGTAAAGATCCGGCAAGCCCATTGAACGATTGACATGGTTAACACCGACGGTAAGCGCTGCAGCCACGTAGATCAAACGCTCTGCATCGGGCTCCGCATAAGGATCCCACTGCGGGCTAGGTAGCTCCGGCGAAGAGAGGTCTGATGCTGCAAAGCTATCGGCAATATCGGTTAAATGCAGCAGATGGGCGGCAGTTTCGGCCCAATCTTCGTGGGGATGCGCAGAGGCGTAGGTGGTTAAATAGCGATCTTTCCAATCGGGCGGTGGTCCATTGATATAGTGACGCTGCAGTGCGGCCTGATAATCCTGGCGCTCGTCGCCGAACATCTCGCGAAAAGCATCAAGAAAATCCTCGCGCAGGCTAAGCCGCCACCAGAGCATATGCGATATTTCGTGGCGCATATGGCCAATCATCGTGCGATAAGGCTCCTCTAACGCTTCTCGGCGAGTGGTGACGAGTACGGGGTCTACCTCGGCCACGCTGATGGTCACCACACCCTCAATATGCCCCATGGGCACAGGCGTGGGGCCTTCGGCGAGTAGATGAAAAACCGGCGGCGCACCTGGGTCCTCGGGGCGAAACCAGTGCCAACGGCCTAGATTATCCAACACCCAGCGTTTAGCCGCTTCCGTTTGTGCCCAGTTGGGAATTGCATTGGGAAGGCTTGGATCGGGCGCCAGCGCTGTCATAGCGCAAGCACGACAGAAAGCCCCCTCTTTGGGGGCAATCCAGTTGCAGCCGATAACATCGCGATTAATACAGAAAGGCGGCATCGGCACAAAAGCCCGGGCCTGGGGGTCATAAGCGACGGGAGTACCGTCGGCGGTGGCGAGATTGTCGAACCATAGAGAGCCGGAACCGACGGGATTTGAAAATACGCGCATACGGTAAAGCTCCTGAAAGCGGAAAAGAGAACCTCTATTAACCGATTGAGCGTTCTCTTTTCCAAAAATCCTATTAAAAAGTGTGCAACGCACCCTTTCTCAATTCTAGATCATCTCATCTCACAACTAGCTCATTTCAAAGCCGCGCTTGATTAAAAAATCACGCATATGAGGACGCAGCTTGTTGTCGAACAACGGCTTAAGATTGTGAGACCAGTCGGTGTCTTTATTAGCGCTACTGCGCGCCTGATAGTAAGCCTGCATGGTAGTGTCGAAGGCCTCAACCAGCTCACCGTCTTCAGTGTAGTAGTCTTCTTTAAGCACCGCCTCCACGGGTAAGCGCGGCTTCACTTCAGGTTCTTGATCCGGATAGCCAAGGCACATACCAAACACCGGGTACACGTGCTTGGGGAGGCGCAACAGGTCGCTAACCTCTTGGGGATTATTGCGGATACCACCGATATAGCAGATCCCCAACCCTTCGGATTCAGCTGCCACCGCCACGTTTTGCGCCATTAGCGCGGTATCTACGGTCGCTACCAAAAGCTGCTCGGTCATTCCCCGCACGACGTTCGCGCCGGTGCGCTCAGAGGCCTCCGTTGGCCGCTTCATATCAGCACAGAAAACCAGAAAATCGGCACAGGTAGCAATGTAACCCTGGCCACCGGCCAGCTCGGCTATCTGCTCGCGGTTCGCCTGATTTTTCACATGGATAACGGTATATGCCTGAACATGGCTAGACGTTGCCGCTCCCTGCCCGGCTTGGATCAGCTCCAGCAGCAACGCCTTTGGAATCGGCTGGTCGCTAAACTTACGGATAGAACGGTGGGATTTCAATAACTTAATAACGTCGTTCATGGAACCTCGCTTATCTGGGCAACGCTTAACAGAATAACAACTGAATATAGGGTAACAGATTTGTACAATATGACAGGATTAGCGGCTGCCCTGCCAGTGCGCCTAATCACGAGCACCCTTCGGTTGTTACACCAATGTGAGAAGTACCGTTATTAAGGTAGGCTGATATGTCAGCTATAACAGATGCGCAGCATCATTCATTAGATTTTCATTGTTTATCTAATAAGTTAGCCGCCAGCAAGCTATACTGTTAAGGCTATACGCTTACAACTGACACTTGATGGAATAATAACGACGCCAGGAAGCCGATATGATAAATACCCCTCAAAATGCACCCGGGCAAGAGTGGAATGCCAGCGACTACGCCCAGAATGCTAATTTCGTACCTAAGCTAGGCAGCGAAGTGGTCAAGCTGTTAGCGCCTCAACCCGGCGAACGTATTTTGGATATTGGTTGCGGTGACGGCTCGTTGACAGAGCGCCTTGTGCAACTGGGCGCTGATGTTCTCGGTGTAGACGCTTCAGAAGAGATGGTGAACGCCGCGCGTCAACGCGGGATTACCGCCCGAGTCGTTGACGGGCATCAGCTACCTTTCGATCATGAATTTGATGCCGTATTTAGCAATGCGGCGCTGCACTGGATGCTTGACCCACAGGCGGTATTGGCAGGCGTTAAGCGTTCGTTGAAGCCGGGAGGCCGGTTTGTGGCCGAGTTCGGAGGCCATGGCAATGTCGCCGCTATTTGCACGGCGCTGATTGCCGCTCTGCAGTTCCGGGGCATTAGCGCCCGCGGCCGCCACCCCTGGTACTTCCCGACTACTCACGAGTACGGCCATTTGCTGGAAACAGTCGGCTTCAAGGTGGAAAGCATTGAGCTGATTCCTCGCCCTACTCCACTGCCCACCGGGATGATGGGATGGCTGGAAACCTTTGCCAGCCCTTTCTTGCATGGGCTCGACGAGGATGTGCGCGAAGCTGTGCTTGAAAACACCTTAACGCTGCTGGGCCACAGCCTACGCGATGAGCAAGGTAACTGGACGGCAGATTATGTACGGCTGCGCGTTTTCGCCCGTACGTAAGCGGAAATTGCCGCATTAACTGCCAAGTTATAGTTGCCACACAGCTGCCGATGATAAGTACACTTATCATCGGCAGCTTTTAGTTATTCTAGAACTCATCCCATTCATCGACAGTTTCTTGTTTTCTTTGCTTTGCCTGTTGGTGTGGCACTGGCTTAATGCGTGGGTCAGCTGCTTGCCCTGGGGTGTTGCCCTTATGCGTCAGCGCAGTAGCGCTGGCAGCGCTCTCATCAATGCGGAAGGTCGCCATCAAATCGGCCAATTCGCGGGCCTGCTCTTCTAAAGAACTAGCGGCCGTGCTGGTTTGTTGCACAAGTGCAGCGTTTTGCTGAGTCACCGAGTCCATTTCAGTAAGAGCAGCATTAATCTGCTCAATCCCACTGTTCTGCTCCCGCGTCGCAGTCGATATTTCGCTCATTAGCGTAGTGACTTGGCGGATCGCATCCACCGTTTGGTGAATCGTCCGCCCACTACGCTCCGCTTGTTCAGCGCCACCGTTAATTTTCGTGGTGGTCTGCTCAATCAGGCTACGAATCTCTTTGGCGGAGTCAGCACTTCGCGTTGCCAATGTACGCACCTCACTTGCCACGACGGCAAAGCCACGACCCTGCTCGCCTGCTCGTGCGGCTTCGACCGATGCATTGAGCGCCAGAATATTGGTTTGGAAGGCAATGGAATCAATCACGCCGATAATGTCGTTTACTTGGCTTGCACTGGCCGCAATCTCGCGCATAAGTTGCACCGTGCGCTCTACCTCCTCACCGCCTGACTCCGCTGACTGTGACGCTGCAACGGAAAGCTGATCTGCCTCTTGAGCCGTTTCAGCGTTTTTGCTCACCGTTGTCGACATCTCCTCCATGCTGGAGGCGGTTTGCTGCAGCGCGGAGGCCTGCTGTTCAGTGCGCGAAGAGAGATCCTGACTTCCCGCAGAGATATCCCCCGCCCCGCTGAAAACCCGATCACTGCTGCCTCTCAACGCTATAACCAGTTGTTTTAACTTCTCCTGCATAGCCGACAGCCCACTGAACAACTGACCAATTTCGTTACGGCCCCGGTCTTCAATCTGGCCTGTCAGATCGCCATCGGCAATCCGCGAAAAGTGCTCACTGGCACGTCGAAGGGGCCTGACAACACTACGCATCATGGCCCACCGAATCACGACCACTGCCACCAATGAAATCACTAAAAGGGTAATGGCAATGGCACCAACAATAGTCGCCAGCCGATTGAGCTGTTGAAGGACGCTAGCACCACGCTCTTCGGTATAAGCAATAAAACCGCTCATTGCCAGATCCAATTCGGCGCTTAATGCCCCCAGCTCTTCTTGCCTGCGCTGAATTTGAAAAGGAGCAGCCTCTAGCAGTGGCGCTATGCCCTCCGTCACAAAGGCATTGTAAGCGCTGATAATCGCATCACGGTGGGGTGCCAGCGTGCCTTCAGGATTGATTGGCACGGCACGAAACTCATTAAAGCGCGCCTCTGCCTCGGTTACCGCCGCTGCTGCCATGGCAAGACTTTCCTGACCTTTCTCTGGGTTACCTTGAGTGCTGAAACTCGCCGAGCGGTCTAAAAATGTTTGTGCTCTAAGTGCGTGCACCTGTGTGCGGTTGGCTAAGTTAACCAGCCGTACATTGGTGGCCGCCAGTTCTTCAAGCGCCTGAGAGCTATTATGACTGGAATAAAACCCGAGGCCACTGATCAAACCAATCATAAGCACCAGTAGCGCCAACGCAGCAGTCAGACTCCATTTAATAGAGAGGTGCTTCATTCTGTTAATTCCTTAATATTTATATTTTATTCAATAGGATATCGGCCAAACTAAAACCAACTAAAGGGCCACAGGCGAATCTAGACTTTGACATAACACCTAGTGTGGTACACGACCACTCTTAACTTTTAAGACACCATGGCTATGGGTTGGCGACTGTTTTTTTGAGTCACATCCGCTTGGAGCCAAGCGCCCGCCATGCACTCTAAGCGAGGAGCCTCGACCACCCCCACTATGCGCGCCCGAGCCAGCAGCGTGGCCTTAGTGTTGGCTTTAAGAGTGCCGACAATCTGTCCGTCAATGTCGACACTACTTCCCTCAATATACGACGTTACATGGCCAGTAGCAGTCACGGAGACAGGATGATTGGGTGCAATCAGCGTTCCCTCTAAACGCCCCTTAATCAACACAGGCTCATCGGCAATCACTTTGCCTAAAACATGGGTGGCCGATCCGATTCGGCTGCCACCACGGATGTGCCCTATGTCGGTAGGCGCCACAGTAGAGGTGCCCGCTGCAGGGGGGGATATCGCCTCAAACGGCTTGTCTGGTACAGGGGCACTAGCCGCAGCAGACGCGTGGTGCGCCCTGGCAGCACTTAAAGAGCGCTGTTTTAGCTTACGGCGCTTGCCATCCCATACGATCAGCGTCATTACCCCAACGCCCAGCACAATAAACCATACTTGAATGCCCATACCCTTCCTGCCGCTTTAGATGTGGTTACCCCAGTTAACGTTATACTCGCTCTGTTATATAGCAGCGGCGTGAATAAGCCCACTCACTCGGCTTAACTCCAGGCTTTGAGCCACGCACAAGCCGATTAAGGTATTTAGTGCTCTCTCACACTTTCTCCAAAGACGCTCCGGCGTCATTGACTAGGAGTCACCCTCATGTTTAACAAAGCCAAAAATGCACCAACTGAAAGCAAGGCCGCGACGCTCATCCCTCCTGATACACGCTCGCCGGCAACGCCAAACACGCCAACCAGCGGTGCACGACCAAGCCTCTCCGTTATCGGCGGCCATACCCAAGTGGAGGGAGACATTAATAGCGATGAAGATTTGACGGTAGAGGGACGCGTAAGCGGCATTATCACCTGTAAACAGCACACCGTGACCCTAGGTGCCAATGGCTATATCAATGGCGATGTATTTGCCCATACGCTGCATGTATCCGGTGAGGTAATAGGTAACTTAGTAGTGCTTCACCGCGCGACGATTCACAAAGGCGCCCAAGTCTCAGGCACCATTGTTGCTCCGTGCCTGGTGCTGGAAGATGGCAGTGTTTTCCACGGCAGTATTGATATGAACCCCGACAACGAAGTGCTAAAAAGTGCCTTTAGCGATGCCACCGGCAGCGCGACTAACACGTCAGCAATAAACAGCGGCGCAACGGCTAACTCGCATAAAGCCACCGTCGATAAACATGCAGCCGCTAGCGCAAACGCCGCAGAGCACGACAAAACAGAAGCAAAAGCTAACGATTAAGGCGCTAGCGGCGCTGAGCGCACACGGGACAAGCGGGATCGCGGGGCACTTGAAAGCGCCGCCATTGGCCGCTTAAGCCATCAAACGTAGACAGCCCCTGATGGGCAGAACCTGCGCCACTCAGCAGTTTAAAGGCCTCTACCGCCTGAAAGCAGCCGATTAACCCAACCAGTGGCGCCATTACCCCACTTTCTGAGCAACTCAGTGCTTCGTCGCCGCTGCCATCGGGTGGATAGAGGCAGGCGTAGCAGGGGCAAGCCCCGTCGCGGGGATCAAATACCGCCAGTTGACCTGAAAAGCGAATCGCCGCCCCAGACACCAGCGGTACTCCGGCCTTTTGTGAGGCGGCATTCACCGCATAGCGGCTTGAGAAACGATCCGTGCAGTCGAGCACTACATCCGCCGAAGCGATCAAGCGTTCAAGCGATTCGCCCTCTACATGTTGAGCTAACGCGATCACATGGCAGTGCGGATTGAGTGCCTGCATGCTGGCCTGGGCAGAGTGCGCTTTATTTAAACCAATACTGGCGTGCTGGTGGGCAATTTGACGCTGAAGATTGGAAAGTTCGACATGGTCGGCATCAGCGATGGTAATGCGCCCTACCCCCGCGGCAGCTAAATAGAGCGCTGCTGGAGAGCCCAAACCGCCGGCCCCAATAATCACAGCATGGGCAGATTGCAGGCGCTCCTGGCCCTCGATTTCCACTTCGGGCAGCATGATCTGGCGGCTATAGCGCAGCAGTGCCTGGTCATCCATCATCGGCTTACTTATCCTCAAATTCCTCGTAGGCGGGGATGTGCAAATTGAAACTCTCTTTCACCTCTTCCATCACCACGTAGCTTTTCGACTCTTTTACGCCCGGCAGGGTTAACACCACATCGCCCAATAGCTGGCGGTAAGCAGCCATTTCGGGAATGCGGCACTTTAAGATGTAGTCGAACTGCCCCGAGACAAGGTGACACTCCTGGATCTGCGGCAGCTTCTCGACGGCACGGCGAAACTCATCAAAGACCGCAGGCGACTGTGTCTCTAAGCTGATCTCGACAAACACTAACAAGTTGGCTTTCAAAGCGCGTGGATCAAGAATGGCTTGGTAGCCACGAATAATCCCTGCTTTCTCCAAGCGCTTAACGCGCTCAAGGCAAGGGGTTGTGGATAAGCCCACTTCGGAGGCTAAATCGACGTAAGAAATACGCGCATTTTCCTGCAAGCAGCGCAGGATTTTGAGGTCGATACGGTCCAGCGTTCTATTTTTTGGTTTCATGGCAGGATCCAATACTGATGAATCAGGCAGTTATTAAAGGTGCCCCAGGGTAACCCGTTCATGCCCCCCCAGGTCACGAATACTTTCAACGCTTTGATAGCCAGCGCTTTTAAGCGCACTGCGCACCTTATCAGCTTGGTTGTAGCCGTGCTCAAGCAACAACCAGCCTGATGCGGTTAAATAGTGCTGCGCAGCGTGCACCAGGTGCAACAGATCGGCCATGCCTTCGGCGTCAGCAACCAGCGCTGAGCGAGGTTCAAAACGCACATCGCCTGCGCTTAAATGGGGGTCATTGGCGGCAATATAAGGCGGGTTACTGACGACAATATCGAAACGCTTATCTGCCTCTTCAAACGCTTCCAGAGCGCCGAACCAATCGCTTTGCAAAAACTGGGCATTGGTGATCGCCAGCGCCTGCGCATTACGGGTGGCCAATGCCACCGCTTCAAAGCGCAAATCTACACCAACGACTTGCCAATCGGGCTGCTCGCTGGCAAACGCCAGGGCAATCGCGCCAGTACCCGTGCCAAGGTCGAGCATTCGGCCTGTGGGCTGGGCCACACAGCCAAGCGCACGCTCAACGAGGATTTCGGTATCGGGCCGGGGGATCAAGGTGTCGGGAGAAGTCGCTAAGCGTAGTCCCCAAAACTCGCGCTCCCCGGTAAGGTAGGCGACCGGCGTGCCTTGGGCACGGGCAGCGATTAGCGCATCAAAACGGGCCTGCTCCCATAAGGGGCATGCCTTATCGCCCCAGGTGTATAGCCAGGTGCGGTCGCGCCCAAGCACATGGCAAAGCAGCACTTCAGCGTCAACACGCGGCGAGCAGGAACCCGCTGCGAGCAACCGTTGGGCAGCCTGTTGTAACAGCGCATCAAGGGTCATTAAACGTCCTGAAGAGCTGAGAGCTGTTCCGCTTGATACTCGTGAATCAGCGGGCTAATCACGTCATCCAACTGCTCGCCGCTAACCACCTCGTTAAGCTTATAAAGGGTTAAATTGATGCGGTGATCGGTAATCCGCCCCTGGGGGAAGTTATAGGTGCGGATGCGCTCACTGCGATCCCCCGAGCCCACCAGCGAACGGCGTGCGTCCGCTTGCGTCTGGCGCTGACTATCGACGGCGTTACGCTTCAGCTTCGCGGCAAGCAGCGACATCGCCTTGGCACGGTTTTTATGCTGGCTGCGCTCCTCCTGGCACTCCACCACCACGCCAGTGGGCAGGTGGGTAATGCGGATGGCAGAATCTGTGGTATTCACGTGCTGACCGCCAGCGCCACTGGAACGGTAGGTATCAACGCGCAGGTCCGAGGAATTGATATCGATGTCGCCTACATCTTCGACTTCAGGCATCACCGCCACGGTGCAGGCGGAGGTGTGAATGCGGCCCTGGGATTCGGTCGCCGGTACACGCTGCACGCGGTGGGCGCCGGATTCAAACTTTAGCTGGGCGTAAACACCATCGCCTTTGACGCGGGAAATAATTTCTTTGTAGCCGCCCTGCTCGCCATGGCTGGCGCTCACCACCTCGACCCGCCAACCGCGTTTTTCGGCATAGCGCGAGTACATGCGAAACAGGTCGCCGGCAAAAATAGCCGCCTCGTCGCCGCCGGTACCGGCACGCACTTCCAGAAACACCCCGCGGCCATCGTCAGGGTCTTTCGGCACCAGCAGGCGCTTCAGCTCAATATCCAGCTCGGCTAACCGTTCCCGTCCTTCGCTTAGCTCCATTTCCGCCAATTCGCGCATATCCGCGTCGCTATCGCGGCTAAGCTGCTCGGCTTCGTGCATATTGGTTTCAATATCACGATAGCGCTGCCAGGCCGCCACCAGCTCTTCTAACTCGGCATACTCCCGTGAGTAGTCGCGAAAGCGTTGCTGGTTATTGATTACTTCAGGATCCGACAGCAGCATCGCCAGCTCTTCAAAGCGTTCGGTAAAGCTGTCTAAGCGTTGGCGCAAGGTCTCTTTCATGCGGGCGTATCATCCTTCTGGCGGTTAGCCGTGGGCGCGGGCGTGGTTTCAAAGGCTGGCTTGGTGGGCAACAGCAGGCGCGGTGCAGCATTCAGCAAGTCATGGTGCTCCTCTGAAGCCGCATCGCGTATGGCCTGAGTGGGCTGGTGAAGCAAACGATTGGTCAACTGGTGCGCCAAGCGCTCAATCACTTTAGCCGGGTCTTCACCCCGCGCCAGCCGCTCCAAAGCCTGATCGCGGGAGAGATCGCGCAACGCTTCGCCATGTTGTCGGTAGTCACGAATCAGCTCACCGCCGTTACGGATACGACGTTCGTGCTGCCAACTGCCCACCCCGTGCTCAATCAGCGATTCGGCTTGATCGGCGGCAACCTGACGGTGACGACGATTTTCCTGGATGACCTCCTCCAAGTCGTCCACGGTATAGAGAAACACATCCGCCAACTCGCCCACTTCCGGCTCAATATCCCGAGGCACCGCAATATCAACCATAAATACTGGCCGGTGGCGGCGTTTTTTGAGTGCGCGCTCGACCATACCTTTACCTAAAATAGGTAGCGGTGCAGCCGTTGAGGAGATGACGATATCGGCATATTCAAGCGCATCGGGGATTTCTTGCAGGGTGATCGCTGTTCCCCCTAAGGGGCCTGCCACCAGCTCGGCACGTTCACGGGTGCGGTTGGCGACGGTCAGTTGGCTAACGCCCGCTTCGTGCAAATGCCGAGCGACCAGTTCGATGGTTTCGCCGGCACCAATGAGCAGCGCCCGGGAGCGACTGAAATCATCAAAAATTCGGCTGGCCATGCTAACGGCAGCGTAGGCCACTGACACAGGGTTTTTACCGATCCCTGTTTCAGTACGCACTTGCTTGGCCACCGCAAAGGTGTGCTGGAACAGGCGCTCAAGCTCACCGCCCAGGCCCTTGGACTGGCGCGCCTGCTGATAGGCATCCTTCAACTGGCCCAAAATCTGCGGCTCGCCCAGTACCATAGAGTCCAAACCAACGGCCACGCGCATTAAATGACGCGCCGCATCGTTGTCTAAATAATGGTAGGCACAGCGCGTCAGCTCATCGACGCGTAAGTTATGAAAGCGTCCGAGCCAGTTGAGTACCGCCTGCTCGCCAGCCGCATCCGTGACACAATAAAGCTCCGTGCGGTTGCAGGTAGACAGCACCGCCGCTTCACTGATTTGTGGCAGGTTGCGCAATTCAGCCAGCGCAGTTTCAAGCTGCGTTGGCGTAAAAGCTACCTGCTCACGCACGGCCACGCTGGCGGTACGATGATTTATTCCCAGGGCAAGAAGCGTCATGCGTTATGCGTCTTCGCTAGTGTGTCGGACTTTTCGGCAACCACCGTTATGATAAGTGGCTACACCGTCAATTAGGGCTTGCTAAAACAAGTCTTTGGTGTGGTTTCAGCACAGCCCACAATAAGCTGTCGTAAGTAGGCATAAAGTTTGCTGACCACCTTTTCAAGGAGGAACATTCTATCACAGCAGGCTATCATCTGGCCCACACCACTTTGCCGCAGGCAGGCAAGCCGCTATGCTGGGCATTCGGCCACTTAATCGAGAGACGCATGCGACCTCGCTTTACATTATCAGGCCCTGTATTCAAGGGTTTTAACTGTTCGGGCTTCCCACTAGTGGGCGCTATGCTCCGGCATTCGGCGCTGCTACCCGTGGCCGCCTCTGCTGCTCTGCTGCTAAGCGGCTGCCAATCCACGCCTAGCCCACAGGACGGCCCCCTCGGCACCTGGTCCGATGACCCGATGCGCAATGCACCGCCGATCACCCGTGGACTGGATGCCGCTGGGTTAAGCACGCTACTCGGCGCCGAGCTTGCTGGCCAGCGCGGTGACTATCGCTACGCAAGCCAGGGCTACCTGGAAGCGGCGAAGCGCTACCGCGAGCCAGCGCTTGCCGAGCGCGCCACCTTCGCGGCCCGCTTTGGCAATGAGGCCTCACTGATAGAGGCTTCCGCACTTCGCTGGCGAGAGCTTGCTCCCCAGGCAGAAGCGCCCAATCGCCTGCTGGCGGCTTTTTCACTACAGCGCGGTGATTGGCTCGACAGCCTTGAGCAGCGCCTCGATATTGTTGAAGCTGGCGGCCACGGCGATGTCACCGCCTTTGCCGAGATCGCCGTGGCTGAAGAGGCGCCACTAACGTTAATCGCTCAGCAGCTGCGCAAGCATTTAGCCCGTCCCAATGCTGACCAACTGCCGCACCACAGCGATGTGCTGCTGGGCACCGCCTTGATCGAGGCCACTCTGGGCGATACCACGCTTGCCCAGCGACGACTTGATCAAGTCGAGTTACTCGATCCCGAATCCGCTGCGTTATGGCTGGTGAAAGCGCGCTTGGCACTGGAGGTTGAGGATTACTCAACCGCCCAGCATGCGGCCCAACAAGGCCTAGAGCTCGCGCCTGACGATGTACGTTTTATCCTGCTGCTAGCCCAGGCGGAAATTCGCCTTAACAATATTAGTGCCGCTGAAACTCAAACCGATGCACTACTCGCAAGCCACGGCGGCAATCAGGATCTGCGCTTATCGCTAGCCCAACTCTATCTTGAAGAAGGCCACCCCGAGCCAGCACAACGCTTGCTGCAGCCGCTAATCGGCCAACCCGAGGTACCGGATTTAGCCTATTACCTACTTGGTGCCATCACTCAAGTGCAAGGCGATACCGATAATGCGCTGCTTTATTTTCGCCAAGTCCGCGAGGGCAGAGAATTTTTGCCCGCTCGCGCGGCGGCGGCGCGAATGCTGATTGAGGAAGACCGCCTGCTGGATGCTCGCGCCTTCCTGCGCATTGAGCGGATGCGCTTTGATAATTACTTTACCGAATTGGTGATGCTCGAAGTTCAATTGCTGGACGACATCAATCAGCCTGCGGACGCTAATGCGTTATTAGACCGTGAAATTAGCCGTACCCCTGATGACGCATCGCTACTTTATATGCGCGCCATGCGGCACTGGGAAGCGGGCGATATTGCAGGAATGGAGCAGGATTTACGCCAGATATTGAGCACTGAACCTAATAATGCTGAAGCGCTCAATGCGCTGGGCTACACATTGGCCGACCTTAACTTGCCAGGACGTTTACAAGAAGCCTTTGAGCTGATTGAGCGCGCTTACGAGGCCGACCCAGACAATCCCGCCGTACTTGACAGCATGGGCTGGGTTTACTTCCGAATGGGACAGCCTGAAGAAGCGTTACCCTGGCTTGAAAGTGCTTACTCACAGCTACCCGATCAGGAAGTTGCCGCGCATCTCGCCGAAGTGCTGAAAGCGTTGGGGCGTGATGACGAGGCGCGCCAGCTGATCCAGCAAATCATGCAGCGAACGCGCCCACATCCGCTGATCGACGAGCTACTTGAACGCTACCCTGAACTAACGCCGCCAGAGACACCCTAACTCTGCGAACCACACTCTTTAAACGCATTGCGCCGTAACTACCTAACATGGAGCCTGTTAATGTTGACACTGATGTCCCCTTCCCGCCGCTGGCCACTAACACGACACTCTTCGCGCCTCTGGCTTGCCGGTTTCGCGCTACTCTTACTCGCAGGGTGTGCCTCCCAAGGCCCCATGGATGAAAGTGGTCGTCAAGCGGGCCAGTGGGAACGCCAGCAGGCTGAGGTAGAGGCATTCGATACCTGGACGCTGGTCGGCAAAGCCGGGTTGAGAACACCCCAAGAGAACGTCAGCGCCAACCTAGACTGGAATCAGACCCCCTACTATTTCCGCATGCTGATCAGCGGGCCGTTTGGCGGCGGACGCAACGTACTGGAGGGCCGCGAAGGGCGTTTCTCGCTCTCCAATAGCGATGGCCGTTTTGAAGCAGAAACGCCAGAAGCGCTAATGGAAGAGCAGCTTGGCTGGGCTCTGCCCGTCAGCGCCATGCCCGATTGGGTGCGCGGCCTGCCTGGCGAGCACGGTAGCTACCAGCTAGAAACTGATGAATTGGGCTTTCCCAGCCACCTGGAACAAGACGGTTGGGAAATTGACTATCGCGACTGGGAAAAAGTCGATGATCTATGGCTACCACGCCGCATGATCATGAACTACGACGACGTTCGCATTACGCTGGTGGTTAATCAGTGGCAAGCAAGCGAGTAAGGGTCATCGTTTAAATGAACGCCCCATTGACGCTTCCCGCACCGGCCAAGCTTAACCGCATGCTGCATATTGTGGGCCGTCGTTCAGACGGCTACCACTCGCTGCAAACGCTATTTCAGTTTATCGATTTCTGCGACCACCTGACGCTCACCCCCCGCGATGACGGGGAGATTCTGCTAACCAGCGAGGTGAGCGGCGTTAGCCATGATGACAATTTGGTCGTGCGTGCAGCACAATTATTGCAACACCATAGCGGCACCCCACTAGGGGCTTCACTTACGATTGAAAAGCAGCTGCCTATGGGAGGTGGCTTGGGTGGCGGTAGCTCCAACGCCGCCACCACATTAGTGGGGCTTAACCACCTTTGGCAGCTCCATCTACCGCTTGACGAATTAGCCCATCTGGGGCTAGAGCTTGGGGCCGATGTGCCGGTGTTTGTTCACGGCCATAGCGCCTGGGCCGAAGGGGTTGGCGAGCAGCTCACGGCGGTAACACTGGATACGCCATGGTTTGTGATTATTCATCCTGGTATTAGCGTCTCTACACCTGCGGTGTTCCAAGACCCGCAATTGACACGTGACAGCCGCCCCATTACTATGGCGCGCGCACTGCAGGGGGGAGCGCCGGAGTGGCGCAATGACTGTGAGGCCGTCGTAAAGGAACGCTATCCGCCAGTGGCGGAAGCCCTTCACTGGCTCGAGCAGCACGCACCCAGTCGGTTGACCGGCACGGGGGCTTGTCTGTTTGCTGCTTTCGAAACACAGCAAGCGGCGCAAGCAACCGCGCAATTAGCGGGTCAACGCTGGCCGACATGGGTAGCACGCGGACTCAATACCTCCCCCCTACATGATGCTCTGGGCTGTTTATAATCCCGCTCTGGGCAGTTTACAGTCCCGCTCTGGGCTATTTACAGTCCCGCTCTGGGCAGTTAAAAGCGCCCGGTCAGCGCGTTAGGTTATTGCTGGGGTATCGCCAAGTGGTAAGGCACCGCTTTTTGGTAGCGGCATTCCCAGGTTCGAATCCTGGTACCCCAGCCAACCTGACAATGGCCTGCGTTTTTACCCCTGATTCCCAACACTGCAAAGGTGGCTGCGCGTGTCAAAATTGATGGTTTTCGCCGGGAATGCTAATCCCGCACTCGCTCAAAAAATTGCCGAGAGCTTAGACAGCCGTATGGGTAACGCGACGGTGGGTCAATTCAGCGACGGCGAAATCGCAGTCGAGATCAATGAGAACGTGCGCGGTAAGGATGTCTTTATCCTGCAATCCACCTGTGCACCGACCAACGATAATCTGATGGAGTTGATTCTGATGGTCGACGCCCTGCGTCGTGCCTCGGCTACTCGCATCACAGCGGTACTGCCCTACTTTGGCTATGCCCGCCAGGATCGCCGTGTGCGCTCCGCACGGGTGCCAATATCTGCCAAAGTAGTGGCGGACATGATGGTTAAAGCAGGCGTTGACCGCGTGATGACCATGGATCTACACGCTGATCAGATCCAAGGCTTCTTTGATGTCCCGGTTGACAACGTCTACGGCTCGCCCATCCTGCTGGATGATATCGAACGTCAGAATTACAGCGACCTTGTCGTCGTTTCCCCTGACGTTGGCGGCGTTGTACGTGCCCGCGCTATTGCCAAACAGCTGAATGCCGATCTCGCAATTATCGATAAGCGTCGACCCCAGGCTAACCAGGCCCAGGTGATGCATATCATCGGCGAGATTGAAGGCCGCACCTGTGTTGTGGTCGACGATATGATCGATACCGCAGGCACGCTGTGCAAGGCCGGTGAAGCGCTTAAAGACCACGGCGCCAAACGCGTAGTGGCCTATGCGACACACCCGATTTTGTCCGGCCCAGCGGTCGATAATATTACCAACTCCGTACTGGATGAAGTGGTGGTGACCGACACCATCCCGCTATCTGACGTTGCTCGTCGTAGCGGCAAAATTCGCCAGTTGAGCGTTGCGGGCCTGATCGCGGAAGCGATTCGCCGGGTCAGCAATGAAGAATCTGTCAGCGCGATGTTCCACTAACCGCCTGACGATACAGCCCCCTTTTGGGGCCACGGAAGCGCTGTCGTCTGGTCGCGGTCGGCAGCGTATTCCTTACTTTAACTAAGAGGCAATTCCATGTCTGATTTTATCCTGAAAGCCAGCGTTCGTAACGACCTGGGGAAAGGTGCGAGCCGCCGCCTGCGTCGTGCGAACCAGCAAGTGCCGGCCGTTGTATACGGTGGTGAGAAAGGCGCGCAGTCTATCTCTGTAGAAAAAACCGCTTTCTACAAAGCGATTGAAGACGAGTCCTTCTTCTCCTCAGTCATCAAACTGATGATTGAAGGTAAAGAAGAGCAAGTGGTTGTTCGTGATCTGCAGCGTCACCCCTTCAAGCCGCTGCTGACCCACGCCGACTTTATGCGCGTCGATGCCACTCACGAAATCACCATCAACGTGCCGCTGCATGTGACGGGCGAAGAAACGTGCGTCGGTATCAAAGACCAAGGTGGTGAACTGCACGTACTGGCCAACGAAGTTGCCATCAGCTGCTTGCCGAAAGACCTGCCTGACTATCTGGAAGTCGATATCAGTGCACTAGAACTCGGCACTACGCTGCACTTATCTGACCTTACCCTGCCGGCCGGCGTCACCTCAGTTGACCTGTCCCACGGTGAAGAGCACGATAATGCGGTTCTCAGCGTCACTAAAGTAAAAGTGCGTGCTGAAGAAGATGAAGACGGTGAAAGCGAAGGCGAAGAAGACACCAGCGCTGAGTAAACACCCCGTTAAGCATTCTATAGGGCCATGCCTGCATGGCCCTTGTGATGCGAAGATGATGTTAGAATCAAGCGCCTCGGCGCTTGATTTTTTTTAGGGCCGTTGCTGGAGCAGCGTCAACTATGTTGTCCAGATCATGCTGGTCTTCTGGATATTTTGTATGAGGTGGGGAGATGAGCCAGGTAACAGCCATTATTGGCTTAGGTAACCCAGGTGCGGAGTATAGCGCCACGCGTCATAACGCCGGTTTTTGGCTGGTAGAGGCAATTGCGCAGAGCGCCCATGCAGAGCTGCGCCCGGAAAAGAAATTTTTTGGCCACTACGCAAAGGTGCGCCTGGGCGACCATGAGCTACACCTGCTCAACCCCGCCACCTTTATGAATCGTAGCGGCGCCGCAGTGGCAGCCTTAAACCAGTTCTTCAAGCTTGCCCCTGAAAACCTGCTGGTCGCCCACGACGAGCTCGACCTGCCACCCGGCCAGGCACGCTATAAAACCGGCGGCGGACACGGCGGCCACAACGGTCTGCGCGATATAATTAGCGCACTCGGCGATCAAAAACAGTTTCACCGCCTACGAATCGGCATTGGCCACCCCGGAGAGGCACGCCAGGTGACTAATTATGTACTGGGACGGCCCGGCAAGAGCGAACACGAAGCCATCGTTCGCGCCCTGGATGAGTGCGTCGCCACGCTACCATTAGCACTAGCAGGCGACTGGGCCAAAGCGATGAACCAGTTACATAGCCTTAAGCCAGAATAGCGTTCGTCGATAACTGGCTAGTGACGCTGGTAGCTGACGGCAAGCACATCTCGTAGAATGGCGGTTATTTCACGCCCTACCACCTTATTCTCAGGAACATTTTATGGGTTTCAATTGCGGCATCGTCGGTCTGCCGAACGTCGGCAAGTCCACACTATTCAATGCACTGACCAAGTCAGGCATCGATGCAGAAAACTTCCCCTTCTGCACCATTGAGCCGAACGTGGGTATCGTGCCGATGCCGGATCCACGCCTTGATAAGCTCTCCGAAATCGTCAAGCCGCAAAAAGTACTACCGACCACTATGGAGTTTGTCGATATTGCTGGCTTGGTTGCCGGGGCCTCCAAAGGTGAAGGTCTGGGCAATAAATTCCTGGCCAATATTCGCGAAACCCAGGCAATTGCCCATGTGGTGCGCTGCTTTGATAACGACAACGTCATCCACGTAGCCAACCAGGTCGACCCCCGCGCCGATATCGAAACGATCAATCTAGAGTTGGCACTGGCCGATCTGGATACTGTCGAAAAAGCCAGCCAGCGCTTGGTTCGTTCAGTAAAAGGCGGCGACAAAGACGCGATAGCCACCAAGGCCATTCTGGATCGTATCCAGCCCCACGTGGCGGAAGGCTTGCCGCTACGCAGCTTTGGGTTAAGCGAAGATGAGCAACGCCAGGTGAAAAGCTTCGGTTTTTTGACCCTGAAACCGACCATGTATATTGCCAACGTCAATGAAGACGGTTTCGAGAACAATCCCTACCTGGATATTGTCAATGAAATCGCCGCTGAAGAAGGCGCGTTGGTGGTGCCCGTCTGCAACCAGCTGGAAGCGGAAATCGCCGAGCTGGATGACGAAGAGCGCTCGATGTTTTTAAGCGAGATGGGCATGGATGAGCCGGGCCTTGACCGCGTGATTCGCGCGGGCTACTCATTATTGGGTTTGCAAACCTACTTCACAGCCGGAGTTAAAGAAGTCCGCGCCTGGACAGTGAAGGAGGGCGCTACAGCCCCAGAAGCCGCTGGCGTGATTCACACCGACTTTCAAAAAGGCTTTATCCGCGCCGAAGTGGTCGCCTACGACGACTTTGTCTCGCTAGGCGGTGAACAGGGCGCTAAAGATGCCGGCAAGTGGCGCCTTGAAGGCAAAGAGTACATTGTCAAAGATGGCGATGTGGTGCACTTCCGTTTTAATGTGTAATTAAGCATTACATGCTGGCTGCCCTCTTCATACGGGCAGCCACAGTGTTTCCCCGCCTATGCGCATACACACCGTTGAATCGCCACCTTCCTGGCGATAAGAAAGCTTGCTAGGGTTCAAGCATGCCTTTCTCTTGTCCCCGCCTACTGATCATTACCTCACCGCTGCTCATACTACTGGGCTGCGAACCGAGTGCACCTCCACCCGCGACACAGCTTGAGCCGCCGGAACCTGGCGGAACACTCAAGGTAGCCACCCGGAACAGCGCCACCACCTACTACCTTGATAGGGATGGCGCATCCGCCGGGCCTGAGCACGACTTAGTCGAGTCGTTCGCCGCCGCTAACGACTGGCAGGTTGAGTGGACGTTGCTGGAATCAACGACCGAGGTGCTTCAAGCCCTGAAAGAGGGCCATGTACAGCTCGCCGCCGCTGGCTTGACCCACCTTCCCTCCCGCGATGAGCACTTTATCCAGGGCCCCACCCACACCGATATCGTCGAGCAATTGGTGTGTCACCGCGACATGCGCCCCCTGCCACGCCAGGTAGAGGAAATGGCCGGAGTCGAAATTCGTGTCACGGCGGATTCCAGCTACGCTGAAAAGCTCCAAAGCTTGGTCAACCAGTACACCGGCATTGCCTTCGAAGAAGATCCTCGTACCACCGAGATACTGCTGACCGCAGTGGCCGAAAAACGCATCGACTGTACCCTGGCCGACTCCAATATTGTACGGCTAGTGCGGCGCCACTTTCCGCACCTGGAGGTCGCCATGAACCTCACCAGCGGTGACCGGCTGGGCTGGTATCTTCCACCCGACCAACAGGCACTCGCCGAAATGGCCACTCAATGGATGGCGAGCCGCGAGGGCCAAGAAAACACCGCGGAAGTACAGCAGCGTTACTATGCCTACGTCAGCGAGTTCGATTTCGTCGACCTACGCGCGCTCAACCGACGCATCGACGAGCGCCTGCCGAACTTCCTTGATCTTTTCCTAGCGGCCGAGCAAGAAACCGGAATACCTGCTGACCTACTCGCCGCCCTGGCTTACCAGGAGTCGCACTGGGATCCCCAGGCCGTCTCCCCAACGGGGGTGCGCGGCATCATGATGCTAACCCAGAGTACCGCTAAATCCCTCGGCGTCGATAATCGCTTGAACCCCGCCGAAGCCATCGACGCTGGCGCACGCTATCTCGCTGACCGTCATCAGCGCCTACCGGACACTCTCCCCGAGCCGGATCGCACCTACCTGGCTTTGGCAAGTTACAACATTGGCCGCGGCCATGTGCTTGACGCCCGACAGCTGGCCCGCGATTTAGGCAAGAACCCAGACTCTTGGGCGGACATGAAAGAAGTACTGCCCCTCAAGGCGGATAAGCGCTATTACCCGCAGACTCGCTATGGCTATGCGCGGGGCTATGAACCGGTGCACTATGTCCAGCGAATTCGCAACTATCAGGATGTGATCAGTGCAGCGATCATGTGGTTACCGCTAGAGGATGACTGACGACCGCCCGCCTCCTGGCACAATAAATGCTTGACGGGCGGCGTCTTGCTGAGTAATATTCGCCCCCGTTGAAAGGCTACGTAGCTCAGCTGGTTAGAGCACATCACTCATAATGATGGGGTCCCCTGTTCAAATCAGGGCGTAGCCACCAAACGATTTTAAGCAGTACTGAAAAGCCCGCTGATTGTTTTATCAGCGGGCTTTTTGTTTTGGTGCGGCTTTTATTAGCTGAGTGCTTTATTGATAGCGCCCCGTCAACCCAGTGTTGCGCGGTTCAAAAAGAGCGTTAGCGCGCGGGTTAGATACTCAACATCTTGACTGCCCGCGGTTTCCCGAATCGAATGCATCGCCCATTGAGGCACGCCGACATCAATAGTGGGCACCCCCAATTCAGTGGCGGTAATCGGGCCAATCGTGCTTCCACAGCCCATATCCGCCCGGGTAACAAACGACTGCACCGGTACATTCGCCTCACGACAAATATCGCGAAACAGCGCTCCGGTGGCACTATTAGTAGCGTAGCGCTGGCTCGCATTTACCTTGATCACCGGGCCGCCGTTAATTGCCGGACCGTGGTGCTCATCGTGCTTATCGAGAAAGTTAGGATGCAGCGCGTGGGCATTATCGCAAGAGATCATCAACGACGATTGAATCAGCTGAATGAGCGATTCTTCATTTCCTTTTCCGCTCCCACTGCCCCCAACTTGGGCATTTATGCGCTTCAGCACATCCGCTAAGAAAGGGCCTTGGGCACCACAAGCGCTGGCACTGCCGACTTCCTCATGGTCATTAGCGACCAGCAATGCGCCTTGGCTACCGTCGCAAGCCAACAGCGCTTCTAAACCGATAAAGCAGGAGAGCAGGTTATCCAACCGGGCGCTGGCCACCAGCTCTTGCTTAACACCGACCAGAGACGGCGGCTGAACATCGTAAAAACCTAATTCAAAGTCCACTACTTCCACTGCACGCAAGCCGTGCTGCTCTTCTAACCATTGCGCCACCAGCTCGCCTAGCGTAGCCGTATCGCTCTGCATCAACACTGGCGCCATTTGCGTCTGCGGGTTAATCGGCCGACCTGCGTTGACATCACGATCCAGGTGAATCGCCAGGCTCGGCACCATGGCAATTGCCCGATCGACATTCAGCAATACGCTTTCCAAACGACCATCGGCATGGCGCACATGGACACGCCCTGCCAACCCCAGGTCACGGTCAAACCACGGCGCTAACAAAACACCGCCGTATACCTGCACGCCTAACTGCAACCAACCCGCTGAGCACTGAGTGGCATTAGGCTTTAGATGCAGTCCTGGGCTATCAGTGTGGGCACCGATCATACGCAGCGCCGTTAATTCAGACTTTGGCAGCTGAAAGGCAATAATCGCTGAGTCATTACGGGTGACGTAGTAGCGTTTGCCCGGCGTTAGCTGCCAACTGGCCTTCTCTTCCAGCCGCTGAAAACCGGCTTGCTCCAACCGCGCAGCCATATTGCTTGCCGCATGCCACGGAGTGGGTGATTGACGCAGAAAATCGCACAACCGCGTTAAACGATCAGCGTTGAAAGTCTCCGACATGGAAATCCTCATAACAGTAATGATTGAGCCTCAGAACGCAGGTGACCTGCTACAATACTCCTTCGACCTACGCAACTCATGGGTCATATGCGAGTCTAGGGAAGAATGAGTGTACACAAATCCGGGAGAGCTTGACTGATGAGCTTGTTTGCAACGCTTACGCGTTCGGTCGCCCTGGCTGTCATGCTGGTCATTACCAGCCCAGCCGCCTTCGCGCAACTTGAACCTACCGATGAACAACGCCAGGCGGCAGTGGAAATTGCGGACTCGCTCCGCTACGGACATTATGCTGATATTACTTTTGACGAAGCGTGGTCTAAGAATGTTTTCCAACGCTACTTGGACATTCTTGACGGCCAGCGCGCCTACCTGCTGCGCAGCGATATCGAACCCTATCGTCACTTAGAGACAGGCATGGCCGACGCCCTTTTCAATGGCGAGCTGGATGCTGCCTTCAGCCTCTACAACACATTTAGTGACCGACAGCGGGCGCGCCTTGAGTCACTACTTGCGCAGCTTGATGAAGGCCTGAACTTTGTCTTTGATAGCAACGAGCGCTTAGAAATTGATCGTGAGGAGGCCCCCTGGGCATCCCGGCAAAGCGAGCTCGATGAGTTATGGCGCAAACGGCTCAAAAACGACGCTTTAACGCTGGCCTTAACCGACCTGGATAACGAACAGATTGAAACCAATCTGCGCCAGCGCTACGAAGGCCAACTGACACGGCTGGAGCAAACCGAATCTGAAGACGTGTTTGGCGTGTTGATGGCAGCAGTCACCGGCAGCATCGACCCACACACTGGTTATCTCTCCCCCCGCCAGAGCGAATCGTTTGATATCCAGATGAGCCTTTCCCTCGAGGGCATTGGCGCCCTGCTCCAGTCAGACGGCGAGTACGTTAAAGTATCAAGCCTTGTGCCTGGCGGCCCCGCAGAGCGCGCCGGGGTTTTAGAACCCGCTGACCGCATTATCGCCGTGGGCCAGGAAGAGGGCGAGATGGTCAATGTGGTGGGCATGCGCCTGGATAACGTGGTGGACTTGATTCGCGGCCCCAAAGACTCGGTTGTCCGCTTGGATGTGGTACCCGCCCAAGCGGTGGATACAACACGGTCGCAGATAGTTGAGATCACCCGCGATACCGTCAGTCTTGAAGACCAGGCGGCCAGCAGCGAAGTTATTGAAGTTGAACGCAACGGCGAACCTCATCGCCTAGGGGTGATTAACATTCCAACGTTCTACGTCGATTTTGACGCCTGGCAAGCGGGTGAAGAGGAGTATCGCAGCACTACCCGCGATGTCGGCAAAGAAGTCGAGCGCCTTAAAGAAGAGGGCGTGGAAGGTATCGTGCTTGACCTGCGCAATAACGGCGGCGGCGCGCTGCAGGAAGCCAATTCGCTCATCGGCCTGTTTATTGACCGCGGCCCTACCGTACAGGTGCGCGATGCCCAGGGGCGTATTCAACTCTATGGCGACAGCGAAGCAGGTACGCTCTATGACGGCCCACTAGGCGTGCTGGTCAACCGCCTCTCCGCTTCTGCTTCTGAGATTTTTGCGGGTGCGATTCAAGACTACGGGCGCGGCCTCGTTCTGGGTACGCAAACCTTCGGCAAAGGCACCGTGCAAACCCTGAATGATTTGAGCCATGGGCAGATTAAACTGACCCGCGCCAAGTTCTATCGCATCTCTGGCGACAGCACCCAGAACCGTGGCGTTGAGCCGGACATTCATTTCCCGACGCTGATTGACCCCGAACGCATTGGCGAAAGCAGTCTGGATAATGCGCTCGCCTGGGACACCGTCCAGAACGTTCAGTACCGTCGCTATGGCGAGCCGGAAACCGTACTGGACAAACTGATTACCCAGCACGACGCGCGCGCCGAGGACAATCCCAACTTCCGCTACCTGGAGCGCCAATCAGCGCTAGCCCGTCAGCTACGCGAGCAGCACACCAGCGTGAGTCTCAATCGCGAGCAGCGTAAGCGCGAAATGGAAGCCCAGGAAGCCGAGCAGCTCTCGCTGGAAAACCAACGCCGCCGCGCGCTGGGCCTTGAAGAGCTGGATGAGTGGATGGACGCCCGCACAGATGCCACCGCAGGGCTAACGGAAGAGACAGATGACACAGAGGCATCGGCTGACAACGAAGAGGACGAAGCACTCGCTGTTGATCGTGCCTACGTGCTTGAATCTGCTGAAGTCTTACTTGACTACGCCCACTTGCAAGACACTCGGCGGCTAGCAGCCAAACGCTAATGGCGCTCCATTAAACAATACGCTGAGTTCAAAAGCGCCGGCCCTTTCTAGGGGTCGGCGTTTTAGTTTCAACTGTTCTAGGCTCAACATAGTGCAGCAAGGCGGGCAGGCCGATCGCCCATTTTGGTTAAGCGTTTAGTGAGCGCTGCCAACTGAACGGCACTGCCCTGACCACCCGCGCGAATAATCTCAAGCGCCCAGGCAGGCAACTTGGGAGCAAGCCGGTAGTAGACCCACTGCCCTTCGCGCTGATCACTTAACAGCCCACACTGGCGCAATTGAGCCAGGTGGCGCGACACTTTAGGCTGCGACTCCTGTAGTGCATGGGTCATTTCACACACGCACAGCTCTTGCTCTTGAGCAACCAGGAGCACCAGCATCAAACGGGTCTCATCACTTAAACATTTAAATACTTGCAGCGCCTCGGGCGCGTTGACGTTGCCCACCATGAACTTCCCAAACCAATGGATGATCCGTGTAGTTTACGTCACTGGAGAGACTAACGATAAGCGTCAATCAAATTAGCTCGAAACATAGGGCGAACATTAGCGTTTAGCTGACTGGCGATATAAAGCGAGGGAGAAAAAAGAGGGGAAAACGAAATGGCTCCTCGAGCAGGACTCGAACCTGCGACCCAATGATTAACAGTCATTTGCTCTACCAACTGAGCTATCGAGGAACAACGCACTACCTGAATCGGCGTACCGAAAAGGCAGCTAAACAAACACTAGCAGTACAACTTGGCTCCTCGAGCAGGACTCGAACCTGCGACCCAATGATTAACAGTCATTTGCTCTACCAACTGAGCTATCGAGGAACGTTGTGGTGTTTAAAGCGAAGCCAGCCTACTGATAAACATCAGCAAGTGATTGGCTCCTCGAGCAGGACTCGAACCTGCGACCCAATGATTAACAGTCATTTGCTCTACCAACTGAGCTATCGAGGAACTGCTCAAACACGGTGCGTAGTATACCCATAGAAACGTGAGGGTCAAGTATCGATTATGGATGAACGCTAGCCGCTGGTTTCTTCAATCCGTATAATGCAGCGACTAACGATAGCGGTTCGGACACCAGCATTGCTGACCGCGCGACAATACTCCATTCATCCTCGTCCCCCGACGACTCATAGATGACAGGTACCGATGGCGAAGAAGCTCTTCATCAAAACGCACGGCTGCCAAATGAACGAGTACGACTCCTCCCGTATGGCGGACCTACTCGGCGAATCTCACCAGCTCGAACTCACTGATAATGAGCGTGAAGCCGATGTTATTCTGTTAAACACCTGCTCGATTCGCGAAAAAGCGCAGGAGAAAGTTTTTCATCAGCTGGGACGCTGGAAAAAACTCAAGGACGCCAACCCGAACTTAGTGATTGGCGTGGGTGGCTGCGTGGCAAGCCAGGAAGGCGAAGCGATTCGCAAACGGGCCCCTCACGTGGACATGGTGTTCGGGCCGCAAACCCTGCACCGCGTACCCTCAATGCTGGATGCCCGCGGCAACAATCAGATTGCCGCGGTGGATGTCACTTTTCCCGAAATCGAAAAGTTCGACCATCTGCCCAAGCCCACCTCCGACGGCGCGACGGCGTTTGTATCGATCATGGAAGGCTGTTCCAAGTACTGTACCTTCTGCGTGGTGCCCTACACCCGTGGCGAAGAGGTCTCGCGCCCCTTTGAGGCGGTAATGGATGAAGTCATCCATCTTTCCGACCAGGGCGTACGTGAGATCAACCTGCTGGGCCAGAACGTCAACGCCTACTGCGGTGAGAACCAGCTTGGCGATGAGATCGACCTGGCCGAACTGATTGCCTGCGTGGCGGCAGTAGAGGGCATTGACCGCATCCGCTTTACTACCTCACACCCGGTGGAATTTACCGACAGCCTGGTCGATGCTTATGCTGATATCCCTGAGCTGGTAAGCCACCTACACCTACCGGTACAGTCGGGTTCAGACCGTATTCTTACTGCCATGAAGCGTGGGCATACGGCGGCCGAATACATCGAAAAGATGGAGCGCATCCGCGCCAATCGCCCGGACATCAGCTTCTCTTCTGACTTCATCATCGGCTTCCCCGGCGAAACAGAAGAGGACTTCGAAGCGACGATGAATTTAATTCATCAAATCGGCTTCGATCATTCGTTTAGCTTCGTTTACTCCCCACGCCCCGGCACTCCTGCCTCCGGCCTGCCGGATGAAACGCCGGAAAGTGTTAAAAAGCAGCGCCTGGCGATTCTACAAGAGCGGATTATTCAGCAAACCGCGCAAATTAGCCGTCGCATGGTAGGTAGCACACAGCGCGTACTGGTTAACGGCTTTTCGCCGCGAGACCCCGGCCAGCTCTCAGGGCGCACCGAAAATAACCGCGTGGTTAACTTCCGCGCTGCCAACCCCACCGAGCTGATCGGCTACTTTGTCGATGTAGAGATCACCGAGGCATTTCCCAATTCGCTGCGCGGTGAGCTTGCCTCACCCGAGCGCTATTGATCGTTCTCTTATCACAGATCATTGCCCCGCTTCTGGCGGGGCAGTAAGCTGAACGATACACACACTAACGAGGGGTTCCCCACTCTTGAGCCAGCCAACACCTCAGGCCAATCGCATCATCACCTTAAGCCTTGAACCCAATGATCCGCAGCGCCTTGCTAGCCTTTGCGGCCAGCAGGACGAGCATTTGAAGCTGATTGAAAGCCGCCTAGATGTGACGCTGCGCAACCGGGGCAATGTGTTTCAACTGGCGGGCCCCGCCAACCGCATTAAGGCAGCGGCAAATGTGTTGGAACACCTCTATCGCGAAACAGCGGCGAGCGAACTCGAGGCCGATACCGTGCACCTGTTCCTGCAAGAGTCCGGGCTTGAAGCCCTGGAAGAGGAAGAGGACGGCACCGGCAGCGGTGATGAAGTGATCATGCGCACACCGCGCACCATGATCAAACCACGCGGGCTTAACCAGCAACGCTACGTCTCCAGCATCCGCGAACACGATATCAATTTCGGCATTGGGCCGGCGGGCACGGGTAAAACCTACCTTGCCGTTGCTGCCGCAGTCGAAGCACTCAATCAGCAGGAAGTGCGCCGCATCCTGCTCGTGCGCCCGGCGGTTGAAGCGGGTGAAAAGCTGGGCTTCCTACCCGGCGACCTGGCCCAGAAGATCGATCCCTACCTGCGCCCTCTTTACGACGCCCTGTATGAAATGATCGGTTTTGAGCAGGTAGCAAAACTGATTGAGCGGCAGGTGATTGAAATCGCCCCGCTGGCTTATATGCGTGGCCGTACGCTCAATAACGCCTACATCATTCTGGATGAGAGCCAAAACACCACCCCGGAGCAGATGAAAATGTTCCTGACCCGGATTGGCTTTGGCTCTACTGCAGTGATTACCGGCGACGTCACCCAGGTCGATCTGCCCAAAGGCCAACGCTCGGGGCTGATTCAGGTGCTCGACGTACTGAAAGATACTCAAGGCATCGGTGTCACCCACTTTGCCGCCAAGGACGTGGTACGCCACCCGCTGGTTCAGCGCATTATCGAAGCCTACGATATGTTTGAATCCCAGCAGGAAGTGGAAGAGCGCGCCCGCCGCGAAGTGCGCCAGCAAGAGCGTGATGCACGCATGCAGGCACGGGAAGGTTCCTGGGATAGCTCGCGATGAGCGTGCCTGTGAACGACGCTACGATGGGCGATGCCACGGAGGTCATCGTTGATCGTCAGGCGGCCATCAACGAACCCCTGCTACCCAGCTTGGCACAGCTCACCCACTGGGTGGGCTGCGTGTTTGCCCACCACCCTGACGATCAGCGCCTTGAAGTGACGATTCGCTTTGTGGATGAGCGTGAAAGCCAAACCCTCAACCGTGACTATCGCGGTAAAGATAGCACGACCAACGTGCTGTCATTTCCCTTTGAAGGCCCACCGGGTGTTGATTTACCGCTACTGGGCGACCTGGTGATTTGTCATGCTGTCGTGGCCAAAGAAGCCAGCGAGCAAAGCAAGCCAATTGAGCACCACTACGCCCATATGGTCGTGCATGGCATCCTGCATTTAATGGGCTACGATCATATTGACGATGAGGAAGCCGAAGAGATGGAGCAATTCGAGCGCGAACTATTGGCCGAACTGAACATCCCTGATCCCTACTCTGACGACGTCTAAGCGCCTACAACTTTATTATTTGTTAGCGGCTGCGTTAAATCAGGTAACAATGAATCTGGTACTATCCCCCGCTTCAGTGATAAAACAGCTACTTGTCTGCCCGCAAACGAGAGAATTGACGCATGAGCGAAGACCGATCGAGCAACCCTAATCAAAAATCCTGGCTCGAGAAACTCTTTGGCGCCCTTTCCGGAGATAATGACGAACCCAGCTCGCGGGATGAGCTGATGACGTTTTTACGCCATACCGCAGGGAAATTAAAGCTGGATCAGGACGCCATCATGATCATTGAAGGGGCGCTTGAGATCAGCGATCAGCAGGTTCGTGAAGTGCTGATACCCCGCTCACAGGTCTCAGCCATCGCCCTGGATCAAACCAGCGACGGCTACCTACCGCTGATTCAGGAGACCGGCCACTCCCGCTACCCGGTGATTGGCGAAAACCTGGATGATATTAAAGGCATTCTGCTGGTCAAAGACCTGCTACCACTGCTCTCGCAAACCCAGGCCCAGCGTGACGCCTTCAAACTCGATGACATTTTGCGCCCGGCGATGTTTATCCCCGAATCAAAACGCCTTAACAGCCTGCTCAAAGAGTTTCGTGACACTCATAATCATATGGCGGTGGTGGTGGATGAATACGGCGGTACTGCTGGTATTATCACCATCGAAGATATTCTTGAACAGATCGTCGGTGACATCGAAGATGAGCACGATACCGACGAAGAGGACGATATCCGCGAGATTGAAAATGGCCGCTTTGCCATTCGCGCGCTAACCCCCATCGAAGACTTCAATGAACGCTTTGACACCGAGTTCTCTGACGAAGAGTTTGATACCGTTGGCGGCCTGGTGATGCAGCAGTTCGGCCATCTACCTCGGCGCGGTGAACACACCGTGCTTGGCGGCTGGCGGTTTGTGATCCTCAATGCCGACACCCGGCGCATTCGTCTGCTCGAAGCCTACCGCGACACCCGTGGTGATGACGAAGAAGATGATGACCAGGAGAACAAGCCAGCCTAAGCGCATGGCGCCACGCTGATCGCTACCCCACCCCCTCGTACCTTACCGACGACAGGTTTATCGCTATGGGTTTCCCCCCCGCGTTTTTGTTACAGCTGCTTGCCGCCCTGGTGGCGGGCGGCTTCACCACCCTAACGGCTTCCCCTTTTGAACTTTGGTGGCTAGGCCCGGTGGCGATTGGTTTGCTCTATGTTGGCCTGCATACCTTAACCCCCGCCCAGGCGGTCCTTAAAGGGTGGCTATACGGCGTGGCGCTATTTGCCAGCGGCACCTCCTGGGTGTATGTCTCTATCCACGACTATGGCTATACCGGCGTACCGCTAGCGGTATTTCTAACCGCGCTGTTTGTCACTGTTCTGGCACTGTTTTTTGCCGGCACCTTCTGGCTATACCGGCGCTTCACCTCTGCCCGGCTGGCGTTTATCAGTTTTGCCGGTGCCTGGGTACTGGGCGAGGTGCTGCGTACCTATCTGTTTACCGGCTTTCCTTGGCTGTTGCTGGGCTCGGGCTATGTCGACTCACCGCTCGCCGCCTGGGCGCCCGTTGGCGGCGTCTACTTGCTTTCGCTGCTGGTCGCGCTTAGCGGCGTGCTTGGCGCTGAGCTATTGCTTCGTCGCCAGTGGTGGGCGCTTGCTCCTCTCGCGGCTATTTGGTTAATTCCGCTGGCATTGCCGCAGCTTTGGACCACACCCGTCAGCGACCCCACCCGTGTCGCCTTGCTGCAGGGCAACTTGCCTCAGCTGTCTAAGTGGACGCCAGAAGGCCAGCGTGAAGCCGCCAATACTTATAGCGAACTCACCCGCGAAGTCGCCGACGAGGTCGATCTGATCATATGGCCAGAAACCGCCCTACCGATGATGGAGACTCAGGCCCGCCCGGTATTAGAGCGGGTGCAAGCTAACCTGCCGCCTGACGTCGCCCTACTCACCGGCATTGTTCAGCGCGACGAACAAGAACGCTACTTCAATAGCGTGATTGGCATAGGCGACGTAGAAGGCAGCTACCAGAAAGAGCACCTGGTGCCCTTTGGCGAGTACCTGCCGCTGGAGAGCGTGCTACGAGGAGCAATTAATTTTTTCGATTTACCTATGTCGACATTCACCAAAGGTGAAACAGAACAAACACCGATGCAGGCCGCCGGGATAAATATTGGCAATGCAATCTGCTACGAGATTATTTACCCACAGTTGGTTGCCCGCCGCGCTCAAGACAGCGGGGTAATTATGACGGTCTCTAACGACACCTGGTTTGGCGCCTCTATCGGCCCCCACCAGCACCTGCAGATGGCACGGCTGCGGGCGTTAGAGAACGGTCGCTATGTGGTGCGCGCTACCAGTAACGGGATTACTGCGATTATCGACCCTAATGGGCAAATTGTTGAACGTGCACCCCAGTTTGAAACCACAGCGCTGACCGGCGAGTTCTATGCAATGGAGGGCCTGACACCGTTCACACGTTTGGGTAGTTGGCCTGCTTGGTTGCTGGCAGGCTTGATGCTGATACCGGGCGTAGTCGCCGCACGAGGCACACGTCAGGCGCGCAGCTGATACAACCGCGTACAAAATGGCCCACGTCCTGAAGAGGACGCGGGCCATTTTTTTTATTAAGTGACTGCTCAGTTAAACACGCCTGCCTAGGCGGGCGTTCGGCAATTTAAGCGGCGCTATTTTTCAGCGTCGCCATATCAATCACGAAACGGTAGCGAACATCGCCTTTTTCCATGCGCTCAAAGCCTTCATTAATGTTGTTGATATCGAGCATTTCGATATCACAAGTAATGCCTTGATCGGCGCACAGCTTGAGCAGCTCTTCGGTCTCCGCAATACCACCGATTAATGAACCGGCAACCACACGGCGCTTAAAGACCAGGTTAAAGGCTTCAATGGCAGGCTCAATGGGCTCTAGCAAGCCGACAATGATGTGCGTTCCATCATACTTCAGCGATGTTAGGTAAGGGTTTAGATCGTGCTGGACTGGCACGGTGTCGAGCATAAAGTCGAAGGTTTCAGCAACGGCGTCCATCTGCGCCTGATCGCTAGAGACGACTACGTGGTCAGCACCGTTACGCTTCGCTTCGTCAACTTTGGCGTCGGAGCGGGTGAAAACGGTGACTTCAGCGCCCAATGCTTTAGCCAGTTTAACGCCCATATGGCCTAAGCCGCCCATACCAATCACACCGACTTTATGGCCTTTACCCACGCCGTGATGCTTAAGCGGGGAATAAGTCGTCACACCGGCGCACAGAATCGGCGCTGCTGAGGCTAAATCGATGCCATCAGGCATTTGCAGCACAAAGTGCTCGCTCACCACGATAGAGTCAGAGTAGCCGCCCTGGGTCATGGTGCCATCTTTGCGGTCTTCGCTGCCGTAGGTCATGGTGAAACCTTCCAGACAGTACTGCTCTACACCGTCTTTACAGGCCGCGCAGGTACGGCATGAATCCACCATGCAACCAACGCCTACCAAGTCACCGGCTTTAAAACGCGAGACTTTATCGCCAACAGAGGTCACCCGGCCGACTATTTCATGGCCAGGAACCACGGGGTATTGGCTCATGCCCCAGTCATTGCGGGCAAAATGCAAGTCACTGTGGCAGACACCACAGTAGAGAATCTCAATCGCAACGTCATCAGGGCGCGGCTGACGACGATCAAACGTAAAGGGTGCTAAGGGCTTATCGTTAGCAAATGCGGCGTAGGATAATGCTTGGCTCATCGGTGAAACTCCTTATCATCAAAAGACTGCCGTATAAATCAGCAGGCATTTCCCCCGCGTGCGAGGCATGCCAACAGTATTGGCCTATTCCGTGATGATAGCGATGAACGAAGCTACGCCATTTTTGCCCATTACTCCGATACCACGTAATAAAATAACAAAAAACCAGTATAAATGGTTATGATTATGCAAAAGCCACCAGAAAATGGAGAGAAGCAACCATGACCTCCACCGCCCAGGCTGGCAATGCGCTGGCTGCCGTTATCGCGCCACTGATTAAAGGCGACGGTATCAATGGCACCCCGCTACCCGGCGTGTCGTTACTCTGTTTAAGCCGCCACCAGGTGCGCACGCCGCTGCTTTATGAACCGAGCCTGACCATCATTGCCCAAGGGCGCAAAATGGGCTATCTCGGTGATCGCGAAATCTATTACGACCCCGGCCACTACTTGGTTCAAACGCTACCACTGCCCTTTGAGTGCGAAACCTACGGCTCACCGGAAGCGCCGCTGTTAGGCATATCGGTACGCCTGGATCCCGCGCTATTAAGCGAAATGGTAACGGCGATGGGCGATACTGGTGGTCACGCCCAGGCACCGCTGCCGATGGCCTCGGTGGCGATGACAGACGGCATGCAGGACGCTGTACTACGCTTGGCGCGCACGCTAAATGAAGCGGTGGAGTGTAGCACCATGGGCACAGCCCGCATTCGCGATGTGGTCTTTGAAGCGCTAAAGGGCGAACAGGGTCCCGCTTTACGGGCGCTGGTACTGGGGCATGGAAACTATTCACGCATCGTGCAGGTGCTATCTAAGTTACACCGACATTTTGCCGACGACTTTAGCGTGGAACAGCTGGCCGCCCAGGCCAATATGAGTCCGTCGACGTTTCACCAGCACTTTAAGCAGATTACCCGCTCGTCCCCGGCCCAGTACTTAAAACGGCTGCGTTTAATCAAAGCGCAGCAGTTGCTGCTGCAGGATAATCACAATGTTAATCAGGCCGCTGCGGCGGTAGGTTACCGCAGCGTGCCTCAGTTTAGCCGCGACTATAAGCGCTACTTTGGCGAGCCGCCGCTTCAGCATCGCCGTCAGGAGCAGGCGTTACGCGCTTAAAACGAGACTCAATGCAGTGCCTATTTGGCAAACACCTGACTCATATCTTTAAACGCCTTGAACTCCAGGGCGTTTCCGCATGGGTCGAGCAGGAACATGGTGGCCTGCTCGCCGACTTCACCTTTAAAACGAATATACGGCTCAATCACAAACTGAGTATCCCGCGCTTTCAAGCGCTCAGCCAAGGCTTCCCACTCGTCCCACGCCAAGATGACCCCAAAGTGCGGCACCGGTACGTTGTGCCCATCTACCGGATTCGAGTGGGCGCTCTCTTGCCCTGGCGTTTTAGGCTGCTCATGAATAACTAGCTGGTGGCCGAAGAAATTAAAGTCGACCCACTGTTCGCTGGAACGCCCCTCTTCCAAACCAAACACATCGTTATAAAACGCTCTTGCGAGCGCTACATCATAGACAGGAATCGCCAGATGGAAGGGTGAAAGACTCATGATCATTCTCCACATTATTGGGTTTTGTGAGGTTCGCGGGCACTTTATGCAGCCTCGCTGTGTTCATCCTAGGGCCGCCCATGGGAAAATAAAATCAATAACTATTTGGCTGATTCACAAAAAGGATTGATCAATGATCCGCGAGCTCAAAACGCTGATAGCGGTCGCTCAGGAAGGCACCTTTGCCGCAGCGGGCAACAAAATTGGCCTCACCCAAGCGGCGGTAAGCGCACAAATGAAGCGCCTTGAGGAAGAGCTGGGTATCGCCCTGTTTGAACGTAAAGGGCGTGCCGCTATCTTGACCCCGCGGGGCCAAGAGACGTTAAAGCAAGCCCACGCCCTGCTCACCCTCTACAGCACGCTGGGTGCTGCTACGGCGGGCCAGCCAGCGACACAGCGGGTCAATATTGGCGCCATTGCATCGATACAGCGCTCGCTACTACCCGATGCGCTGGCGCGTTTTCATCACGCCCATAGCGAGTGCCGTACCCGCGTGGTGCCTGGGCTCTCCATGGAATTGGTGAATCAAGTCGATGCCGGCGAGCTGGATATGGCGGTGATTATTCGCCCCCCCTTTACCCTGCACAGCGATTTGCGCTGGACGCCCCTTGCCCATGAGCCGTTTCGGCTAATCTTGCCTTGCCATATTGATGGTGACCAGTGGCAGGAACTGATCACCCGCCAGCCGTTCGTGCGCTACGACCGCGCCTCCTTTGGTGGACGGCAAGTAGACCGCTTCCTACGCGACAATCACTGCAACGTACGCGAGGTGTGCGAAGTCGATGAACTGGAGGCCATCGTTAAACTGGTCGCCAAAGGGGTAGGCGTTGCGTTGGTGCCCCAGGCGATTGCGCAGCAACGCTGGCCACCGGGAGTGCGAGCGATTGATTTGGGCGAGCGTACGTTTCACCGCGATATAGGGCTGATTCATCCGACCAGTGGCCACTTGAGCGAACCCGCCCGGGCGCTTGCCCAATTGATTAGCGAGATCGCCCAGCGGGCGAAGCTTTAATAGCCCCCTCTCAGCCATTATGGAGGCAATAAAAAACGCTACCCCTGTTGTTCGGGATAGCGTTTTAGCTAGCAACATTAAAGTGCGGTTGACTCAGTTTTACACTTCGCTGTCAGCTTCTTCTTGCGTCTCGCTTGCCGGAGTATCGCTAACTGCCTCTTCGTCCTGCTGGTCTTGCGCGTTATTTACCTCGTTCGCCTGCTCTGCGTCGCTATCGGCAGCAAGATTCAGTGGCTCATCTAGCTGCAAGGTTTGCGCGGTAAAGGCACGTACTTCGCTAAGTAGATCAGGATTTTCCGCCAAGCGCTGTCCATAAGAAGGCACGATGTCGGTCAGCGTTTGCTGCCACTCTGCGCTGGCAACCTGCTCGGGGAAAACGCGGTCAAGCAGGTTTAGCATAATAGACGGGGCTGTTGAGGCTCCCGGCGATGCGCCCAGCAGTGCCGACATGGTGCCATCTTGCGACGTCACGACTTCGGTACCGAACTGCAACACACCACCCTTTTCAGGATCTTCTTTGATAATTTGTACCCGTTGACCTGCTGTCCACAGTGTCCAATCGTCTTGGTTTGCTTCAGGGTAGTACTTCTGTAGTGCTTCAAAGCGATCATCGTCAGACATCAGTACCTGGCCAACCAAGTAACGCACCAGATTAAAGTTATCCATCCCAACTTCAGCTACCGGCCAAGTGTTATGCAGCGTCAGCGAGCTAAATAGATCCGTCCAGGAACCCTCTTTCAGGAACTTGGTGGAGACCGCCGCAAAGGGGCCAAAAAACAGCGCTGGCTCACCGTCCAGGTTGCGCCGGTCCAAGTGCGGCACGGACATCGGCGGAGAACCTTCGCCCGCTTTACCATAGGCCTTAACGTCGTGCTGGGCCACCACGTCTGGATTAGTGGTATAAAGGAACTGGCCACTTACCGGGAAGCCTGCGTAAGCTTCGGCTTCAGGAATGCCCGACTCCTGCAGCAACAATAGCGCAGCCCCACCCGCGCCGATAAAGACATAGCGGGAATCGACGGTAGTTTCCCCACCGTTGGCGCGATCTGCCACGGTCACTTTCCAGGTACTGTCATCATTGCGCTCTAGACCACGCACTTCACTGCTAAGGCCCAGCGTAAAGTGGTCGCTTTGCGCCAGCGACTCAACCATTTGGCGCGTTTGCGCACCATAGTTAACTTCGGTGCCCATCTGCATGCGTGTTGCTGCAACGGGGGTGTCGCTGCCTTCACGGCCTGCCATCACCAGCGGCATCCACTCGGCCAGTTCCGAGCGATCTTCAGAGTACTCCATACCCTCATACAGCGGGTTTTGTGTCATCGCCTGGTGGCGCTCACGCAGGAAGTTGACGTCGTCCTCCCCCCAAACCACCGCAATGTGCGGCACACTTTGGATAAACGAATCTGGATCACCCAGAATGCCAGCCTCTACCTGGTGAGACCAAAACTGACGGGAGACTTCAAACTGTTCGGTTACCTTAGTGGCACGCTCAATTTTAACTTGGCCATCAACTTCCGGCGTATAATTGAGCTCCATAAAGGCTGAGTGCCCGCTACCGGCATTGTTCCAGGCGTTGGAACTCTCCTCCGCCACTTGGTCCAAGCGCTCATAAAGGTGGATATTCCACTCAGGCTCAAGCTCTTGCAGGTAGGTACCCAGCGTGGCGCTCATAATGCCGCCGCCAATCAGTACCACATCAACAGGCTCATCGGCGGCAAGCGGCATGGCTGCCAACGCCAACAGCGGAGAACAGAGTAATAGGCTAAAACGTTTTTGCATGTCATGTCCCTGACGATACAGAAAGGACGCGCCGGAACACTAGGTCTCCGGCATCGAGGGGGGTATTATTTGTCGACTAAAGTCTAACAAAAATACGTCAAGCCGGAAATATGCAATCTTACTTAAATGAGAATGAATGGAATTTAAGCTATGAAACCAGAGGATCTGGAAAAGTTAGTGACTCGCACCATGCCCTTTGGCAATTATGAGGGCCGCCTGATCGCCGATCTCCCCGGCCCCTATTTAAACTGGTTTGCTAGGGAAGGGTTTCCCTCTGGGGAAATTGGCCAGTTGCTGCATTTGATGCATGAAATAGACCACAATGGGCTTGGCCCGCTGCTTGACCCATTGCGGAAAACGCCCAGCCAACGTGGCGAAATCTAAGGCTTTGTGTTTTTATCAGCACTCTAACGCTCGTTCAGAGCACGCTGAAATTCAGCACGGTAAGCCGCCTCATGCTGTGCAGTATCCGCAGGAAAGCGGCCTAAAGCGACTGCCAGTTCAAAAAAGCCCGCTGCGGGTAAACCATCGCCGCGACGGCTGACGACCAGTGCAGAGATAAATGGCTTCTGCTGCGCGGCGTCTTCGCGCATTAACCGCTCTAACGCCTGGGTAACCTGGGCGATGGTTCGCGGCGGCGTGAGGGCCAGCGCACTAGCCGCCTGCTGATACGTCATTGGCAAGGTGTCACGCGGTGCGCTCAGAAGTAGCTGGCGGAGAGCGGCGGCATTATCGGTCATATATAGCTTATCGTCAGGTTCTAACACGTTCACTTTGCCCATTGGTGGCGCCGTGTTTTTGCTAAGCCGTGTTTGTGCTAAGAAGTATGTGTGCTAAGAATAGCGAAATACGCTGTATTAAGGAGAGAACATGGTAACGCGACCAACCCAGGCGCGCCCTCGCGGTGGCCGCTGGCCAAACGTGCTGGCGGTCTTAGCCATTCTACTGATAGCCGCAGCGGCACTGATGATGGCAGGCGCCGGGCCGGCTTATCGCGGTGAACTTATCAGCCTCGGCGAGGCGTTCAACTTACTGCGCAACGGCGTCTATGCTGCCGGAGGGGCGGTAGCCGTGAGCATTATCGCGCTGCTATGGAGCATGCTGGCTCGCCGTTCTACGCCCGCTTTAATGGCCACGCTGGTGATCATCGCCGCTACAGCGCTGCTTTATGTACCCTGGCAACATTGGCAACGCGCCCAGCAGGTGCCCGCCATTCATGATATCACCACCGATACGCAGAACCCGCCTGCCTTTGAAGCCTTGGCCGAGGCGCGAGAAGCGGCGCCTAACGGGGTCGACTATCCCGGCGCAGCCACCGCGCAGCAACAGCAAGCCGCTTATCCCAATATCCAGCCGTTGGTCTTGGCCGCCTCCCCGCAATCGGTGTTGGCTGCCGCGCAAGCAGAGGCCGAAGAAGCTGGTTGGCGTATCGCCCGCATTACCGACAATCATATAGAAGCTACCGCGACTACGCGCTGGTTTGGCTTTGAGGATGATGTCGTTATTCGCTTAACCGACGTTGAAAACGGCGTGCAGGTGGATATGCGCTCGGCATCACGCCTTGGCGCCAGCGATGTGGGTACCAATGCTGCGCGTATCGAGCAGTTTTTAGCGGCGCTGGATGCGCGACTTGAATAGGCCTTTTTCGTTAATGTATTTGATCACGCCTATTGCCACCTTCGCGCGCTAAAATTCGCTCAGCGTCCAGGGTGGCGATAGGCACTTGATGCTGGGCGGGGATATCCCCACTCAATTGAAGCGCTTGATAACGCAGCGCACAAACACGCAAAAACGAGGTGAAGTTGCCCAAATCATGCCCGGCGTCGATGGATTCGTGATACAGCCGGGTAATCATCTGGGCCGTGTTCATGCCATCTCGCTGGGCAATCTCTTCGAGAATGTGCCAGAAATAATTCTCCATGCGCACGCTGGTGACCATACCATCGATACGCAGCGAGTGTGTCGCACTGCGCCACAGCTCGGGGTCAGCTTGAATAAACAGTTTACACATGGGCGTAGTCTCTTTGGGTAGACATCGTCTCTTGGCCTATTAGCCTCCACACGAGTCATTAGCATAGCGGACATAAGCGCAGAGCGCCCAGCGGGTGCTGGGCGCAAACGTCGTTATCACTGCGGATAAACTTACTTATTCAGTAACGCCATAAACTGGGCAAGCCAAGCCGGGTGGGCAGGCCAAGCAGGTGCAGTGACCAAATTGCCATCCGTTACCGCATCGGTCACTTCCAGGTTGGCAAAGTGGCCACCCGCAAGTTCTACCTCCGGCTGGCAGGCAGGGTACGCAGAGCACTGCCGGCCTTCCAACACGTTGGCAGCAGCTAACAGCTGGGCGCCGTGACAAATCGCAGCCACGGGCTTATTAGTCTCAAAAAAGTGCTGAACCATGGTTAGCACCTCTTTATTCAAGCGAAGATACTCCGGTGCACGGCCACCAGGCACCACCAGCGCATCATAATCGGCTGGATTAGTGCTGGCGAAATCAGCGTTCAGTGCAAAGCGGTGGCCGGGCTTTTCGGAATAGGTTTGATCGCCTTCAAAGTCATGAATCGCGGTGGCCACGGTGTCGCCTGAGGCTTTCCCAGGGCAGACAGCATCGACACTGTGGCCAACGGCCATGAGTGCCTGAAACGGCACCATGGTTTCATAATCTTCAGTGAAATCGCCGGTGATCATTAAAATGCGCTTGCTGCTCATCTCCGTGCTCCTCTTATCTGTTTATCTTATGATTATTGATCGAGTGTTTGAGCACACGCGGGGCGTGTTAGATGAGACTAGCAAGCGCTTTCCAACAACAGGTAGTAATTGCTTACTACTGAGTAACTTCTTCCTTCTGTGGGAGAGAGAGACGCTGCTGCCCTGCCGTGTCACTGACGCGGAATCGCCCTACCAGTGAATGCATATCCCCGGCGCGGTCATCCAGGGTATGGCTGGCGGTCGTCGCTTCTTGTACCAACCGGGCATTCTGGTGGGTCACTTGATCCAACTGCGAAATTGCCTGATTGATCTGGTCGATACCCGCAGATTGCTCATGGGTCGCCCCTGCAATCTCGACAACATAGCGGGTCACCTCACTCAGGCTATCAATGATTTCCTGCAAGTGCTGACTAGAGGCGTTCACGAGCTGCTCGCCTTCACTCACTTTGGCGACACTGTCGTCTACCAAATGACGAATTTGGGCGGCTTCTTCGGCGCTACGACCGGCCAGTTTGCGTACTTCCTGGGCCACCACGGCAAACCCACGCCCCTGCTCACCGGCTCGCGCCGCTTCAACGGAAGCATTGAGCGCCAGCAAGTTGGTTTGAAAGGCGATATCGTCAATGGCTTTAATGATCGAGGTGATTTTTTCGCTTGCCTCGCGAATATCACTCATCGCCGCCGTCGTGCGCGTTGACACATCGCCTGCTGCACGTGCGCGTTGATCGACATTGCCGCTGGCGTCTTTGGCCTGGTCAGCGTACTCAGCGGTCTGTTTCACCGTGGCAGTAATCTCTTCAAGGCTTGAAGCCGTTTCCGCCAACGAGGCCGCCTGCTGGTCAGTACGCTGTGAGAGGTTCTCATTACCTGCGGCAATTTGTCGGCTGCTGGCCGCAATGGATTCGGCGCTTTCGCGTATTTGCGCCACCATGCCTTCAAAGGTATCCATCATGTTATTGAACGCTTGAGCAGTTTGGCCCACTTCATCGTTGCGCTTAAGCTCAAGACGCTTGGAGAGGTCGGCATTTTCCCCTGCGGCGCCGCTGATGCTTTCCATTTGCTGGCGCATTGCCACTAGCGGCCCCAGCACGCGAACCATGGTACGCCAACCAAAAATCGCCAGCAGTGCGATGACCGCCAGAGTCACCATAATCAGTAACGAGCGACCTGCGTTGGCTAGCGTCTCAGCTTGCGTCGCGGCACTATCCGCCTGCCCAACGGTATACGCTTCCACGTCACTTAGCGCTGCTCGCATCTGTGTCATAGCTTGCGCAACATTTGTCAGCGCCGCCTGCACCTGTTCGTTAAGCGATAGCTGCTGTAAACGCAGCTCATAGACGGCGTCGTCGTCGGATACCATCAGTCCTTCCAGTTCGACAATAACATCGTCTAAATCACTAATCAGCGCGCGCTGCTCTACTTCAGTACTCGGCGCATTGGCGATCGCTGCGAGTGACTGGCGAGCCAGCCCCACCTGTTGGGCAATTTCATTGTGGCGCAAGTTGACCAGCGCGTCGGCGCTATCCGTTTGCATCATCTGGCGCCCCAGGTCAGACAGCACCGCCAACGCCATGCGCGCATTGCCACTTAGGCGTCCGATATCCGCCTGCGCGGTAAACATGTTGTCAAGCAGCTGCGTTGGCAGCGTGGTCATGCCATCTTCGCGCCAGGCCTCCATTAACTCGCGCTGTTCACGATCACTACGAACCTGCGCTAACGCCGTACGACCGGCAATATCTTCAGCGCTCAGCATCACTTGTGAAATGAGCGCTTGCATAGCACTAATGCGCTCGGCCATCTGCGTTTGCAGGCTCAACTCTTCACGGCGTACGGCCTCCAGCGCCGTATCCCCTTCCAGCAACGCCTGATAGTGGCTATCCAGGTCACTCAATCCTTGCGTTTTATCAACCCCATGGAGGCCTTGCCGTGCATCATTAAATCGCTTATTCAATTCCGCTTGAGTGGTGGCTGCATCTAGACCCGCCATGCTTTCTGCGGCAAGCAAATCCGCATGGCGTTGACCAAATGCCCCCATGGTGAGCACCATGCCCATGCTGGCATCCTGAAGCGGTAACACCTCACCGGTAATATAGCGCTGTGAGTCGATTAGCCGTTGGTTGGTGGTCCAGCCTGTTGCTGCCAGTACGACGGCGCCCAGCACCGCAGCCAAGAACAGGCTGATCAACATCGCTCGAATACTTAAGGTTTTTTTCATTATCTGTTTTCACTTGTGTCAGGGTCTTACAGGTAACGTAAGCTTTGTGAATGAAACCTTTAAGGCAACAAGCTCGCCCATTCCACGGACTCAAAACGGCCATTAGTGATAATCGTTGGCCACACCGCATCGCTGGCTTGATGGTCGTTCGTCCCCAAGCTAACCGGCTCTTCTAGTCCAATATCAACCGAGCCTAAACCGAGTAAACCATCCACAATGGCGTCACGGTCTGGATTCGCTCCGGCGGCTCTCACTCCCTCCACAAAGAGTTTCGCGGCCAGGTAACCTTCGAGTGAGATAAAGTCAGGTTCACTACCATTGGCATGACTTTCCAGCGCTTGGCGGTAAGACTCAACAGCAGGCAAGTCGGCATCCAAGGGTGGTACGACCTGGGTAATGATGACACCTTCGGCCAGATCGCCGAGCTCATCTATAAGCGCTTGGCTGCCCACAAAAGAGACGTTCAGAAATACCGCCTCAGGAAGGTCATTCTTCGCTTCACGAATAAAGTCCGCTGCAGGCCCGTAGGTGCCCACAATAATAATCGCCCGTGGCGTCACCGGCGCTTCCAGAATGGTCGCTAGCCCCTGGTGAATATTGCGAGTTCCGCGGGTAAAGCGTCCATGGGCCAGTGCCTCGATATTATCGACGCCATGGGCAGTTAACGCTTGTGAGGCACCATTATATCCCGCATCGCCAAAGCTATCGTTTTGGGTGAAGAAGGCAATTTCCTCGGGCAACACCCCTGCTTCCAACAGCCCATCCACCATGGCGGCGGTTTCTTGTACGTAGCTGGCCCGATAGTTAATCACGTAGCGGTCTGGCGGTGTCTTACGCAGTACGCCTGCACCGGTAAACGCCCCATAAAGCAGCGTTTCATATTCGTTATAAATGGGAATGGTAACGGTAGCCGTCGGAGTGCCGACATTGCCAATCGCAGCCAGCACTTCATCCTCTTGAATAAGTTCTCGGGTATTACTGGCGGCTTGCAGCGGTTTGTACTGATCATCGCGGGCAATCAAGGCAAGCGTTTCGCCATTAACCCCACCCTCTGCATTGACCTCGGCAAAGTAGGTCTCGATACCTTTTTGCATGCCCAGCCCTAGCGGTGCTGCCCCCCCGCTGGAAGGGGCAACAATCCCAAAGGTCAGTTCCGCCTGCGCTAGCAGTGGAGCAAACACCCCGCCTAATAAAGCTATTGTTAATACAATCCTTTTTAATAAGACTTCTCTTAATAACCAGGTTCCCAATCGTTGCATTGATCTGCTCCTTAATGGCTAGATCACTTCCCCACGTAAATAGCATGGGCAAAGGTATGTCGTGCCCCCCTCACACCTTCGCCACATTACCGAGCTTTTAGTTATTACTATCGGCAGGAGAATATACGACTAAAGATTAATTATCGTTGATTAATAAGTAACAAATATTACTTAGAATGTAACAATTAATTTCAAGCCCGCCAAAAGCTCTAAATTATGCGTTTTATGCGGGTCTTTCGATGGCAAAACGGTCGCTAATCCGAATGTAATCACTGCCAGCTAAACGCCCAACAGGCTTGAGCAAATCCATATCCACATGGCGGCCGTCCCACAGCGAATCGTCAATATGGATGGAGACGACTTGAGCCAGCACTAACGTGCCTGCCAAAGGCTGGTCACCAAACCGGATCATATCAAAAAGTTTGCAGCCAAACGCCACAGGAGCATTGGCAATCCGCGGTACGTTGACGCCAGGCATCACGGCTTTTTCAAGCTCCGCCAGGGCAAACTCATCCTCCCCCGGCGGCAAGCTGGCGCTGGTGGTATTGAGCGCTTCAATTAACCCTTCACTACCCACATGCACGACGCATTCAGGTACTTCATTTAAATTGCGCACCGTGTCTTTAAGTTCGCCGCTGCCATTGAGTAATGGCGAAAATGCCAGCACAGGCGGATTCACACTGGCCACGTTAAAGAAGGAAAACGGCGCCAAATTGGTATTTCCCCGCTTATCCTGGGTAGATACCCAGGCAATTGGCCGGGGGCAAACGCTGCCAGATAGCAGCCGATAAATAACCCCTGGGCTTAGCGGCGCGTCATCTAATAGGTAATCACTCATTGATGGCTCCTTGATGGTGAGTTTTCAGGTTAGTATCACTCTATAACAGCACAGCCTACGACGCTCAGTTTTGCCATTATCGATAAGGCCAGTTTGAGGAGACCTTTTAATGAAGATTGTCATTGCCGATGATTACCAGGACTGTGTGCGCCATTTAGATGCCTTCAAACAGCTCGAAGGCCATGATGTAACGGTTTATCACGACACCCTTACCGACCTGGACGCGCTGAGTGAGCGTTTCCAGGCAGCCGAGGCGCTAGTGCTTATTCGCGAACGCACACCGATAACCGCAGCCCTACTTGAGCGTTTGCCCAATCTGAAAGTGATTAGCCAAACCGGTGGCGGTGCCGCGCATGTGGATATAGCGGCCTGTCACCGTCATGGCATAACGGTAATGACGGGCACCGGTTCGCCCTACGCTGCAGCGGAATTAACCTGGGGTTTGGTGCTGGCCGCGATGCGCCATATACCGGCAGAGGTTGAGAACCTGAAAGCAGGCCGTTGGCAACGCACCTTAGGTACAGGTCTGAAAGGTCGCACACTCGGCATTTTTGGCTACGGAAAAATCGGCAGTTTAGTGGCACGCTACGGTCAGGCATTTGAAATGAAGGTGTTGGTGTGGGGCCGGGAAGGCACTCGTCAGCGCGCCTCTGATGCCGGTCTTGAAGTGGCCGAAAGTCAGGCCGATCTGTTTCAGCGTGCGGATGTACTCAGCCTGCACCTGCGTTTGAACGACGAAACACGCGGTATTGTCAGCGCTGAATCCCTCGCCCAAATGAAGCCGACGTCTTTGTTGGTAAATACCAGCCGTGCTCAGCTAGTGGCGCCAGGGGCACTGGAGCAGGCTCTAAAAGCCGGGCAGCCCGGCCAAGCCGCCGTCGACGTTTTTGACGCGGAACCGCTCTTGGCTGACTCGCTACTAGAGCTGCCCAACCTTGTCGCCACGCCACACCTTGGCTATGTAGAGAAAGATAGCTACGAGCTCTATTTTGGCGATGCCTTTAGCAATCTACTGGCGTATATCAATGGTCAGCCGGTCAACAATCTAGCCAGTTAATTGAGCGTGATAAGCGTGTAGCGACCACTGCCTCTGTGCCAATTGTGCTAGCCTTATGGGTTCACGAGTAACACAGAGGCCATTAATGCTCACCATTTCAAGTAACGTTACCCTGGCTGACTGGGAGATTGATATTAGCCAGATTCGCGCCCAAGGCGCGGGCGGCCAGAACGTCAATAAAGTCGCTTCAGCGGTACACCTGCGCTTCGACATTCTGAGTTCCACGCTGCCCCCGCTGTACAAGGAGCGCTTAATGGCGCTGTCCGACCAGCGCATTAGCAAAGAGGGCGTGGTCATTATTAAAGCCCAGAGCCATCGTAAGCTCGAGCTGAATAAAGAGGATGCGCTAGCGCGTTTAAAAGAGCTGATACAGAGTGCCACCAAGCAGCAGAAAGTACGCCGTGCCACTAAGCCTACCAAAGGCTCGCAGCGCCGCCGCGTCGATCACAAAACCCGTAAGGGCAAAATTAAATCGCTGCGCGGTAAGGTGTCGGCCTCTTAATGACTAAAGACACCGCACCTCCCGCTCAGCGCCCCCTTTCGCCCTGCATACAAATCTGTCAGATTGAACCAACAAAATCAGTGTGCGAAGGGTGTGGCCGCACGCTGGATGAAATTGCGGTTTGGGGCAGCATGACCGAGGCCGAAAAGACCCCGGTATGGGAACGTTTAGTCGCCGAAGGCTATGTTTCCAAAGATCATGTTTCTAACGGCTATGTTTCTAAGGGCTATGTTTCTAAAGGCAGGGCTTCCGGCGAGTGACGGTCGCGCAAGATATGGTGTAGCTCGCCACACGCGACCATCGGGTCATCACAGTTAATCACAATATCCGAGTGGGCCAGTACATAGCTGCGGCCGGTAATGGTATTTTCCACTACCTGGTAAGCCCCTTCCTGATGGGTGCCAATGAAGGTGCCGATAAACCCCGTCTCACGCAGTGACACCGTCTCTAGCTTATCACCTACATTCAAACGTCCTTCGTAGTGCATTAGCGCTAGACGTGCCGAGGTGCCGGTGCCCGTTGTGCTGCGGCAAATAACGCCTGGATGAACGTAGGTCGTTGACCGTGAACGTGTATACCCCTCCCCTATCTGCTCTTCAGGTCCCATAAAGTGCAAAAATGGCAGCGGCCCAACATCGCCCAGAGTGTAGTGGGAAAAGCCTCGCTGCGCTTTTATCGCTTCGACAATTTTGTAGGCACACTCCGAAAGCGCGCGCTCTTCATCACGGGAAAGCTTAAAGCCCAGCTCAGTGGCATCGACTAGAGCGTAAAAACCACCGCTATAAGCAATCGAATAAGTGACTTCGCCAACCCCCGGGACTTGAATCGTATCGCGATAGGTATCGATATAGCTGGGCAGACCGCCACAGGTCACCGACTCCACCACGCCGTTATGCACCTTTGCTTCGATTTGCACTAGACCCGCCGGCGCTTCCAGCTTAAAACGCTGAATACCTTCCTGCTTGGGCACAATGCCACTCTCCAACACTGCAGTGGCGGTACACAGCGTGTTGGAGCCGGAGTAAATGGGGTAGCCCATCACTTCCATAATGATGTAACCCGCGACCGCTTCTGGGTGAGTGGCGGGCACTAGCAAATCAACCGACATTTCCGGAATACCGTAAGGCTCTTCGAGCAGCAGGCGACGCAAACCGTCGGCGTCATCGCGCAGGTACTCCATCTGCTCGCGCACAGTGGCGCCCGGCAGACTATCAATCCCCCCCGTGACGATACGACTAACATCGCCGCCGGCATGAGTGTCCATTAGCTGAATGGTATGCAGGTTATGCACTAGCGGCGCTCCTGAACGGCAGAAGAAGAATTTTCAAGGGCGAACGGCGCACCGTGGGAGGCCCACTGAGCATCGGGAACAAGCACAATTTTGCCCAGATAATTGCTGCCCCGGTTAACAAAATAGCGCTCGGCGGCGTGCAGGTCAGAAAGCTTAAACGCCGCATGCAGTACTGGCTTTAACTCCCCGCTGCGAATCCACGCCACCAGCTGTTCGGCCTCTTCACGGGTGCCGTGGGAAACGCCAAATATCTGCACTTGGTAAAGATACACGCGTGTCCACATCATTTCGCTAAGATTGCCACCGCTAGCCCCGGCAATGGAAAGGCGCGGGTAGCTCTTGCGGCCCTGCATATCGACAATCATGGTGTCGATAAACAGGTTGGTCATCTCACCACCAACCAAATCCATCACTGCATCAATCGGTTGGCCAGCAGTGGTTTCCAGCACCCGCTCAACAAAGGTGGGCAGGTCGCCACGATCAATCACCGCTTCCGCACCTAATGCTTTGAGCGCCTCGGCCTTGTCTAACTGACTGACCGCATAGGGGATAGCGCCCACAATACGACAGAGCTGAATTAGCGCGGTGCCCACCCCACCGCTGGCGCCACTGACCAAAACACGCTCGCCGGCACTTACATTGGCGGCAGTCATCATGTGGTAAGCGGTTTGATAAGAACACATGCCCATTGAAGCCAGTTCGGCGTCGTGCAGCTCTGGGTTGGGCACATGATAAAACTGATCAGCAGGCACGGCAATATACTCAGCAAACCCGCCGTCGGCTCCATGGCCGTAGTAATCCGGGGTTAGATTAATATCGCGGCGCTCGTCGGCGTAAATATTGAAATCCAGCAGCCCGCGCTGACCAATGCGCTCAATGTCAACGCCTTCGCCGACCGCCACTATACGGCCAGCGACGTCGGCGCCTTGAACCCGTGGGAAGGTTAACGTGGGGGTGCCGCCCATGGCAAAGGAGGTAACATCGCCCTTGTCCTTGGTGGGATAAAGCCCTTCCCGGGCCTTACGGTCAGTGTTGTTCTTCGCCGTCGCGGTCACCTGCACCAGTACTTCACCCGCTTTGGGCTGCGGCGTGGCGACATCCTGATGATATTCCAGCTTTTCGATATCACCATGTCCAGTTAATAACATAGCGGCCATTGTGGTTGGCACCGTGTGTGTCGTCTCGACCATGGAGTGACTCCTAGGTTGGGCTAACGCCCGATTACTAAATAAAGATTAGCTAAAAACAGGCACGCCAATTAGCGCTGTATGCAGATAAAAAGCGAACACAACATACGCTACTAAGCCTACGAGCACGGTAGCAATGGTGGCCATTTTATGCGTGCTTACGGGCGTAGGCGGTGTAAGGCGGTCGCGCTTTTTAGCGGTTTTAAACGCCAGGATAGCCCAGATAAGAAAGGCAGCAAAAAAGATAATATCACCCAAGCGACCGTTGGCCAGCAGATGAGCAAACGCCCAGATTTTTACTGACAGCATCATCGGGTGGCCCAGCTTGGCCTTGATGGCATTGCCTGGAACATAGGCCGCCACCAGCATAATAAAGGCAGGTACCATCAGCAGTGCTACCGCATGGCGCATGCCCATGGGCGGGTGCCAGATATAGAGGGGGTCGAGGCGCATCTGCCCGAAACCATAAATCGCAATGGCCAGGCCAACGATGGAGACCGCCGAATAGGCGACTTTCCAGGTGGTTTCACCGTGTTTGGCAATCTGCTGCTGACGCCAGTTTTCAGCAAAAATACGTACAGAGTGGCTGCCTAAAAAAATCAGCAGCCCGATCATCATAATGGTCATGGAACAACTCCCAGTGAAAACGCTAGTCGACGGCTTTATGCCTTATAGTCTTGGTCGCTGGAGAGGATGCCACACTCAACCGCTGACCACCTATGTATGCGTCAATTTTTCGTTTCCTGGCGAGTCGCTCACTGGCTAGCCTAAAACCAATGCTTGCGCTTAAATAGCCAAACCATGACACCCGCAATACCCAGCATGGCTCCCCAGACAAAAAAGTAGCCGTACTGATAACGCAGCTCGGGCATATTTTCGAAGTTCATGCCGTAAATTCCGGCAATAAACGTAAGAGGCACAAAAATCGCGGTAATCACCGTGAGCACCCGCATGGTGATATTTAGCTGGTGGGAGGAAATAGAGATATAGCCATCGATTAGGTCACCGCAAATGTCGTAGTACATTTGGGTCAAGGTATAGAGGCGCTCGAAGCGATCCGCCACATCGTTGATCGCGTGCAGGGTTTCGCTCTCTTCCCGCGGTAAATGCTCATAGTCATAAGCGGTGAGTTCTTGGGTAATCCCCTGGTGGTAGCTAAAGATGCGACGCATTTTAACCAGCCGCGAGCGATAGGTGATGATCTTGCGCATTAGCACATCATTACCATTTTCCAGCAGCTCGTCTTCCAGATCGCTTAATGCGGTTTCAAACTCAAGCAGGCTATCGATATAAAAGCCCGCTGAAATATACATCACCCGCAGTGCGACATGTTCCGGCGAGTGGGCCAGTAGGGCTTTACCGTGCTCGTTGAATAGCCGTTCTATGGAGAGCGCTTGGCCGGGATGGAGGGTAACCAGAAATCGCTCGCCCACAAAGAAGCAGACCTGCTGAGGCAGGTAGTTTAGTTCGGCATCAAAGGAGGAGATACCGCGATAAATAATCAAGGTGTGATTATCAAACTCTTCGATTTTAGGCGGATGGCGCTCTTTGTGGGCATCTTGAATCGCCATCGGATGAAACTCAAACGCCTCTAAAATCGTCCGCTCGCTTTGTTGGGACTCCCCTTCCATATCAATCCAGATATGGCTGCCAGGCGTGGAGTGCCAAACGTCCATTAGGCGTTCATCGCTTTCGTGAGTTTCGCCTTCCGGGGTGGTCAAAATCGTTCGAATCATGGTCGTCCTTGAAAGGTTTCCCTGGTGCTTAACAAGCTCTACCAACAGGCTGGGCAATACGGACTTGGGCTTTTCCAGAACGTTTAGCTTCATACATCGCCACATCGGCACGCTTTAGCAGTTCGTTGGCGGTCTCGGCGCTGGCGGATAGATACAAAGCAACCCCAATGCTGACACTGACGTTTAGCGCTGCTTTGCCAGCGACCATTGGCTCTTGAACTACCTGAATTAATTTATCAGCCAACTGCTCAATGGCCGTAGGCTCACTGCCTTCCAATAGTAAAACAAACTCATCCCCGGCCCAGCGCGCGACATAATCAGTTTCACGGACAGCTTGCGCCAACCGTTTAGCAATCACACGTAGCAGCTCATCACCCATGGCATGGCCATGAGCGTCGTTAATTGCTTTAAAACCATCCAGATCCATGAAGAGCACTGCCAGGGGCTTTTGGGCACGCCGGGCACGCGCCATGGCATCAGGCAAACGTTCATCCAGGGCTCGCCGGTTGGGCAGTTGGGTTAAGACATCTTCCCTGGCCTGCTGGTCGCGTAGTCGCTCAAGCTGTTGGCGTTCGGTTATGTCGTGGATAAAAAGGCTTCGCCGCTCGCGCCCGTCAATTATCAGTTTTTTGATGCGCACCTCGACGGGCATTGCGTTGCCATCGTAACGGTGTGCCATAAACTCAATAGCTGCGCTGTCATTAGCGCTAGGCAAGCCAGCAGGAAAGACGAGCTGCGTGATTGGTCTCGCCAGGGCTTGTTTGCGTGGCCAACCAAACATCATTTCAGCGGCTTTATTCCAATCCAAAATGACGTCGTGTGCATCAAGACTGATATAAGCGTCGTAGGCTGATTCGATAACGAGATTAAGCTCATTAGTACGCCGCTCGATTTGGCACTCCATGCTGTGGTGTAACTCATTCAGCGCCTGCAGGGAGGCCTGGGCGTGTTTCTTCTCCATAACCAGCCGCTCTCGTAAGTGAATCTCATCGGTAATAATCGCGGCTAAGTCTTGCAAGGCAGCTAGCTCATCCTCACTAATCGTGCGAGGCTTTGTGTCGAGCGCGCAGAGTGAACCTAATGCCAAACCTTGCAAAGAGCGTAGAGGAATACCTACATAGAAACGAATGCTGCTGGAACCAGTCACCAATGGGTTATCGGCAAAGCGAGGATCCTGGCAGGCATCTTCAACAATCAACGGCTCAGAGGTAGCCACCGTGTAGGCACAGAAAGCCAAGTCGCGTGGCGTTTCGCGAAACTCTACGCCGACTCGCGACTTAAACCACTGCCGGTTAGCATCCATCAGCGTAAACGTTGAGATGGACACATTAAGCAACTGGGTCACCAATCGGGTGACTCGGTCGAAGGCAGGCTCGTCAGGAGTGTCTAGCAGTTCGATCTGATGAAGGGCTGCTAGTCGAACCTCTTCGTCAGGCGCTATGGGATAGCTCATTGTCATATCAACCATGAGGTAGGTGTTATTCTACCAGCATAACGCGATCAGCCCTTTACTGCTTAATACTCACTTTATACTCACTTTTTCTTAATTAAACCCGCGAGAAGGACGCTAGTGAGCGTTGAGGCGATTAACGCTCCGACGAATGGCCCCAAGGTGGGAATACTGCCCGGAAAACTTGCAGCCACGACCCCAGCGACCAGGCTACCTTGGCTTAACCAACCAGGGAGAATGGCACCCAGCAGGCCGGCGACACCCCCCATAATGGCCGCAATTGGCGTCATGCGTTGCCATAAGCCGAGCAGCACAGGCACCACAATGGCGGCACACAGCAAATCAGCAATCAAGAATAGTCGCAGTACCGACAGGCCCTGCAGGGCGATCACTACCACCGGGATCATCACGACGACCGTCACCCAACGAGCAGCCACCAGTGAAACGCCCTGCTGTTCGCTGCGGGCCACCACGAGCGAAGCAATACCGTTTTGTAGCGTATCAACGCTGGAGGCTACCAAGGTCACCGCCAGCACCAAAGCCGGTAACGTCAGCCAAACGGGAGCATCACTTAACAGGGCAAAGAAAGGCATTGGCGGCTCGCCGAGCGGCACACCGCTCATCGCCGCCAACACGCCCAGACCGCCAATCACCATCACTACCACTACGGTCATTGCGCCGCCTAACCAGGCGCCGCGCCCCAAGCTTTGATCATCTTGAGCGGCCCATACACGCTGCCAATAGCCTTGGTGGAAAAGGTTCGCTGCCGTTACCGCGATCACTAGCGTTAACGCTACGCTGAGCGCACTGGTGATGGGAATAGACGGGAGCGCAGCCTCATTGGGAATAGTGGGAAGTCGCCATAGTGCCATGCCACCCACCACACACAGCAGTACCAGCAGCAGCCACGCCTGCCAACGGTCAGTGGCAAGGCTGGCTCTCAGGCCTCCCGCTGCGGTATACACCAGCGTAGTAAGCGCCACGCCAATAATCACCAGCGCGGGCGGCACATCGGAAAGCAGCGCGGTGATGGCCCCAATGGCGGTGAGTTCAGCGGCTAAAAAACACGCCATATAGGCGATGGAGACCAGGGTTACCCAGCGCCGTACACCAGGGCCATAGCACGCCTCAGCAAACTCGGCGATACTGCGCCCCTCCGGCAACGCACGGCGAATCTTCGGCCCATACAGCCCCAAGACAATAAATGGCAATGCAGAGCCTAGCGCATAACCAACAAGGGCTAGCGGGCCGACGAAGGCACCAATTTCGGGAGGCGCAAAGAGAATCCATGCGCCCATACCAGAAGCAAGAAAGGAGAGCCCAAGGGTAGAAGCTGTTTGCGAGTTGCGTGCGGTTACGTAGTCGTCAAGTGGACCGTCCACCCAGCGAGCACGCAGGCCTAAAAAAGCAAAGCAGCAGAGCGCCGCGCCGAGCACGGCTGACGTTAGGTAAAGCATGTCGCGCTTCCTCCGCCGGTACTAACCGGATCAGGTTCCAGGGTCTGCGCAGTGCGCATCTCAGCCCTTTTGAGCAGGGGCTCCCCTGGCGACAGTGAATGTAGGTACGCTTAAGAACGGTGTTAACACTGATTCAGGAACTATTCTCAATCAGATTCACGGCTTAGTAAAGTTTAAGATACAATGTTCGCACCTTAGCGAGGCACACGCCCCATTAAGTAAAACTCCTCATTAGGCGGCGTGCCCGCCAATGTAACCAACCGATTCGACAAACCAAAAAATGCCGCTATGGCGCCTATATCCCAGCAGTCCTCTTGGCTAAAGCCCACTTCCCGTAAGCGCGTGAACCACTCGTCGGTCATTTCACCGACATCAATGGCACAGTGCATGGCGAAATCGAGCATCACCCGGTGGCGCTCACTAATCGGCGCCACGCGATGGTTGATCGCCACTTGATCTGCAAGCAGCGGGTCTTTGCTGTAAATACGCACCAGTGCACCGTGAGCGACTACACAATACAAGCAGCGGTTGCGCGCACTAGTAGCGACTACAATCATCTCTTTTTCGGCTTTGGTGAGCGTGTCCGATTCGCGCTCCATTAACGCATCGTGATAGGCAAAAAAAGCCCGAAACTCTGCAGGGCGATGGGCCAGCATCAGAAAGACATTGGGCACAAACCCCGCTTTTTCCTGCACGGCCAAAATGGAACTGCGAATATCTTCTGGCAGATCATCCAATGTTTCAGGAACGTTAAAGCGACTCAATGATGCAGACATACTCACCTCTTTATTGTTAAATTTAAACATCTAGTAAAAACGGTTTAGCTGATAGGTAACAAAAAGCTAAATGAAGAAACTTTTATTTAGCTGCTTCTCTCGCCATACTGGCTTAATTAGCTAAGAAAAATCGCGACCTACTCCTAAAAATATAAATAGCTCGTTCAAAGGGAAACCGCTATGAGCCATAACGAAGCCAAGGAACATACACCCGGTCGTCTAAATGAGCTGTTTGCTGACCCCTACCGAGCGTTTGAAAATGATACCGATGAGCGTCAGCTGCACATTCGTATCATGTTACATATGTTACTTGCCCGCCCAATGACACGGGGTCAAATGACACTCCGCGTTATCCATGGCTGGGAAAACGGCGGTTTTGAACCCGAAGACCTCCAGCATGTCGATTATCCCCTTGATGGGGTGCCTGACTTTAAACGTGCAGTGCAGGATTTTGAACACGCCTCTAAGCACAACACGCCGCTACCTGCCGACAAAAACGCCATTCTTGCTGCCCCGCTAGCCGATGCGATTGCAGGCGCCGAAGCCGAGGGCCAAGACCTCTCCAGCGACATTCGCGAGGCCCCAGCGCGCTGGCCTGCATTTGAAGGCGGTTTAGCCCTGTATACGTTGTTTAAAATGTATCATCGCCTTATTTACGGTGAAGATGACAACTATCGTTGCGCCCAATGCATGACACCGCTGGGTATGCGCGAAATACATGAGTTTCACCTTGAAGAGGGAGAGTTTGCGCTTCTGGTGCCGCCAGCTGATGAATTTATGCACGGGCAGTCACTGCTAGTTTTACACGAAAGCCAGCTTGATCCGATCGAGCAGTTGCTTGAAGAGAGCCTGCCGCTGTTTGATAATTTTTAGCCCTACGCTGTCGGATGATTCATCGGCCCGCTTAAAGTCGGGCCGATGTGCGGCAGTTTAGGTCGCTTTCATTAGCCCAGCGAGATGGTGCTGTTGATACCGCTGGATACGTTCTCCGGCTCAAACCAACGTGCCGTCACCGTTTTGGTTTGTGTCCAGAACGCGATCGCCTGCTTGCCGTTAGGGCCTAAATCACCCAGTTTCGAAGCCCTCGAACCGGTAAAACTGAAATAGGCAACTGGTACGGGAATCGGTACGTTGATACCAATTTGGCCAACGTCTACATCGGTTTCAAAGCGGCGTGCTACCCAACCCAAGTTAGTAAAGATAGAGGTGCCGTTGCCGTTAGGGTTGGCATTGATAAAGGCAATCGCCTCATCCAGCGTTTCAACACTCACCACGCACAGCACGGGACCAAAAATCTCTTCCCGGTAAATGGTCATATCCGCCGTTACGTCAGCAAACAGAGTCGGCCCAACAAAGTTGCCGTTGGGATAGCCCTCTACCTGAACATTGCGCCCATCGACCATCAGTTTGGCACCCTCTTTCTCCCCCGCATCGATTAAACGCAGCACGCGGTCACGAGCAGCTGGTGATACCAGCGGGCCTAAATCCGCATCGAGTTGGGTGCCCGGGCCGACTTTCATTTCACGCGCCGCATCAACGATATCGCTCAGCCACTCACGCGCCTCGCCTACCAGCACCACCACAGAGTTTGCCATGCAGCGTTGGCCCGCCGCGCCAAAGGCTGAGCCCAGCAGGTTGTTGATCGCCTGGCTACGGTTAGCATCGGGCATCACCACGCAGTGGTTCTTGGCCCCCATCATCGCCTGCATACGCTTGCCTGCCGCCGCTGCACGGTTATACAGCAACGAGCCCACATGGGTAGAGCCGATGAACGAGAGCGCTCTGATATCCTGGTGATCAGCAATTTGGTTGGCCACATCGGGGCCACCGTGCACCACATTGAGCACACCCGCAGGGACGCCAGCTTCGTGGGCTAGCTCCACTAAGCGCATGGTGGAGCTAGGGTCTTGCTCTGATGGTTTAAGAACAAAGGTGTTACCGGTGGCAATCGCCAGCGGAAACATAAAGCACGGCAGCATAATCGGGAAATTAAAAGCGGTAATACCGGCGCCCACCCCCAACGGTTGGTGCATCGTATAAACGTCCACCTCGTTGGCAGCGTTTTCTGCCAGCTCACCCAACTGCAGCGAGGTAATCGAACAGGCGTGCTCCACCACTTCCAAGCCCCGGCCAACTTCCCCTTCCGCATCGGGAAGCGTTTTGCCGTGCTCTTCGGTGATCAGCGCCGCCAACTCTGCGGTATTGTCGCGAATCAGTGCCTGAAGCTTGAGCATAATGCGCATGCGTTTACCCAGCGGCACTTTACGCCACTCCTTAAACGCCTCTTTAGCGCTGCTGATAGCGCGCTCCACCTCGTCAGCGGTACAGAACGGCACCCGCGCTACCACCTCTTGCGTGGCGGGGTTGACCACATCGCGCCACTCCTGGCTTTGCGACTGCACAGGCTGACCATCGATATACATGGGAATTTCGCGAACGGACATAGCGTTGCTCCTATTTATGATTGTGGTTGTTATGGTTATAGAAAAGCGGTTTTTAAAAGCACATCGCGGTAAGGCAAGTACACAGGGTATAGCAGTAAGTTAACGTTAACGTCAACCAAGTATCCCATGAGTAAACAAAATCTTCAGCAGGACGTCAATTAGTCTTTCCATTGTGGTGCCGTGCTGGCTATGCTTCGCCTAATCAACATGCCGCGGCATTGCGGATCGCACATGGCGAGCGTTCGTGCTTAAACAAAGGGAATTATCTATGCAGACCTTCAACTGCCGCTGTGGCAATCCACTGTTCTATGAAAACACCCACTGCCTTAGCTGCCAGTCAGAGGTCGGCTGGTGTCCTGCCTGCAGTAATATCGTTGCTGTTGCCCCCTTGGATAACGGCGGCTATCGCTGCACCCACCCAGGTTGTGATACGGCGCTGATGAAGTGTCACAACTACGCTGTTGAGAACGTGTGCAATCGTATGGTGGTAATGGAACAAGGCCAAGCGGATACGCTATGCGACTGCTGCCGTTATAACGCCATGATCCCCGATCTCACCATTAATGGAAACCGCGAGCGCTGGGCAGCACTTGAGGCGGCAAAACGGCGCCTGTTTCATACCCTTGATTTACTGAAACTACCCCACGGCACCCAAGAGGAGGCTATTGCGGTGCCGTTAAGTTTCTCGTTTATGGCTGATGCCCTACCTGACCAAGGACTATGGCGCTCTACCGCCAACCAGGAGAAAGTGTATACCGGCCATGCGGCAGGCCATATCACCATTAACGTCAAAGAGGCCGACGACGTTGAGCGCGAGCGTTTACGGGTCGATATGAACGAGTCCCACCGCACCTTGATTGGCCACTTCCGCCATGAAATCGGCCACTACTACTGGGACGTATTGGTTAAGGATCGCGATGAAGAAAGGTGTCGCGCAGTATTTGGCAACCACCACCGGCCAAGCTATACCGAAGCGTTAGAGCGCTACTACCAGCAGGGAGCCCCCGGCGATTGGCCCACCCGCTTCATCTCCGCCTACGCCACCATGCACCCCTGGGAAGATTTTGCCGAAACATTCGCTTATTACTTGGATATGGTCGCCGTACTGGATACCGCACTGCACATGGGCATTACCCACGTTGAGTACGACGGCAGCCTTGAGAGCATGCTGATAGCCTTTCACCAGGTAGGCATGGCGGTGAACGAGCTCAACCGTGATATGGGACTGCTCGATTTGGCGCCAGGTGTGATTGCCCCGGCGGTGCGCGAAAAACTGGCGTACCTGCATGACATCATTCAGGCCGCCAGCCCGTTAAAAAGCGATTCCTATACGCTTTAGTCGTTATCGTTGTCCCCCGCGTGGCTCTGGCTTTGAGTCTGACTCTGGGTTTGCGTCACGCGGGGCACGCTGTCGTCATTCACAAAGTAGGTGGCGCTAAGCGTATCGTGGATGGCGGCAAAGCCGATCTGCAGTTCATCGATAAACAAGTGCAGCTTACTGGGTGAATGGGCGAGCGCTTGAATATCGGCGTCGACTACATCGGCGCGCACCAGCGAGACGGTGGCCGCCGGACGATCCTGGCGCGGCAGTAGCGTCAGCTCATGGCCCAGGGTTTCAAGGCTGCAGGCAATCGAGCGTGGCAGGTTAGGGTCTTGCAGCAAAAAGCGCAGCACATCTGGCCCGCGCACCCGTAAGCGCACCTGTTGGCGATACATCTGGTAAGCAGTCAGTGACTTGAGCACGCTCATCCATTGTAGGTTCTCAAATGGCAGCAACTCTTCAGGGTTTTGTGGCAGCAGGCTGGCGGAGCGCACGTCAACAATGCGAGTGGTCATATCGGCCCGTTCCAACTGACGGCCCAACTCAATAAAAGTACGCGCGGGGCCATGGCTTAACGTGCCTTCAATCAGGCCCGTTAACGCCTGGCAACCACGAATAACGCTTTTAAGAAAGCTATCGCGACGGCGTGGACTCACGCCGTTTTCGGCATGGTCGGCGACGCTAAGATAGAGCTGGTTAACCTCTTCCCAAATCTCCCGGGGCACCACATCCCGGGTGGTTCTCAGGTTCTCACGGGCACTGGCAAGAGCGGAAATAATCGAAATGTCATTATCGGTATCGGCGCATAAAAAGTGCACCACGTTGCGTTCATCAAAGTCGTTATGGCGCGCGGTAAAGGCTTCCAAGCTGCCAGTCATTTCGATAAGCGGCGCCCAACCCAGCGGTAGACGACCTGGCAAATCGAGCATAAGGTGACTATTGACGCTCAGTAAACGTGCGGTATCTTCCGCACGTTCAATATAGCGCGCCATCCAGTAGAGGTTCTCTGCAACGCGTGACAGCATGGCGTTAGGCTCCTTTCACCGCGGCCACTGCCGCCTTATCGTCGGTTTCTACAATCCAGGTATCTTTACTGCCGCCGCCTTGAGAGGAGTTCACCACCAACGAACCCTCAATTAACGCCACCCGGGTGAGACCACCGGTAGTCACGTGGATTTCAGGCCCAGAGAGAATGAAAGGGCGTAAATCCACATGGCGTGGCTGTGGTAAACCATTCGCCAACGTAGGCGTCGTCGACAGCGCCAGGGTGGGCTGCGCCATGTAGTTGCGGGGGTTCGCCTTAATCAAGCGGGCAAACTCTTCGCGGGTCTCTTTGGTTGAGCGCGGGCCAATCAGCATGCCGTAGCCCCCCGACTCATTGGCCGGCTTCACCACCAATTCATCAAGATGGTCAAGTACATAGCGGCGGTCATCTTCGAACATGCATAGGTAGCTGGGCACGTTAGGCAACAGCGGCTCCTGGTCGAGATAGTAGCGAATCAGCGCAGGCACGAAGGCGTAAACAACCTTGTCATCCGCCACGCCAGCACCCGGTGCATTGGCGAGTGCGACCTTCCCAGCCCGCCAAGCGCGCATTAGGCCCGCCACTCCCAGCATGGATTCCGGATTAAACGCTTCCGGGTCGAGAAACTCGTCATCCACGCGACGGTAGATAACGTCAACTCGGCGCAGTCCTTCCACGGTGCGCATGTACACCACATCATCGTCATCGACTAGCAGGTCGCTGCCCTGCACCAGCTCGACACCCATTTGCTGGGCAAGGTAGGCGTGCTCAAAGTAGGCGGAGTTATAGATTCCAGGCGTCAGCACCACCACCTGCGGATCATCCCCAGGCCGGGGCGACATCGCAGCGAGCATGTCGTAGAGGTTGGCCACATAGTCATCAACAGGCAGGATTTTGCCTGAGGCAAAGAGCTCCGGCAGTACGCGCTTGGTGACGTTGCGGTTTTCCAACATATAGGAGACGCCGGAAGGAATGCGTAAGTTATCTTCCAACACATACAGCGTGCCATCCCCATCGCGCACTAGATCTGAACCGCACACGTGGGCCCACACGCCGTGAGGGGGATTAATGCCGACACACTGGGGGCGAAAATTAACCGACTGCGCCAACACCTCGGCGGGTAACACTTTGTCCTTAATGACTTTTTGATCGTGGTAGAGATCATCAATAAATAGATTCAGCGCCTGCACGCGCTGTTTGAGGCCTGCCTCGGTTTTACGCCACTCGCTGGCGGGAATAATCCGCGGCACAATATCAAAGGGCCAGGCACGATCGATCATCGCGCCTTCAGAGTAGACGGTGAACGTAATCCCCATGGTACGAATGGCGATCTCTGCGGCGGTTTTCCGCTCGGCTAACTCTTCTGCGCTAAACCTTGCCAACATGTTGCACAATTCACCCGCTGAATCGCGTGGCTGACCGGGTGCGGCCATCAGCTCATCGTAGTAATCACGACACGCATAGTTATTCCAATTCACTTGGCTCATGGGCGCTCTCCTGGCGCTGGGGTGGAAGCGGCAACTTCCTCAATGCTCAGTGTAGGCCTGCCGCGCGCAAAACAATCAAACAATTGAGAGCAAAATACGTACCATCTTTTGCGATATTTCAACGTTCGCTTACTTAAACGCTACTTGACAGGGAGCACGAGCCAATTAAATCGACTATATGCTCTATATCGGTGCAGTAAAGCAGTGCCATTTTGGTGCATTAAGCGATTTCCACTTTAGTTAAACGCCTTAGTTAAGATAGCGGCTGCAAAAAAGTAAAAGTGGAACGATACTTGCGAAACGTTCGGTTATTCCTTAACCCAACCGACCCACCGGTTGATAACGGTTCTTTTGAGGGTGGCCCATGACCATTCGCGTTGCCTTGTATCATCGCACGACCTACCACTTTGACCGCCCGGTGCGCCTTTCGCCCCATGTTATTCGGCTGCGTCCGGCGCCCCACTGCCGCACCCATATCGAGGCCTACTCGCTCAAACTCTCCGGCGACGACCACTTTTTAAACTGGCAACAGGATCCGTTCGGCAACTTCAATGCCCGCGTAGTGTTTCCCGAACCGCGTAAAGAGTTAACCATTGCTGTCGAACTCATCGCCCCGATGACGGTGATCAACCCGTTCGATTTCTTCTTGGACGACATTGCGCAAACGATTCCCTTTGCCTACCCCGAAGCGCTGCGCCAGGAACTAAGCCCCTATCTGGAAATAACGGAATCTGGGCCGCGGTTGATGGAGTGGCTCAAGGCTGTTCCCCGCGAACCCACCACCACCGTCGATTTCCTGGTCGCGCTGAATCAACGCCTGCAGGATGATATTGGTTATCTGGTACGCATGGAGCCCGGCGTACAGAGCTGCGAAGAGACCTTAACGTTCGCCAGCGGCTCCTGCCGCGACAGCGCCTGGCTGTTGGTGCAAATTTTCCGCCATTTGGGCCTCGCTGCGCGCTTTGTGTCCGGCTACCTCATTCAGCTCAAGTCCGATGTCAAAGCGCTGGATGGCCCCAGCGGGAGCGAAGTAGATTTCACCGACCTACACGCCTGGACCGAAGTATTCCTACCCGGCGCGGGCTGGGTGGGGCTCGACCCCACCTCGGGACTGTTCGCTGGCGAAGGCCATATTCCCCTCGCCGCCACCCCGACGACCGGCAGTGCGGCCGCGATCACCGGGTTTTCGGATAAGTGTGAAGTTACTTTCGATGTCACCATGGAAGTGGAGCGTATCCACGAAGATCCACGGGTCACCAAGCCCTATAGCGATGAGCAGTGGCAGCGTATCTGCGCGCTGGGTGACGAGGTAGATGCCGAACTGCTCCACCAGGACGTACGCCTGACCATGGGCGGCGAGCCCACCTTTGTCTCGGTCGATGATATGGAGAGCCCACAGTGGAATACCGAAGCCCTGGGTGAGCACAAACGAGAACGCGCTGAGGCACTGCTAACCCGGCTGCAGGCCGCTTACGCCCCCGGCAGCGCTATTCAGCAACAGCAAGGCAAGTGGTACCCAGGGGAACCACTGCCCCGCTGGGCGCTCGCCTGCTACTGGCGTAAGGATGGCGTGCCACTCTGGCGCGATCCCCAATGGCTGGCCTGCCTAGACGGCGCACCAGAGCTCCATGCAGATGATGCAATGGCCCAGCGCTTTACCAAGGCGCTAAGCGAACGCCTGGGTGTGGCCGAACGCTACTGGATCCCGGCGTTCGAGGATGCCTACTACTATCTTTGGAAAGAGCAGTCGCTACCAATCAACGTTGACCCACGGGAAGCCAATCTCAAAGATGACGCCGAGCGACACCGTTTAGCCCGCTTATTAGAACAAGGGTTGGACGAAGTGATTGGCTATGCCCTACCGCTGCGCCACTCGCTTAGCCAGGCTCACCGTTGGGAGAGTGGCCGCTGGCCGCTCAAGCGTGAACACCTGTTCCTGGTGCCCGGTGACTCGCCCATGGGTTTGCGTTTACCGCTTTCGGCGCTGCCTTGGGCTGACCCAGAAGAGCAGCCCCAGCCTGAATCGCTGTTCGCGCCCCGCCCAGAGCTGGGCGACATTCACGGCGAAGTTGCTCGTCGCAACGCCGAACAACACCACCTCAGCGATGCCGAACGCTTGGGTCGAACCAGCCATCCAAGCCCATCACACCCCGAGGGCGAGGCTGTTCAGCAGCAGCCAAGGGCGCAAATCGACACGGAAAGTGGTGTTATTCACACCAGCCTATGTGTGGAGCCACGGGATGGCCGTCTGCATATTTTCCTGCCACCGCTAACCAGCTTGGAGCACTACCTCGACCTACTCAGCACCGTTGAGGAGTGCGCCAAGGAGCTCGCCTGCCCGGTGATGGTAGAGGGTTATTCACCGCCGCGGGATCCGCGACTGGAAAACTTTATGATCACCCCCGACCCTGGCGTGATCGAAGTCAATATTATGCCCGCCGCCAGTTGGCAAACCCTGGTCGCGCAAACCGAACGGCTGTATGCCGAGGCACGTGAAACCCGCCTAGGCACTGAAAAATTCATGCTGGATGGCCGCCATACCGGCACCGGTGGGGGAAATCATGTCACCCTGGGCGGCTTGACACCTGAGGACTCACCGTTTCTGCGCCGCCCGGATCTGCTCGCCAGCCTGGTTACCTATTGGCAGCACCACCCTAGCCTCTCTTACCTGTTTTCAGGCCTGTTTATTGGCCCCACTAGCCAAGCCCCGCGGGTAGATGAAGCGCGCCACGAGGCACTTTACGAGCTGGAAATCGCCCTACAGCAAATGCCCGAAGGCGAAGTAGTGCAGCCCTGGCTGGTGGATCGCTTGCTGCGCCACCTACTGACTGACTTAACCGGCAACACCCACCGCGCCGAGTTCTGTATCGACAAGCTCTACTCGCCGGATAGCGATAGCGGGCGGCTAGGGTTACTGGAACTACGCGGCTTTGAGATGCCACCCCATGCCCGCATGGGGCTGATGCAAATGCTGCTGATCCGCGCCCTTGTTGCGCGCTGCTGGAAAACACCCTACCGGGCCAAACCGGTGCGCTGGGGCAGCGCCTTGCAGGATCGCTGGATGCTGCCCCACTACCTGTGGCATGACCTTGACGATGTGTTAAGCGACTTACGCCACCACGGTTTTGATTTTGATTTGGAGTGGTTTGCCCCCTTCCTGGAGTTCCGCTTTCCGCTCCACGGGCGCTTGCACACGCCGATGCTGGATATCGAACTGCGTCAAGCTATCGAACCCTGGCATGTATTGGGCGAAGAAGCCTCTGCCGGGGGCACCGCCCGCTACGTCGACTCATCGGTCGAGCGCCTGGAAGTCAAGGTCAGCGGCATGAGCGGCGACCGCTACGTGGTGACCTGCAACGGTCGTCGGGTGCCGCTTTCAGCCACCGGCAGAAACGGCGAAGCGGTGGCCGGGGTGCGCTACCGTGCCTGGCAGCCGCCCTCGGCGTTACATCCGCAAATCCCCATTCACGCGCCGCTGGTCTTTGATGTGATCGACACCTGGAACCAGCGCTCCGTGGCGGGATGCACCTACTACGTGGTACACCCGACCGGACGCAATTTCGACACCTTCCCGGTTAATGCGTTTGAAGCGGAAGCGCGCCGACTGGGGCGTTTTAGTGACAGCGGTCATCGCCATGGTCATCAGGTGCCCAAGCTGGAAACACCCAGCCTGGAACTGCCGCAAACCCTCGACTTACGCTGGACACCAAGCTAATGCTTTCCTCTTAGCGGCTAGTGCAGGATAATCCGCCCACCTTTCTCAGGATTACAAGGATAATGACGGCCCCTGTCTCCCCCTCACTTCTCGCGCCCGTGGCTAACGGGCTCGTTGAGGATTACTTACACCAGCTAGGCAAGGGACAGCCCGGCACGTTTGACGCCATGCTCGATGGCCAGGGGCAGCTACGCCCCGGTTGGCAGGGCTTACTGAGCTCACTGGAAGGCATGGGCCCTACGGGGCGCTTACAGCAGCATGAAGAAATACAGCGGCTGCTGGCTGAAAACGGCGTGATTTTTAATATGCATGATGACACCCAGGGGCGTTCGTGGCGGCTTGATCCGCTGCCCTGGGTGATCGATGAAGCACAGTGGCAGACACTAGAAGCGGGGCTAATCCAGCGCAGTCGCCTGCTGAGCGCTCTTTATAATGATATTTATGGGCCCAAAACGCTTTTTGAAGCGGGGCTCTTACCAACCCAAGCGTTGCTTGCATCACCGCACTTGCTCTTGCCCTGCCACCAGTCGCTACCCAATGACCGTGCAGCGATCAACTTTCACGGTGTGGATGTCATTCTGGATGCAAATGGCCAGTGGCGGGTGATGACAGACCGCCTACAGGCGCCATCAGGCACCGGTTTTGCGCTTGAAAACCGCATCCTGATGGCCCGCGCCCTGCCGGATATGTACCGCAATGCACCGTTAAAACGGTTAGCGGGGTTTCTCGACTTGCACCACCGTACGCTGATCGCCATGGCCTATCAGCATCGCGATAACCCCACGCTTATTCTATTAACGCCGGGGCCGGCCAGCCCACGCTACTTTGAGCACGCCTACCTGGCCAACTATCTCAATATCGCGCTGGTGGAGGGGCAGGATTTAGTCGTACGCGATACCCAAGTGTGGCTGCGTACGCTGGGCGGTTTACAGCCGGTGGACGTGATACTGCGCCACTGCGACGACGCTTACTGCGACCCGCTGGAACTACGCGGTGATTCGCAGCTAGGCGTACCCGGATTACTGCAGGCCATGCGCGCAGGCGGCGTGGCGCTATCCAACGCCTTGGGGGTGGGCATTTTGGAAGCCCCCGTATTAGCCGATAACTTACCGATACTGTGCGAACACCTGCTGGGTGAAACCCTGCTGTTACCCAACGCCGATGCCACGACGGTGTCCGCCACCGCACCGGTTTTTGATAGCTACCTACAGCGGCTCGAGCCCACTACCCTCAACCTACGCTGCTTTATAACGCGCACGCCAGCCAGCGCCACGATCCACCGCAACGCTACTGCCAAAAGCAGTGAAGCCAGTGAGTACCAGGTGATGCCCGGTGGTTTAGCCTGGGTGGGAGAGCCTGGTCTGCCATCGCTGAGCAGCACTATCGTTAAGGATGTGTGGGTCACCGCCGCCGCTCCCCAGCCCCATGTTAGCCAGTTGCGCCAGGCCCGCGGCCCGGTGGTGGCCACCCGTGACGGCACCGATCTACCCAGTCGAGTAGCCGAAAGCCTGTTTTGGCTAGGCCGCTACGGTGAGCGCTTAGATACCCGCGCCCGACTGCTACGTGAAGCGCTGCTGAGACTGCTGGAGTACGACCAAGACGAGATCGCCGACCAACTGCTTGATGAACTGCTGCTAGCGCTCGATATCACCACGCTAAACGAAGAGGACGAGCAGCGGCTACAGGCGCCGCTGATGGGCTTTGAGCTAAAGCGTGCCGCACTGCTGGCCCAATTTGACGATGTGGACCCCCAGGCACTGCAGCCGCTGTTTGCCCAACTAATGCGCAATGCGCGCAGCGTGCGCGACCATTTAGGCGACGACTCCTGGCGGGTAGTCCACCAGTTGCGCCAGCGCATGGCCACCTTTAACCCCAGCTTAGGGGCCAGCGCTGCAAGGCGCGCCTGCGAAGGGTTGTCGGCCCAGCTAGCCGCCTTCTTTGGGCTGTGCAACGAAACCATGCCCCACCACTACGGCTGGCGGTTTATGGATATTGGTCGCTTTTTGGATCGTGTGCTGGGCTTGCTCTCACTGCTCAAGCTCACCCTCAATGCGCCGCACACACCGGGCTTAGCGCTATGGGAAGTGGTGCTCGCCACCACCGATAACTTTACCGCCTACCGAAGGCGTTATCGCAGCGAGCTTCACCCAGCGGCGATTCTTGACCTACTGCTGTTTGATGAAACCAATCCCCGCTCGGTGGGCTATATGCTCAAGCGCATTGAGCGCCAGATGGATCGCCTGCCTGGCAGCACATCGCCCTACCGCAACGCTGAGCGACGGCTGTTGATTCAAGCCAATGCGGCGCTGCACCTGGCGGATATTGATCGTTTAAGCCACTTGGCCGAGACGCCAGAGGCACAAGAGGCGTTAGAGCAACTGCTGGATGCCCTGATTGACCCTTTAAGCGCGCTTTCTGAAGCCATCAGCCAGAGTCATTTCAGCCATGTGGAACGGCCACGCCAGTTAGTCAGCATGGAGCCTGATACATGAACTACACGCTGCGCCATACCACTCGCTACCACTACAGCGCCCCAGTGACGCTATGCCATAGCGAGGCACGCGTGCTGCCCCGTAAAACGCCGCACCAGCAGTGTGGCGCCTCGGAACTACAGATCAGCCCCGTGCCCCAGGTGCAGATGGAGCGCCGCGATGTATTTGGCAATCGGGTACTCTATTTCGCTATGGAGGACGTCCATCAAACGTTGGATGTGACGGTGGTAACACCGCTAAGCACACAGCCCTTGGCAGCGCTGCCGCCTACTTCCTCAGCGTGGGAAAGCGTTGCTCAGCAGCTTAGCCAGGCAAACAGCTTTGACGTTCAGCTCTACCGCCTAGACTCACCGTTTATCCGCCGAAACGCTGAGCTAGCCAGCTTTGCTCACAGCTGCTTCACCCCAGGCAGACCGATCGTTGAAGCGGCATTAGCGCTTAATGAACTGATTCACCAAACCTTTGAGTACGACCCCAGCTTTACCACGCTGGCGACACCGCTAAGCGAAGTGCTCGCCAACCGCCGCGGCGTGTGCCAAGACTTCGCTCATCTGGCGATTGGCGCATTGCGCTCGGTGGGTCTCGCCGCTCGCTATGTCAGCGGCTACTTAGAAACCCAGCCGCCGCCAGGGCAGCCACGCCTGATCGGCGCGGATGCTTCCCATGCATGGCTGGCAACCTGGATTCCCGAATGGGGTTGGCTGGCCCTCGACCCCACCAACGGCACCGTGGCTGGCGAGCAGCATCCGGTGCTGGCCTGGGGGCGTGATTACGCCGATGTCGCCCCGCTCAAAGGCGTCATGAATGGCGGTGGCGAGCATCAATTGGAGGTTGAAGTCGATGTGATGCCACAGGCTATGATGCCGCCGATGGCCTCGACGGGACGCTAGGCCGACTCGTAGGCGGCCTTTAAACGGTAAAACTCTTCGACTATCGCGGCCATTTCATCGGCGTCGTAGTCGCACAGGCCACTCACCACAAGCTTCTTGGATCCGACGCCCACCGCCTCCCCAGCGGATTCAATCGAGAATTCCAGCAGCGCATCGGCGCGTTTCCCGTGAACCTCTAACGAAGAGTGGTTCAGCATTAAACCCGGCGAAAAGCCATCTAAACGCTCAAGCGAAAACCCCATGCTATCGTAGATCACCAAGGGGCGTTTGGGGTTAAACATGACCCCATGTTGCTCCATCAGCGGTTTGAGATAGTGCGGAAAATTCTTGCCTGAAAACGCGACATAGCAACGCGCAAAGGCTTCCACTACCGCGGGATCGTGAGTAATGTCACCACTACGCACCACCTGCAAGTAGCATTTGCCGCTCTCATCGCAAACGTGAAGTGCCCCGTTGTCTGCTTCGCTAAACTTAAGCGGCGTGTCAGCGCCCACCATGTTGGTGAAACGAAACTCCATTTGCCGCGACAACCCAAACTTTGTGAGTATCAGCACAAACAGTAGATCACCGGGCACACAAAAGCGCCGTGCATCCGGGTTATGAATAGGGTTGTAGTCACCCGCCACGCCTTTGGCGAAGCGACTGGCCTGCTCTGCAGAGATCACTACATACTCTCCGCGCTGCGCGTAAAAATCCTTGAACATGGCGTTTGTTGCCTGCCTAGCGTTGAAATCGAAAACCCGTCACTGCCCAACGCCGCGCATAATGCCATAAAACACGCCCCAACAGGAGTTCTCTGCTAGGGAAGCCACTATGTCAGACGCGAACACTGCTAAAAATCGCCTACCCCGCCTGCTGCTGCGGGTGTTGATTGGCCTGCTGTTTCTCATCCTGTTCTGGGTGGTAGGCAGCTATTGGCTGCTCAATAGCCAATGGCTGCCGACACGCATTTCGCAATTCGAAGGTGTCGATATCCGCTGGGAAACAGGCGCCAGCCGACACCCAGGCCGCTGGGAAGTCGAGGGGCTTTATCTAGCCCGTGAAGATAAAGCCCTGCCCATCTCGATTGAGGCCGAACGCGCCACCCTTTCGCTGTCGCTACTGGCCCTGCTGCGCGGCGAGCTGCATATCGATGCACTGGATGCTGAGGGTATACGCCGCCTGACCGTTGGTGACATCGCCCTCGAAGCTGACGGCGAGCTACAGGTCGCAGAGACCACCTTAAGTCGCGACACCCTAGCGATCCCTCAGGTTTCCCTCGCTATCACTAATGGTCGTTTAGTTCGCCTAAGCGATCAAGCCACCTTAGTGCGCGCTATCAATCTTAACGCAGATGCCACGCTCAAAACGATAACCCCTGTCGATGTTGAGAGCGGCGAGTTGAACCCCAACCTACTGGCAGCGCTCTCCGCACAACTTCAGTTGGATGCCCAGGCGGATGCCTGGGATGTCTTTATGCCCTACCTAGACGCCCTACCCTGGCTAACCTTGGAAGGGCGCGGGGCGCTGACGGGGGAACTGGAGCTAACCGCAGGCAAGTTACAACCCGGAAGCGAGCTTATGCTGAACGCCCCTGAACTACGCTTAGCCGTTGATGAGCAGCGTTTACGCGCACCGAGTGACTCGCCGCGCTGGGTAGTGGCGGATAACCCATCACCACGCCATACGGCTACCGGTGAGGGCCAAGTTCGCTTGGCGGTTAAGAACGATCAGCTGTATTTTTCGACGCAGTTGACCGATGTCGTATTAGCGGAAGAAGAGCTAGTCGATTCATCCTCCGACTCACACACCTATGCAGAGCACGCTGAGCTACGCTTGGCCAGCCAAATTCCCAATCAGCGCTTGGATCAACTCGACCTTCCTACAGCGGCAACCCTTGCGCTCCGGGGCGATATTACCCGTTTGGATATGCTTAACCGCTACCTGGATACGAGTATGGACGGACAGGGCATTCGTCTTTCCGGCCATGGTCAAATCGAGGCCAATGCAAGCATTCGCGGGTCGCGACCTTTTGATGCCCAGCTGAGTATTCAAGCCCCTGAACTAGCAGCCGACACGCTTGGTTTTACAGCCCGAGGCAGCGGCTCACTAAACGCCCAGCTAACCCCCCAAGAAAGGATTGAGGCAACCCTAAGTTTTAGCCAGGCCACGCTGCATCACCAAGAGCGCCTGCTGCTTGACGATGCCGACATTAATGTCGTCGCCACGAGCCCCATCGATGCACAACGAGCCCGTGAAGATGCATCCGCGACGCTCAGTTGGCAAGACGCGCGGCTGCCTGATATCAGCGTGCTACAAACTTACTTGGGTTCCATGCTGCCAGCCCCTGCGCCGTTGCAATTGCTTAGCGGCCAAGCCGCCAGTCACGGCCAGCTCAATATCGCTTCAGAACAGCTCAGCGGCGAGGTACGCTTAGCCGGAGAAGCGCTGACCACTCGCTGGCAGCACGGCGACGAAAGCGGCACCTTAACCAGCGATATGCAGCTTTTACTGCCCATTGAGCAGGCGGCAATAGATGGCTCAGCGCTGAATATCAGTGGCGCTCGATTAAGCTGGCAAGTGGCCGATATCGACCAACCTGGTGAGCGCTTAGAGAGCGTGTTGGTATTGACCGATGGCCGATTTCAACGCCGCGACAACGTACCCAGCGGGCAGTTTGCGCTTGAAGGCAGCGTGCAACGGCTTAGCTTTTTAAATGCTTTTTTACCTGATGCGCACGGTTTGAGTATCGCGGGAGAAGGCCAACTCTCCGCTCAGGGAGCCTTTCGCGATAACCGCTTGCTGGCACCCACTCGGCTGCGGGTCAACGCCAACCAGCTAGAGGCCTCGTTTTTAGACTATACCGCCACCGGACGTGGTGAGCTTACCGCCCAATTGGATAGCCCCGAGCAGGCTCAACTCTCACTTGGCATCCCCCGCTTTTCGCTAAGGCGTCAAGACGATGACAGCCCTCACTTGGAAGGACGCCACTTTGCCCTCACCACGCAAACTGAGCGCTTTAGCGATGTACTGGAATCCCCCCAGCCCGAGCATTTCACCACCCGCATTGCACTGCCGATTACCGGGGTGCCCGATTTCACCCGCTACAACCGCTACCTGCCAGAAGGCGCGGGAATTACCTTGCTGGATGGCCAGGCCAGCCTGGAAAGCGAGTGGTTGCTGGAGGGGTTAAACGCCCAGGGCGAAATCACGCTGCGCGCCTTTGGCGCTGAGCTAGCGTTGCTGGATCAGCGGCTTCGCGGCGACTTACAACTCTATCTACAGCTAACCGACGGTGACCTGGCAACACGTCGATTTACCGCCGACGACTCGTTTTTACGCCTGGAGAACGTTAATCGCCAGAGTGAAGATGGTTCTTCAGATGCTGGTTGGTGGGTGCGGCTTTCAATGAATGAGGCCACCTTGGACTGGGAAGACCCTATTCGTCTCGCCAGCCAGCTGCGCCTTGAGATGCGCGATACCGGCTTACTGGCCCGGCTATTTCTAGCCCGTGCCCGGGATAGCGACTGGCTCGGGCGACTGTTGAATGTTCACGATATCGAGGGCACGGCACAACTAGCGATCAGCGGCGAGCAAATTAGCCTGAGTGACTTAACACTCACCGGCGGCCCACTGTTGCTCCTTTCGGATGTCACGCTGGCCGACCGGAATGCCAACGGCGCGCTCTATGCCCGCCTTGGCATGCTTGGGTTGGGGGTAGAACTTAACGACAGCGAACCAAGCTTGCGAATTATTCAACCGCGCCGCTGGTTTGACCGCTGGCGGAAAGCCAGTGGCAGGTAATGCACATAATCTGCCTAGCGTTTTTTGCGCTCACGGCGAATCATCTTTACCCGCTCTTTGGCTTTTTGCGGTGTAGAGAGCGGTGCTGCCACCTCATCATGGGATTTCGGCGGTACCGTCACCCAGGCAAACACTGGCAACGCTAAGTGCCAATGGATCGCCGCCAAACGCAACCCAAGGGTGACGATGAGTGAGGCAGCAATCGCTATCGTCAGTGGCGCTTCCAGCGCATGCAGCGCTACGTAAATAATTCCTCCGGCCATTGCCGCCGTGGCGTACACCTCTTCGCGCAGCACCATGGGCACTCGCTGGGCCAACACATCACGGATCATGCCGCCGGCTACCCCGGTCATCATGCCCATCAATACCGCCACCGTGCCCGAGCTTCCCAGCAGCAGGGCTTTATGCGTACCAATCACCGTAAACAGCGCCAACCCAAACGCATCGGCGATGGGCAAAAAGCCCCGCGACAAGCGGTGGATATAGTGAAACCCCATCAACGACACGCCCACGGTGGCTAAAATTACCCACAGGTAGGTCGGGTCGGTCACCCAAAACACCGGCCTGACGCCCAGCACTAAGTCCCGCAGCGTGCCCCCGCCAATGCCGGTCACCGCGGCCAGCACCAGCATACCAATTGGATCCATGCGCGACCGGCACGCCAAAATCACCCCCGACAGCGCGAATACGATGACACCCGCCATATCCAGCCAGTAGACCACGCCCGACACGCCCTTCTCCTTTTGCTCGCATCTATGAAGGCAGGCAGGATAGCACTCCTGACTGACCAGTACCTCGACCAACACTGCTTAGCAGCTATTTAGAACACCGCCTGTTTAAATGCGGTACGCTGAGCGTTAGATGTGGATAACATTATAAATAGGAGAGCACATGGACTGGAATCCGGCTTATAGCTGGCTAGTACTCGCTTTATTGCTGAGTTTGGCAGAGCTAACTTCTGGTGCGATGGTGCTGCTCGCACTGGGTATTGCCGCGGCGCTAACGGCGGCCGTTACTGCACTTGGTTTAACGCTTCCCTGGCAACTGCTCAGCATGGCGATTTTTACCGGAATATTGTTGCCGATATCCATCATGGTGATTCGTCCGCGCTTCTCTCCGCGTGGAGTGGCTTATGGCACAACGGGCACAGGCGTGGAGAAAGGCAATCACTACATTACCCTTCGCCGCGATTTTGATGATGCCACGGGCATTAAAGTGAACGGCGATTTCTACCGTTTACGTGTACTTGAGAACGGTGAAACCGCTTTACCCAGCGGCACCCCAGTCGTATTTAGACGTTTTGAGGGCACCACTGCACTGGTCACGCTACATCAGCCCGCAGATGTCGACTCTCAAGACGACAATTCCCAACGCAAGGAGCCCTAAAAATGGATTTACCGATTAGCCCAGGCTTAATAATAAGCCTTATTATTGTTGTGATCGCGGTAGTGATCATCTCCAAAGGCCTGATCATTATCCGCCAATCTGAAGTAATGGTGGTTGAGCGTCTTGGCTCGTTCCACCGCGTGCTAGAAAGCGGTATTAACATCATTATTCCGTTTATCGAGCAGCCCCGCGCGATCACCATGCTGCGTTATCGCAAAATGGGGGAAGACTATACCGCCATCACCACAGACGAAACCCGTATTGACCGCCGCGAAACGGTAATGGATTTCCCAGGCCAGCCGGTCGTTACCACGGATAACGTCACCGTGCGTATCAACGGTGCGCTCTACTACCAAATCATCGACCCTAAGCGGGCCGTTTATGAAGTAGAAAATATGAGCCAAGCCGTAGAAGTACTGGCCAAAACCACACTGCGTTCGGTGGTCGGTAAGATGGAGCTGGATAAGCTGTTTGAGTCCCGGGCTGAAGTGAATAACGAGATCCAGGCGGCGATGGAAGAGCCAGCCTCCAAATGGGGGGTCAAAATCTCGCGGGTCGAGGTGCAGGATATTGCTATGCCGGAAGAGGTGGAAACCGCTATGCGCCTACAAATGGCTGCCGAGCGTAAGCGCCGTGCGACCGTTACCGAAGCAGAAGGTGAAAAATCAGCAGCGATTGCCATGGCCCAGGGGCAGCGTGAATCTTCAATTCTAAATGCCCAAGGTGATAAAGAGTCGGCGATTCTGCGCGCTCAGGGCGAGCAAGAGTCGATTAAGCTGGTGCTTAGTGCCATTGGCGACAGCGAAGAGAATAAACGCACAGTTGTGGGCTACCTGCTTGGCCAGAGTTATATCAAGGTGTTACCCAATATGGCAAAAAATGGCGAGCGCGTTTTCGTACCTTACGAGTCCTCTGCTCTGCTGGGATCGATGGGTATGTTCCGTGAAATGGCGGGCTCACCTGAGGATACCGTGGCTAACCACCTTAAAAACCGCAGCGACAGCGACTTTCGCAGCGGGATCGTAGGCGGTGCTGCCAGCGGTCACTAATCACGTTAGCAATGCGTATGCTGAAAAAGCGATAGGCCGGGCCACTGAGTGGCTCGGTTTTATTTTGCCCTGATGGCAAATAACCGGGCGGCTCAACGTTGAAGTAGATGTCATCGCCTAAGCTAAGTTTTTAGGTAAACTGTTAGTGGTTCAAGCCTATAGACCTTCCACAGCATCCACGCGAGGTAATCAGCCAAGTGACTGCATTGATGAGTAGATTGAACGCTACCCGTAGATGAGGACTCTCACCATGCTGCCCTGTGGGTTAGTCTTACGCCATGGCATTCTGCTAACGATGGCCTTTGTCATGCTGTTGGTGTTTTCTGTTTGCCTTCAAGCCGACACCTCTTCTCAACCACTGCAAAGCTGGGAGTATCGCTGGGGTGACTCTCCTTTCGATGCTGATAACCTCCCCCAATGGCTGCAAAGCGACTCAACCGAGTGGCAAGCGATCGATACCCCTTCTAATCCACCCGGTCGCAACGGGCACGAACACCTCTGGCTACGCACTACAGTGCCCGCCGGTGATTGGAGCGATCCTGTCCTTTTTATCACCAGTATTAATTTGATTGGGCAAGTTTATCTAGGCGACGAGCTCATTTATCAATATGGTGAATTTGACGATCAAGGCAAAGGCGATTTTGCGGGTTGGCCCTGGCACATGATCGATCTACCCGAGAATGCCGCCGGTCAGACGCTCACCTTCCGCTTCTACTCTTACTACACCAGTATTGGCTTATGGGGCCAAGTTCAGATAATGGAGCGCATTGAGGTTCTAAAACAAGTTATCCACGACTCCACCCAGGATCTCGGTGTCAGTGCGTTGGTATTGGTACTCGCTATCCTGGCCACTATTTTCGCGCTAATAGGCCCCGAACGACGCGGCTTTGGGTCAATTGCCTTGTTTGCCTACGCTTCGGGGTTAATGCTGCTGGCTGAGACGCCTGCTCGTCAATTCATTGCCGATGGGCCACTCGCCTGGGACACGCTGCGCGCAGGTAGCTATTACACCTTGCCAGTGGCATTAGGCTTGCTACTCAGCCACTGGCTGGAAGGCACCGCTAAGCGTTGGATTACTCACTTGTGGGTTATTCACTTAGCGTACTTGATTCTTGCAATTGGTTTGGTTCAATTGGGGGTCTTGAGCCTTTCACTAACCTTCCCGGTCTTTGATGTCATGCTAGCCTTTACGCTTCCCGTGATGTTGGCGCTTGCGCTCATGCGTTTTAAAAGGCTCAGCCTTGAACAACGGCTTTTAGTAGTGAGTTTTACCTTTTTTGCCCCGCTGCTGTTGGCCGACATGGCGGTCGCCCACGGTTTTGTAGGCTGGCGTAGTGTGCCTTTGAGCTATGGCACACTGGCTTTTTCTTTGGCTAACGCGGCTATTTTTCTGTGGCACTACCGGCATACACAGCAACAGCTTGCGATGGCCAATGAGACCCTTGAGCAGCAAGTGGCTGCGCGAACCGCCGACCTTGACCGGCTAGTTCAAGAACTGGAAGGACTCTCACGCAAAGACCCGTTAACAGGCCTGCATAACCGACGCCATTTCGACATGGCATTTGAACACCAGTGTCAGCGAGTTAAGCAGCATGCCAGTCAACTTTCCGTGCTAATGCTGGATGTGGATCATTTCAAACAGATTAACGACGATTTTGGTCACGATGCAGGAGACGCTGTACTGGTCGAAATCGCTCTGTTACTGCGCCACCACCTACGGGATATGGACGTGATCTGTCGCTTTGGGGGTGAAGAATTTATTGCCCTGCTGCCCGCGACCTCTCGAGTTGCTGCTGAATCACGCGCCAAAGCGCTGTTAACATCCATTGCTCATCAGGCATTTGTCCATCAAGGCACCCCACTACGTACAATCACGCTCTCTTGCGGTGTTGCAACGTATCCTGATCACTCTCAAGACCCTAAGAAATTACTGCGCCTTGCTGATGAAGCGCTTTATCAAGCCAAGCACAGCGGCCGTAACCGCTGTGTGGTATGGGAAGAGACACTTGAAGAGCAGGGGTTTATGCTCGGTAAACAGCAGCCTCAATAATCACTCATGGTATTGGTTTGATTATGCAGAACCCGTCGCCAGAAAGTGATCGATAAACACGGCATAATCCTGCTCTGTGCAGTCAGCGTAGGCCACCGCAAGTGTTGACACTACCTCAACAAACAGGTCTTCACGACCTTTTAATCGTTGGCAAACGGCCTTTGCAAAGCGTGTTGAGTCACCTTGGTTAAGCGCCTTAGCACCGCGCAGGTGTTCACGGGCGAGAATTTCTCCCCACTGCTTTGCCAGTTTTCTATATGACTTAGCTCCCGAGAGCTTATGGGTCGGAAAGTCTTTCTTGAACGGCGAGCGCTCACGCACCGAAAACACCTTTCCGTTCATGGTTAGCCAACCAAGATAGGCGTCTGGGTGCTCGGCAATGGCGTGGAAGGCAGCTGCATGACGGATGGCTTCGTTGGGAAACAACTTACGCCACGCCTGCTGCTGGTTTTTATCCATTAGTCGAAACGCTTCAGGGGGAACCTGCTCTTTGACATCCAGGATGATGTCATCGTGCTCGTGTTCAACACCACCTTCAATCAAGACGTAATAGCGCTCCACACCTAACGAACCGGTACCTGCATCCAAGCGTCGTGCCGTATCTTTGACGCGGAAATGGTGGGGATCGCTCTCTTTAATAGCGTGTTGCAGCGTTTGCTGATACTCCTGCTCAATTAAGCGGCGGAGTTGGCTGGCCACATCCGCCGGCAGGTTAGCGAGCTTGCCAGGCCGCTCAGCGAAATGGCGGCCTTGCTGCTCATCAAGTGTCGTCCACTTTTCGAGCATGCGAGCACGACTCTGTTTATCGGCCACTTTACTCATAAAGGGCTTTAGTGGACCTTTGGCGCTATCAAGCGTGACCGCTTCCACCGGCTTGCCGTCGACGTGGTCAGCCAGCGTTTGGCAATAGCCCTCTATTAACTTTTTAAGCGCTTTATCGATCGCTTTTGGATCTAACTCCGCGTTTTCACGACCATCAAGCACGGCACTTATGGCCAGTCGCCACAGATCGTATTGGTAGTCGCCAATCAACGCATCGTCGAAATCATCCATGCCATAGCGGACTTGATCATCATGATGACCATAGGCGCCGAAGTTGTAGACATGAGCATCGCCTTGCAGCCAAGTTTGAGTTTCCGGCCAGCCGCCAAACAGGGCAAAGCGCCAATCGTGCCATACATCATTCCAGTACAGATGGTTGCTACCGCGGTAAAAGCGGTAGGGCGACGCAGCCATTTTGGCGTACTTGGCTTGGCGGGTGGCCGCTGGCAAGGTCTTATTCGCCTGATGGGTTGCCTCAATTACCCGCTGAGGGCGGTTATGTCCAGTCAATGCATGACTCATCGAATTACCTTAGTTAATGCACAAAAGTTAATGCAAAAAAATTGATGCAAAAAAACACTTTGTTATAAAGGTAGTCGATAACCATGAATAGATTAAGTCAGTGGCTGCCCTACACTTATTGACTCAAGCGAGTAAATCCACGAGGGGCGGCAATACGAAAAAATCGCTCGACCACCTCCTCGTGGGTAGCCGGTGTCATCAATGAGACCGCCACAAACACCGGTAGGTTGAGCATCAGCCCCCAGAACCCCGCATGTATCCCCAGCGGGTGCGGCCAAAGGGTAGTAAACGCCACGGTAATCAGAAAGCCCGCCACGATACCGGCCATCACGCCTAAGCGAGAAGCGCGGGGCCAAAAGAACATACCGATAAAGGCAGGCAGTACCTGGGAAGCAAACCCCAGCCCCACCAACAGAATCATTACCAAACTGCCGGGCTCGGCAATCGCCAACGGCGCTACCACTAAGAACATAATAGGCAGAATCAGCAGCCGGGCTAGTTTGCCGGTCACACCATCAGAGAGTTTTAACACCGGCTGAAGCACATCTTTGCTCAGCGACAGCGATACCGAGTGAATAAACGGCTCGCTAGAAGACATTGAGGCTGCCAGAGTGCCTGCGCCGAGCAGTCCAACCAGCGCCACCGGTAAGTGTTGCATGGCGTATTCGAGTACCACGGTATCGGCCCGGGCCAGCTCCGGAAGGGAGAAAATGCCGATAAAACCAACAACAACCATCGGCAGAATGACGATATAATAAGTGGGCAACCAAGTAGCGCTGCGACGAATAGTGCGCGCCGAAGAGGCGCTCATCCACTGGGTCCATACCGGTGGCATAAACGAAAACATCGAAACGATGATCGAGGTCGTCCAGAAGCTAAAGCTCATATCGCCGCCTGCGCCGGGCAGAGTGAGAAACTCGCTATGCTCGGCTTGGATACGCTCGAACACGCCTGCAAAGCTCAACCCGCCGGTGGCGCTATGAACGGCCCAGAGGCCAACGGCCCAAGCCACAATCAGCATTAACACGCCCTGAAACGCATTGGTACGGCCAATCGCCCGCTGCCCGCTGGCGTAGAGATAAACGGCTATGCAAGCCAGTACCAGCACGACACCTAGCCAAATCGGAATCAAACCGCCGCTCATCACAAACAGAATATACGCCGAGCCAATGGTTTGCAGCACCGCGTAGGCAATAGAGCCGATCGCCATTACGAGCGCCGCCAGTGCGCCCAGCGCGGGGCTCTGGTAGCGGTCGGAAATGGCGCTTGCCTGAGTCACGTGACCAAACTGTTCACCAAACTGCCACACCTTGGGGCCAAAGTACCACGCTACCAACGCCAGGTAAGCAAGGTAGATCGCTACATAAAATACTGCGACGCCTTTGGAGTAAGCCCAGCCGGGCGCACCCATAAAGGTGTAAGCACTCACACTGCCCGCGGCAATCAACAGGTAGAGCGTCACCGGCCCCATGCTGCGTCCTGCCACGCCCCACTCTTCCAGGCTATTCATGGAGCGCCCTGCCCTGGCGCGTAGGCCAATCACCATCGCAATGGCAACATAGGTCAAGGTAATCAACAGTGGCCAGGGGCTACTCATGGTCGTCTCGCTCCACAATGCGGTTGCCGATCAGCATCACCACCACGCAGGCAAAAATCACCAGGTAGCTCCACACCACTATCAACGGCAGGCCCATCACCAAGGTGGCCCGGTTCACTAACCCAATCACCGGCCACGTACCCGCCAGCACCAGCGCCACGAACGCGATTAACAGCCCCCAGCCCGTCCGAGAGGTAGGCAGCACCAATAATCGTCCCATGAGTATTCCCCTAAGTTTTAAAGACGGTTTTAAAGACGGTTTTAAAGACGGTTCTAAAGACGGTTTTAAAGACGGTTCTAAAGACGGTTCTAAAGACGGTTTTTAACAACAGTTTTTTAATAACCGTTTTTTACGATGGTTGTTCTAAACGGTTTTTAAAAACGGCATTATTGTGCCTCCACTTTATCCGTTGGCAGCGTTGGCCAGCGCATGGGTAGCGCCAAGCGCTCTTCAAGCTGTCGCGCCAGCTTGAGTACAAAATGATCCGCAAAACGCGGGCCAACCAACTGCACCCCCATATGCATATTGCCGCTACTGAACCCAGCGTTAAGGGAAATAGCGGGCTGCTCGCCCATATTCCACGGCACGGTATAGGCAATGTGCTCAAAAGGCTGACGCGGATCATTAGTCGGCGATGGCCACTCGGCCGGAAAGGCGATATTGGGGGTGGTGGGTGAAATCACCGCATCGACCTCATCAAATACGCTTTCGGTAGCGCGTCGCATCATCATGGTTTGCTGGAAACCTTGCACCGCGTCTACGCCACTTAAGCGTGCGCCGCCGTCGGCCCAGGCTAAAATGGCGGGCAATACCTGCTCACGCTCTTCTGGCGAGAGCTTTAACAACTCGCTCCACTGGCGGGCCTGCCAGAAGTGATCCAGCCCATCCAGCATTTCACGGGTCAGCACGGGTGCCAAGGGCACTAGCGTTGCCCCGGCGGCTTCTAACTGCTTGGCAGCCTGCTCGACATGTTGGCGAATCTCATCATCCAACGCCAGCCCACAGCCCGCCTCCATCATCACGCCAATCCGCAGGCCTTTTATGTCTAGCGCTAGGTTCATCCAGTCGATCTCTTCGGGCGGCAGGCGCATCGCGTCGCGCCGATCCGTGCGGGCAAGCGCCGTCATCATAAGCGCGGCATCCCCGACGCTGCGGGTCATGGGCCCGGCACAGCGGCCCACATAATACGGATCTATGGGTACCCGGCCCAGCGTAGGCTTAAAACCGACCACCCCGCACCACGCCGCTGGCAGGCGTACCGAGCCACCAATATCGGTACCCACATGCAGCGGCCCAAGCCCAGCGGCGGCCGCCGCGCCCGCTCCCGCGCTTGAACCACCGGTATTGCAGGTCAAATCCCACGGATTGCGGGTTAGGCCATGAAAAGAAGAAAGCCCGGATGAGAGCATGCCAAAATCAGGGCAGGTGGTTTTTGCCAACAGCAGGGCATTGTCTTCCGCTAGGCGCGCAGCCGGGGGTGCGTCCTCCGTAGCAGGTGCTTGCTCACCCAGCCCCGTGCCCACCGGCACCGGCATCCCTTTAGTGGCAATCAACTCTTTAAGGGTGACCGGGACACCATCCAAACCACCGCTTGGCTCGCCTTTTGCCCAGCGTTGGGTAGACGCTTCTGCAGCTTTAATGAAGGCATCGGGCTGATAGGCATACAGCGCGTTAATGTGCGGCTCCCAGCTGTTGATATGCTCAACCAGGGCGCCTGCTACCTCACTTGGCGAGAACGTATGGTCTCGGTAGCCCGCTAGCAGCTGCGTGGCGGTTAGTTGGTATAGTTCAGGCATCACATCACCTTTTGCTGTTGTTGTCAGACGGCTGTTATCAGGCAGTCGTTACCAATAAGCTCAGCATGAACCCACACAGCGCCCTCTGCTATTTCAATATTGACCGCAGCGTGTCCACTTTTTGTGTGCACTCCACTCTTTCGAGATCTTTCAGGTTCAAGATCTCTCAGGCTCAAGCCCTTTCAGGATGGCGGGTCTTGCCGGGTTTGCAGTGCACTCGCCAGCAGCGAAAGGCATGCCTCGGTGGCAAAGCTGCGCTGGCGATGGCGATAAACGCAGAGATCAATCCGCGCTGCTTCGAGCTCTAAAGGAGATAAGGGAATGCTGACGAGGTCGCCTAACTGACACTCTCGAGCTACCGCCATCGGCGGCAATACCAGCACGCCTGCGCCGTTAAGGGCGAGTGCTTTTTGGGTTTCCAGTGAAGCAGTTTTGAAGGTGGGAGCCAGCACTATCCCGGCCTGATGAGCGGCGCGCTCCAGCGCTTGGCGAGCGCCATAGGATTCATCAGGTAGGATCAGCCGGTGCTCTGCCAAGGTGTGAAGACTCACCTCAGAAGCCGCGGCCAAAGGATGGCCTGGGGCCATCACTGCATGGTGATGCAACTCGGCACTCGCAAAGGGCACAATGTCATCATGGCGGGGCATAAAGAATGACAGACCAATATCTGCATCGCCTCGGCGCAGTGCCTCCACCATTTGGCTAGCGCTGGCGATGCCGATATCAAAACTCAAATGAGGATAGCCCTGCCCCATCTTGGCTAACGCTGGGGCTAACAGGCCAGCCACAACACCTTCCGCCACCTGCAAACTGACCCGGCCAGTGCGTAAACCTTTAAGGTCGGCAATATGCTCCTGCACCCGCTCAAGATCACGGAGGGTACGCTGAGCTTGGGCGGCTAACAGTTCCCCCGCGGCGGTGAGGCTAATACCATTGGGGCCGCGTTCGATTAGCGGTGCGCCAAGCTGATGTTCCAATAAATCGATCTGTCGGCTAATCGCCGTGGGGGCGATATGCAGCTGCGCCGCAGCCTGACGTAAAGAACGGCAGCGAGCCACGGTATCGAAGTAGCGCAATGCACGGCCACTGATCATAAGTGCCTCTCAGTTTTGTGGCTTATCTAGCTGCCGCGCCATCACCGTAACGTGCTCTTTCCGATACTCAACATCCTCCTTATCCTGCCAACCCAGCCGTCGATAAAGCGCCTGTTGATCAGGGGTATAGAGATAGAAACGCTCAAAGCCATGCGCAGCTGCTTCGGCTTCTACCCGGCGTACCAACGCAGAGGCAATACCCTGCCCCCGCCATTCGGGCACGACGAATACGGAGGCCAGCCAGGGGGTAAATTCGCGGCGGATACTCATATCATCAGCAATGAGGCTGGCGGTTCCCACAGGGGTTTCGCCTTGTATCGCCACAAAGATTGAAGGCACACCGCCCTGGCCACATTCGGCCTTTAACCATTCAATAGCCTTTTCCAGCGTTAGCCCCGGGTGCAAATGCCCCCAGGATTCAAATGTCCAGTCCGCAACTAGCGCAACATTTGAATCTTCGGCGCTGAGCCGCTCAATGATTATATCGCCCCGCATGTATCGCCCCATACCTTGTTTAGCACAAGCGAATACATTAGCCACAAATAAGGTGTAGCGCTATAGCGCGTCAAACAAGGTAGCGGCAAGCGGCTGCCCCCACCTATCACCATGCACCAAGTCACTTAATGGCAGACGAGAACGCCAGCCTTTGGCTTCAAGCTCCGGCTGGTCTAAAAACTCGCTGACATAGCCAAGGCAAAGATATGCCAGCGGATAAACGTGTTCAGGCAGATTCAAGGCAGCGCTTAGCTGCTCTTGGTCAAGAATACTCACCCAGCCAACGCCGATGCCTTCCACTCGCGCTGCCAGCCAGAGGTTTTGCACCGCCAAACAGGTGCTAAACAGGTCGGTTTCTACAATGCTATTACGGCCCAGCACATGGGGGCCGCCCCGGCTTCGGTCGCAGGTAATGCAGAGATTAAGCGGACTTTCCATAATCCCTTGCAGCTTAAGGCTGCGATAATGCTCTTTACGCTCGCCTTCAAAGCGCTCGGCGGCCTTCTGGTTCTCCTGTTCGAACATCGCTAGCACCGTCTCCCTGACCTCGCGACTTTCAATCACAATGAAATCCCAGGGCTGCATAAACCCCACCGAGGGCGCATGATGCGCGGCCTCCAAAAGGCGGTTCAGCACTTCAGGGGGAATCCGGTCAGGCAGAAACTGCGAGCGCACATCGCGCCGTTCATGTATGGCGCGGTATAGCCCACGCCGCTCAGCATCGGAAAAACGGTGGTTCGAGGTAGTCATGGCGCTGGTCGGGCCTTTTGCTGATCGATTGTGTAGACAGTGAAGAGTCTACACGAGCTTAGCCCAGCCGCCATCGCAACGGGTTTGTCTGACGTAAGACGCCCTCTTCGTCCCAGTCGTCCCAACCTGTAAAAGGGATGGGTCGTTCGCCACTCAAGCTCACTAGTCGAGATGCCCAGGCCGCTTTGCAGGCCTCCAGATGGTCAATGAGGGCAGTCTCCTCTTGATAGCGAATACCGCCGCCCTGAATGCCGTAGCTCACCTGTGGGGCCAGCACCTCATAGCCAACGTAGTACAGCGATGCGTGTATAGGCCATAGCCAGTGAACCATATTGCCAGCGCGACCAAAGGGCTGAAACGCCATCTCCGGCGAGCCCGTGGTGACGGAAAGCATCGCCTGTTTACCGCTATAGTAGCCCCGGTCGTAACGCATGCGGCTTGTATAGCGCCCGCCATACACCAGCACCCGATCAAACCAGCCTTTCAAAATGGCGGGCTGGGCGTGCCACCATAATGGAAACTGGAAGATCACCAAGTCAGCCCACTCCAGCCGCGCCAACTCCCGCTGAACATCCTGCGGTAAAGCGTTTTGCTGGTAGTGAGCCCGTTGCTCATTGAGAGGATAAAAGTATTCCACAGCATCAACTTGATACGGATAGTGCTCGGCGCGCTCCACTGGATCAAACTGCTCAGCATAGAGCTCATCCACCTCAACTGAATGGCCCGCGTCCACCAGCTGTTTTACTGCCACATCCACTAGGCCGCCATTAAACGACTTGCGTTCAGGATGAGCCAAGACAATCAACACATTCATACGACGCCTCCCCTATCGATTGGTTTGACGACAGGCTAACCTGTTCATATGCGCTTAAACATTGGCTAAAAATGAGAACCAAGCTTGCATGAATGAACAGCAGATACGGTGGGATGATCTTCAAATTGTGCTAGCGATTGCCGAGGCGGGCTCGCTATCCGGCGCCAGTCGAGCGCTGCGTATCAGCCATGCCACGGTATTTAGACGTTTAAGTGAGATGGAGCAAGGGCTGGGGGTTACCCTTTTTGAGCGCAGCCGCACGGGTTATACACCAACCCCGGCAGGGGATGATCTGGCGGCTTCGGCCAAGCGCGTACAGAGCGAAATCAACGGTGCTGAACGCCGCCTCATCGGGCAGGATTTAACCCTTACCGGCAGCTTGCGAATCACCACCACTGATACACTTTTCGCGGGGCTGGTCTCGCCGCTACTGGCAAGCTTTCGCCAGCGCTATCCGGAAATCACGCTGGAAGTGGTTATCTCCAATCAGCTGCAAAGTTTGTCGCGGCGGGAGGCCGATATCGCGATCCGCCCAACTAAAAAGCCACCCGAAACTCTGGTAGGCCGCAAGATAGGCGATATTAACCAGGCAATTTATGGCCAAAAGGCGCTTTGGCAAAACGCCCCACTACCGCTAGGCACAGCGTCACTGCCAACAGAAAGCTGGATCGGCCCAGATGTTCATCTGGGCGACGCAACGCTTGAAAAGTGGATGATGGATAAAAGCGCCGCCTACCGGGTGGACAGCATGCTGGGCATGCAATCAGCGGTACGCCACGGGACGGGTATTGCGGTACTGCCCTGCTATCTTGGCGATGCCGATGCAGCACTACTCAGGCTAAGCGAGCCCATTGAAGCACTCACCACCCAACTCTGGCTGCTCACTCACCCGGATCTTCGCCATGTGGCCAGAGTCCGCACGTTTATGGAGGCGATGACGGTGGGGGTTCGAGGCAGGAATCTCACCACTTAATGTTAAATGTGCGGATTAAATAGTGACTAGCTTGCCGCTAAGGCGCACCTCACTTCTGCTCAAACCCCGCCAAAAACTGCTTAAGCAGATCATCGAGTTGGTCTAGTTGCTCTTTACTCAGGCCACTTACCAGCTGCGCCTGGGTTTCCACATGGGCGGCCACCGCTTCGTCGATTAAATCAAACCCACGCTGGGACAGAGAGATTAGAAAACCGCGGCCATCGTCAGGATTTTTAACCCGCTCAATCAACCCCGCCTTTTCCAGTTGATTGATACGGTGGGTCATGGTGCCCGATGTCACCATGGTGGATGCCATCAAATCCCCCGGCGATAGCGCGTAGGGCTCCCCCTCTCGCCGTAGGGTGGCCAGAACGTCAAAGCTGGCGTCCGTCAGGCCGTATTCCGCCCAGGTCTTCTCCATTGCGCGCATTAAAGTGTGGTTCAGCCGTTTAACCCGCCCGATGGTACCCATCGGCGCAACGTCAAGGTCAGGCCTCTCCAGCCGCCACTGCTTAAGAATGTTGTCTACATGATCCATGAGCCTATTTTGCGCCTAATTAGCTTGACGTCAAGATTAATCGCACATAACTTGATATCAAGATACTTTCAAAAACGGTACCAATGAGAACTTCACCAATGACGCTATCAAGCACTGCCCGCACAACATACTCACCTAAAAGAACTTGGCTTGCCCCACTGATATACCTGCTAGCCGGTGGCGCCTTGTTGGGCCTATCGACTAATTTGGCGAAACTTGCCGGTGATATTCAGCTGTCAGCGCTCGCTTTTCTGTTCTGGTCGATTTCAGGAGCGGCGCTTATTTTATTGGTTCTCGCCGCCTTCCGCCGAAATCTACCGCCAGTTAACGCTCGCACCATTGAGTATTACGCTATTTCCGGGCTGCTTGGCGTAGCGGGTGCCAACCTGCTTTTTTTCTCAGCTATCCCCCATGTAGGTGCGGGGTTCGTGGCATTAATCATCACCCTGCCACCGCTACTCACCTACGTCGGCGCATTAGCGTTAAAAATGGAACGGTTTCAGGTGTTGCGCGCAGCGGGGGTAATATCAGCCCTGGCGGGGGCCGTCACCCTGGCTTTCCATAAGCTTTCCGCGCCGGATGCCAATTATCTCTGGATTTTCCTTGCCTTAATCGGCCCCGTACTGCTGGCCATCGGTAATCTTTACAGAACCTTGCGCTGGCCAGAAGGCGTCTCGAGCGATGCGCTGGCGCCGGGGATGCTTATCGCCGCGGCCATCATTTTACTCAGTGTGGGGGTTCTGCCGGGCTTCTCACTGAACGTTCCGACAGAACGCTCCCTACCGTTCTTGCTAATTGCACTCCAGGCAATGGTCTTCGCAGGCCAGTTCTTACTGCTCTTCCTGCTACAAAAAAGTGGCGGCCCGGTGTTTCTAAGCCTGCTGGGTTCCGTTGGCGCCGTGGTAGGCGTTCCGGTCGCCATAGTGTTGCAGGGAGAAACCGCCCCCGAGGGCTTACTGCTAGGCACCCTGTTAATTGGTGCCGGTATTGCCCTGCTTAATATTGGCAAAGCCAAACCGTTTTCCAGGAAACCAATCAAAGCAATGGAGTAAAGCCCGTGGCATTTAACGCAACTAGCCGAGTTAGCAAAAGCAGTATTGGCCTACTAATGGGCTAGCGTAAAAGAGCTCTATAGCAGTATTAATCGGTGTCATTTTTATCACTAAAAATGCGCCGCTCCATATAGTGAGTCCCGCCCTCGGTTTTACGCACGTGAAATCCCATTCGCTCGTACAAAGCGCTTGCAGGGTTGATACAAAATACACGTAACCGAAGTAAGGGAATGCCTGCTTGTTTAACAATTTTCTCCGTGTAGCGGATTGCCGCTGTACCTAAGCCTTGACGCTGCCACTTCTGGTCAATTTGTAGCTCTCGAATATAGTAAGCGGCTTCATCGTGGTTTATGCATAGCAGCCCCACTCGTGAAGCGTTTATGACTAACTCATAGCTGTCTAACTCACCCCACTGTTTATCAAACAAAGCTGTATCCCAGCGCATATCCAGTTGCTTGTAGTAGGCTGACATATTCTGAATAATGATATTTTCCGCGAACGCCTTGTCGTTAGTCGGCCGAATGATAGGCGTCATATCTCGATTCCTAGTGCTGCTTTCACGAGTCTCTAGCAAGAAGCACATTGTTGGCTCGGGCTATTTCATACTGATTAAATACTTGAACGCCATGTTCGCGGAGCAGTGCAGCTGTTACTCCCATACCGGGTACTTTTTGACCAGAGAAAGTGCCGTCATAAATAGCGGTGCTCCCGCATGAAGGGCTGAACTCAGCAAGTATTGCAATATCGATATTGAATTTATGACACAAGTTCAAGGCGATAGAGGCACCTGCTAAAAATTCATTGGTCACCTTGCCTCCATCGTTTTCGATAACATCAACCTCACCGTTTAAAACGCCCTCACCACTGCCTTGGAAAATCTCCGCGGGCTGCCTGGGAATACTCATTCCCGCCTCAACTTCAGGGCAGACAGAAACAATTCGTCCTTCCGAACGCCATCGCTCAACGATCTGATCATCCACGGAAAGAGCGCCACCATCGTAGCGAACCTTTTTCCCCAACAGGCAGGCGCTGATTAATACTTTTCTCAAATCATCAATCTCCCTTGCATCGATCCTTTTTAAAATAGCCATTATGATTCAACAACCTATGCCTCGCTTATGGTTGGATATATTCAAAGTTTGGCACGAAATACTCACCGCATCTAATAACAGCATTTATTCGCTGCTATCTCAGGGAGAGGCCGACATCGCATTGGTTGCTCTGGAATCTGTTTGCAATAAACCTACCAGCGCTGCGGCGACTAAAAAAACGGCTGAGGTTAATAAACCCACCGATAGGCCCCCGGTAAGATCATTCAGCCAACCACTTAGTGTTGGCCCCAGCGTCTGACCGACGCTAAACGCAACCGTCATTGCCCCAATACCCGATGCCCATGCCGAAACACCGCAATTTCTGCGCACAAAAGCGGTGGTAGAGGCTACTACACCAAAAAAGGCACACCCGAATATTGCTGCCGACGCCAGTAGAACAGGCCAAGCATTTGATATGAGCGGTAATACAGCGCCAACTAAGGTCACTCCATTAAGTAGCGCAAAGGCGCGACCATGTCGCTGATTCTTCAGCACGCCCGCCCAAAGCCAAGGAAACAGTGCAACAGCCAAGCCCAGCACGACCCAAAATAGTGATTGAAAAGCAGCACTCTCACCATGAGCCTGTATCCAAGCGATCATGAACGTCATATATGTAATATAGCCAGCCCCAAAAAAACTATAGCCCACCAGCATCCATCCCATGGAACCTAATGGTGCCGACGTATATTCCTGATCTCGACGCTGTGGTTTGACGCGAACACCCCTCATCACGCCGAGCGCCAGCATCACTGCTATGGCCGCCAGTACTAACCAAGCAGCCGACCATGCCATCGTGCCCCATTGCCCCAACACCCAAGGCACGACTAGCCCCGAAAGGACGATACCTAGACCAGGCCCTGCATAGAAGATACCGAGTAGAAAAGACGCCCGCGCCGGATGACGCTGGGATACTTGAGCTGCAATCACCCCGCCCGCCACAAAAGCGCTAGCGCCGCCAAACCCAGCCAAAAACCAGGATACGTTGAGCAATACCGTGTGACGAAATACACCCATCATGATCAGCGCGATCACACACGCGGCAACCCCGACTCGCATCACTCGATTGGCTCCAACAAACCCAATAGCGCGAGCCGAAAGTAGCGCGGCAATAAGATATCCTGCTGCATTAATCGAGGTCATCCAACCCGCATCGGCATAACTCCACCCTAGCCCGGCGCGCATGGAGGGTAGCAGCAGTGCATAAGAAAATCGGGCAATTCCTAGTCCAATAGCCGGTACCAAAGCAAGCGCAGCGAGGGTGAGAAGGTCAGCTTTGAACGCTGAATGGTCGCGCTCGGGGAAAAAATCAGTTTGTGACATATTGGCCACCTGAGTCTTCAATAGAGACTCAGATTAGCCTCGCTTAGTCCTATTTTCAAACTTTGCTATCATGTGCATATGAAAAATCATGCCCAAACATCCACTTCCCACACCCGAGTTCCCGTTTCCGAATGCTCGCTGGCCAAGGCGATCCGGGTCGTTGGGGACACGTGGACGCTGCTGATACTACGAGAGGTCATATGTGGTGCTGAGCGCTTCGACCAAATTAGGGAAGACCTGGGCATTACTCGCTCGGTGTTGTCCAACCGCCTCGCCAGACTGGTGCGAGAAGGTATCTTGGAGCGCTATCAATACCGTGATTCAGGGCAACGAGCCCGCAAAGGCTATACCCTGACCGAGAAAGGGCGCGCACTGCTTCCCGTCGTCATCGCCCTTCGCGAGTGGGGCGGGGAGCATTTAGAACCGAGTAACACCCCCCTTCGCCTTCAACTACAAACAGAGGATGGCCTGCGTGTTGAAACAAAACTCATCCGGGAGGATGGTTTAGAAGTGAGTGATATGGCCGGAGTGGTGGCTACAGTGAAGGAGTAAGTCTTTATGGTCACTACCGCCCATGAACCGGCTAAGAAAAGCTGTCTTTAGAGGCCGCCAGCAAGGCTTTTCGGGGCCGCTCCGCATGCAGTTGATGTTCAAGTTTGGCGGTTTTCCACCCTGGGTGAAACCAAAGCCGACAGCAGCACACTTATCGCCCTTGAAGCCACTGCCGCACTAATTCAATGCTCTCTTCATTCACTAACAGCCCCAAGTGCGATGTGTCTGGGACAGTGACGACCTCTGCGTCTGGGACATGCGGTCGAACGGTAGACTCAAAACGATCTGCGAAAAAGGCCTCATCCTCGGCGCCGGTCAGGAAAAGGCTCGGCACATTGATAGAACGAAGATCATCCCGGTAGTTAGCAGGATTAAACCCCGTCATCATCCGATAAGAATAAGCCAGTGTCTCTGACCCATCCCGGTACTCAGGAGGTAAGTTAAATCGCAGCACGGTCGTGCTATTCAAGCCTTTTACGCCAAGCCTGTTGAGAAGAGATAGCGCAATGATTTTCGCCACACTCGGCTCGGCCCATCCCCCCGAATTATTACGCACGATAGGGGCATCGTGCCCAAGATAGGGGGCCAAAAAAAGATATGCAGAAGCAAGGTCCCCGTATTCCCCACCAGCAAAGCGCACCGCAAGCCCTCCGCCTGACGAATGCCCACCCACCACTATGCTGGATAGTGCTGAATTTTCCACTTTGATATGATCAATAAAATCAGCAAGATCATCCTCAAGCTGACCGATATAGTCGATATCACCGCGCCGTTGCGGAGAAGGCCCATGGCCCCGCACATCAGGCGTATACACAACGGCGGCGCCTGCTTCAGCTAACGCCTGGGCAAAGGTGGCCAAATATTTGCTGTCCGTTCCTGACCCATGAAGAACAATAAGTGCAGTAGACGATTCACTGGGATAATGCCGATACGCCAGTGCTGTTCCATCGCGAGCGTCAAAGCGCTGTAGTGATGGTAATTGGCTCACTGCGCCCTGCTCAGAAATTAACACCTCGAAATCTAAGCCGTTAGCACTTGTTTCTGTAGACATTGCTAACAATACTCCCGTCATCAAGGTCAAAATGTACTGTCTCATTGCTGCTTACCATTAATGGAGAACTCGACAGGAGACACAAGGTGCCATCAAGGCTGTCGGTGTCATCATCAGCCTGGAGAATGCCGAAGTTAAGCAGTGTATAGATAGATACGAAATATTCTGTCGCGCCAGCTTATACATGGCGTTTTTGTTTTACCTGGGCGGCTATATCGCGCAAAGGCAAATCACTCTCCCCGCTCCGCTCCCCGGCTTCCACAGCACTTCTCAGCGCGGCCATTTGATTTTCCTGGCGTTCAAGCAGCCTCAATGCTGAACGCACGACTTCACTGGTTGAGCCATAACGACCAGACGCAACCAACTTCCTCACAAAGTCGCCTAGTGGCGCACCGATAGTTACGCTCGTTGTTCTGGATGATGATCTGGGCATGACCTGAACCATGTGTTAATAGTTAACACAAATTATAGCATCCTTGGATACTCCAGCAGGGCGCGCAATCTGGAGGTGTAAGCTGAGATATTCGTGAGGCAACCTCGGTAGGCTTTACACTTCATCGGCCCACGGAGGGGATGAGATCTGCATCAATATTCCGCTATACTGGGCAAAATAGCTAAGGAGGCAGTATGAACAACGTTTCTTTGGAAACAAAGCGCCGCTATTACGCGAAGGTACGACGCTCCAATTACCAAGCGAGCATGGCGCTTGAAGGGATCACTGTTGACTCTCAAGCGCCAAAAGCCAGCAAAGCAGATGTAATGGCTAAATATCAGAGGCACAAAATTCGCTAATGGATAAGTACGGCACGGAGCAGGATCCGTACTGCTATCCAGGTACATGTGTACTGCGTAATAAGCTGGATATTTTTGATGCAGTAGCGTTAGAGGAGGCAGAACGCGAGTTGTCGCTCATTAATGCTGATTACATTGAACTCTCGCTGCCTCCCTACGATTTTGCATATCTCAAGCGCCTTCATCATCAGCTATTTTATGACCTGTATGACTGGGCTGGAGAAGTACGAACGATTGATATAGCCAAAGGCGACACGCGATTTTGCAACGTAAATCGAATCGTTCCCGAGGCTGAAAAGCTATTCAATAAGCTTGCTGGGCTAAACCACTTCACTCAGCTCGAAAAAGTAGATCTTATACCCTCATGTGCAGAGCTATATGGTGATTTAAATGTCGTTCACCCCTTCCGCGAAGGTAATGGACGAGCGCAACGAATGTTTTTTGAACATTTGATCATAAATTGTGGTTATCACCTTTCATGGCACCCTCTTGAACGCAATGAATGGATAGAAGCCAATATAGCAGGCTATTACTGCGACTACCGTCCTTTAGAGTTAATCTTTGAGCGATGTATCGGCTCCCCCCTATACGATTAACGTCAAGGCATGGCCTTGGCGTTTTATTTTACTGCTTAGCGTATCCCCTACCCCAACTGAAACGGGTAAACAGATCCAATGTTTAGCAACTGGGTTAGCGCATCCAGTGCTACTAGCGACTCTTCAGCCAACTGCGGGTCTTTGAGGTCGTCCACAGCAAGGCGGTCGCGATAGTGGCGCTCCACCCATGCGGTCAGCTCATCATAAAGCGCATCGGTGAGCAGCACGCGGCCAGAGAGCGCTGCACGTTCGGCCTCCGTTAGCACCACGCGCAGGCGCAGGCAGGCTGGGCCGCCGCCGTTGCGCATGCTCTGCTTAACGTCTTTGACGATCACTTCACTAATCGGGTTATTACCTGCTAGCAGGTGATTTTGGATGGTGTTCCATACCGCTTCGCGTTCCTGGCATTCGCCGGGCACTACCAGGGTCATGGTGCCGTCCGGGTTGGAGAGCAACTGCGAATTGAAGAGATATGACGCTACCGCGTCTTCCATGCTCACCGCTTCCAAGGGCACGCGCACCGGAATCAGCGGGCTGGTCATTTTGGCGCGAAGTTCGTCCAGCGTGCCCTCTTCATCCAGAAAGGCCATTTCGTGGTAGAGCAGCACGGGGCCGTTGCCGACTGCAATAACGTCATTATGGAAGACGCCCGCGTCGATGGCATCCGGGTGCTGCTGGGCGAACACCGTTTGCGCTTCCGTAAGCCCATGCTGGCGGGCGATCGCCTGGCTGGCTTCCAGCGTTTGCCGGGCGGGATAGCGCTGGGGTGCGCGCTCGCCCCCAAACGCCTGGCGGCCATATACAAACAGGTGAACGCCGGGTTCGCCGTGCTCACCGCATAGACGGGTGTGATTGGCCGCACCTTCATCGGAAAAGGCAGGCGTTGCAGGCAGCACCGGATGGTGGGCGAAGTGCTGTTCGTCGCGGAAAATTGCCTGCAGCACGCGACCGGTGGTTTGCGGTTCTAAATAGCGGTGAAAGCTGGATTGTAGATTCGCTGGTGTGAAGTGTACCCGGCGATCGGGTGCATCCATGCTGGGGGTAATAGTGCCCGCGTTAGCCGTCCACATACTCGAAGCCGAGCACACCGCCCGAAGCAGCTGCGGCGCTTCTTTAGAAGCACGAGCCAGCACCTCACCATTACTACCGCTAAAACCTAAATCGCGCAGTGCGCCAATATCGGGGCGCTGTTGGGGTGGCAGAACGCCTTGAGCGTAGCCCGCGTCCATCAGCGACTTCATCTTGAGAAGACCCTGCAACGCGCCCTCTTTGGGGTTGGACACTAACCCGCCGTGGCTCATAGACGCCACATTACCTACCGCCAGCCCCGAGTAGTTATGGGTTGGGCCGACTAAACCATCAAAATTGACTTCCCTGACGCTGCTGATATCGGCGGCACTCATAGGCTCACTCCCGGCGGCAGGGTCTCGGGCATCTCCAGGCTGTCGGCTTCCATGGAGGCCACCGGGTAGGCGCAGTAGTCCGCCGCATAGAAAGCGCTGGGGCGGTGGTTACCGCTGTCACCCACGCCGCCGAAAGGTGCATCGCCGGAGGCACCGGTAGTTTGGCGGTTCCAGTTGACGATCCCGGCGCGAATACGTAGCAAGAAGTCATCCCAATCGGCTTGTTCGCCGCCAATTAAACCGGCGGAGAGCCCGTAGCGGGTGTTGTTGGCGAGCTGTAGCGCTTCATCCCAATCGCTATAGCGGTGGATTTTCAGCAGCGGGCCGAAATGCTCCTCGTCAGGCACCTCCAATCCCGTCACGTCGATCAACGCGGGGCTTAACAGGCTGGTGTTATCTTGCAAACGCCGCATGCGGTTGATCACCGTGCCACCCATGGTTTCCAACTCTTCTTGGGCTTTCAGTAAGCCGTCTGCCGCCGCCACGCTGACCAAACCGCCATAAAACGGCGCAGGATTTTCTTCGAACTGCCCCGCCACTTGTAGCTTGGTGATCCCCTCTGAAAGCGCATCAATCAAGCGATCGCCTACTGCGCCCTCCGGCACCATTAAGCGTCGCGCGCAGGTGCAGCGCTGGCCGCCGGAGAGATACGCCGACTGCAGAATGGTCAATACCGCGGCGCGCTCGTCGTCGACATCTTTCACTATCAGGGGGTTATTGCCACCCAGTTCCAGCGCCAGGATTTTATCCAACTGTCCGGCAAACTGTTGATGCAGCATACCGCCTACTTTGGCGCTCCCGGTAAACAGCAGGCCATCAATATCAGGATTGCCTGCCAACGCTTGGCCTACTGATACACCACCTTGTACCAGATTGATAACCCCAGCAGGAAGCCCGGCTTCCAACCAGCACTGGAGGGTTAAATCGGCGGTAAGCGGGGTTTGGTCGCTGGGCTTAAAGACCACACAGTTACCCGCCAATAGCGCGGGCACCATATGGCCGTTAGGCAAGTGGCCGGGGAAGTTATAGGGGCCAAACACTGCCATCACGCCGTGGGGGCGATGGCGCAGCACGGCTTTTGCACTGCCAACGGCTTTTTCCCGCTCACCGGTGCGTTCGTTATACGCTTTAATCGACAGCGCCACCTTGCCCACCATGGCACCTGCTTCGGTGCGCGCTTCCCAGAGCGGTTTGCCGGTTTCAGAGGCAATCGCTACAGCTAGGTCTTCACTGCGTGCTTTCAGCACCTCGGCAAACCGCTCGACCAGCGCTTGGCGCTCGGCAAAAGGTGTGCGCGCCCAGCCGGGGAAGGCACCGCGGGCGGCTTTCACGGCGGCCGTGACCTGTTCAGCGCTAGCCGTTGCTGCTTGCCATAGCGACTTACCAGAAACGGGGTCGCGCTTGCTCAACGGCTCGGCGTCGCCTGCGACCCAGGCGCCATTGATCAGTTGCTGCTGTTGGGCGTGCATAAAACTCTCCTGTAAACGTCGCCTAGGTTTCGAGTAGCCGTAGGGTATCGCCGGTGGAAACGCCTAAGCGCTGCGCTTCTTGTGCGCTCAGAACGATAGTGTTGTCATCGCTGGGAGCACGGCCGACCCAACTGGCGGTAAAGCTGAGCATATGGGTGGTGGCGGCCAGCCAGCGGCTGACGCTCTCTTCTGCTGCGCTATTGGATACTTCCACTTGGCAGAGCCGTGAGTTACGGATGGCACGCACGTCGTCAATGTACGCCTCGACCGTCGGGCCACCATCGAAAATATCGATATAGCCTTCCCAGCGCAGTCCCTCTTTCTTAAGCATCTCCAGCGCCGGGCGGGTGTGGCGATGCACCTGACCAATACAAGCCCGCGCTTCTTCGGCCATAAAGGTGGTGTAAATGGGAAACTTGGGCATCAGCTCGCCAATAAAGCTCTTCTGCCCCAGGCCGGTTAGGCGGTCAGCCTCGCTGAAATCCATAGGGAAGAAGTGTTTGCCCAGGCTCTCCCAGAAAGGGCTGGTGTTATTTTCGTCGAACACGCCGCGCATTTCGGCCAGCACTTTATCCGGGAAGCGGTCACGGAACTGGGCGATAAACAGCCAGCGTGCTTTGGAGAGCAGCGCGCCGTTGCGCAAATGTTTGTTGGCTTCGCCGCGGTATTCTGGACGCAAAAACAGCGAGCACACTTCAGCGTCACCGGTGTGGTCGGAGCTTAAAAACAGCGTGTCGATGGTGCGGTGCAGGTCCAGCTGTACCGACGAGTGTGCCAAGGTGCCCAGCCGGTAGTTATAGAACGGCACTTCGCGGCCCACCTGGCCCTCTATAGCGCAGCAACCAGCGAGTTCGCCGCTTGTTTCATCTTCCAGCACAAAGAAGTAGAGGCGGTCATCCGCTGGGGTGCGCTCTTCAAAAGCACTGGCGGCCGCTTCAATCTTACCGGCTAAAAACTCGCGGTTATCGGGTAGCGAGGTAAAGCCAACGCCCGCCTGCTGCGCAAGCGCCTGAAGCCCATCCAAATCATCACGGGCAATGGGTCGAATGCGCATTACATCTCTCCTTCATCAAGCGCGTCTACCGCGGTGGGTAGCGTCAGCGGTGCGGCCAGTACCGCTCGCCCTTCGGTAACGCCCAATCGCTCGGCATGTTCGGGAGAAAGCATTAACTGGCCCGTGGGCGACAGCGCGTAGCGGGCGACGATACAACGAAACTCACCCAGCTTTTGATTGGCGACCAACGCCGGTTCGGCATCGGGCAACGCGTGTTCAGGACGAATGCGTACCGGGTGCCAGGCGGCACTGCGGAAGGTTACCAACCGCTCGCGCTCAGCCTTGACAATCGGCCCGGCGTCGAAAATATCCACATGCCGCGAACGCACAAAGCCCTCCGCCAGCATCTCTTCCAGCGCCTCTTCGTGGGCGGGGTGCTCACGACCTATTGCCGCCCGCGCCTGGGGCGTTAGCAGCGGCAAATAGAGCGGAAACTGGGGCATTACTTCGGCGATAAAACTTTTCGAGCGTACCCCGGCAATGTGGTTAATATCCTGGAAACTGCGAGCAAAAAAGTGCCGCCCCACGCTTTCCCAAAACGGCGATTCGCTGCGGGTATCCAAGTAGCCAGGGAACGCCACCGCCAGAATGCGTGAAAAGCGTTCCGGGTACTGGGCGATAAACATCAACCGCGCCCGGCGTAACAGGCTCTCCGCGCTGGTGCCTTTGTAGCGAGGGTTAAGCGAAAAGGCGCACAGCAGGGTAGCGTCCGAGACTTCATGGGAGAGCGCCAGCGTCTGCACTTCACGGCGAACATTGAGCTGCTGTGAAGCGTGAATCAGCGTTTCCTGACGATAGGTGTAATAGGCCTCGTTGGCGCCTGCCTGGGCACGGATAGTGGCCGTGCCCAGCACTTCCTCGCGTGTATCGTCCGCCAGCACAAACGTATAGTGCTCATCTTCTGGAAACTCAACGTCGCCGTTAAAGGCTTCCTGGGAGCGCGCAATGCGCTCCTGAAGCCGCTCACGGTTAGCAGGCAAGTTGGTCAGCCTAGGCACTGCATGCTCGGCTAATTGCTCCAGCGCCATGAGATCAGACGCTTTAACGGGTCGAACGACTAGCATTCTCGACGCCCCCTGTTCCGTTGACACGCTTGACGCAGCCTGTTGTTCACTCATGCGGCCGCAACTAACCGCTCAATCGCGCGCTCTAAGCGAGCCATGCCTTCGGCGATATCTGCTTCAGGAATGACCAGGGAAGGCGCCATGCGCAGTACGTTCGGCCCGGCGATAAGCGCCATCAGGCCCTCTTCAATCGCCAACGGCAGAATATCTTTGGCGCGGCCCTCATAGGCATCCGACATCTGGGCGCCCATCAGCAGGCCCATACCACGAATCTCTTTAAACACGCCGTACTTGCGGTTGATGGTTTCCAGGTGTTCACGGAACAGATCGTGACGACGCTTAACGCCTTCGAGCACCTCAGGGGTGTCGATAAACTCAACCGCCGCTAAGGCCACAGCAGATGCCAACGCATTGCCGCCATAAGTAGAGCCGTGGGTACCGATGACCAACGATTTAGCCACCGAGTCGATTGCCAGCATGGCGCCAATGGGGAAACCGCCGCCCAGGGATTTAGCGCTGGTGAGGATATCCGGGGTGATGCCGTAGTTCTTATAAGCGTAGAGTTCGCCGCTACGACCAACGCCGGTTTGCACTTCATCAAAGATCAGCAGCGCATTGTGCTCGTCGCATAGGTCGCGCAGGCCCTGAAGAAACGCTTGCGTGCCGGGCACGATGCCGCCCTCACCCTGCATGGGTTCGACCATAATCGCGCAGGTGTCGTCACCGACCAGCTTGCGCACGCTTTCCAGATCATTGTAGTCAGCATGCAGGATGCCACCAGGCACCGGGCCAAAGCCTTGGGAGTACTTGGGCTGACCACCAACGCTAACGGTGAAGAAGGTGCGGCCATGGAAAGATTGATAAAATGAGATGATCTTATCTTTATGCTCACCGTGGTGATCCACTGCCCAGCGGCGCGCCAGCTTAAGCGCGGCTTCGTTGGCTTCACCGCCGGAGGAGCACAAGAACACCTTATCAGCGAAGGTGCGCTCGACCAGCGCTTTGGCTAGGTTCAGCGCCGGTTCATTGGTGAACACGTTAGAGAGGTGCCACAGCTTTTCGCCCTGCTCTTTCAGCGCGTTGACCAGCACCGGATGACAGTGCCCCAGGGAGTTCACCGCAATGCCCCCGGCGAAATCGATATATTCCCGGCCCTGTTGATCCCACAAGCGGCTGCCTTCACCGCGCACTGGAATGACCTGCTGCGGGGAGTAGTTAGGCGTCATGTAGTGGTCGTAATCTTGACGGCTTGGGGTATGGCTCATGGCACGCTATCTCCAATGGAGGAAAGGAATGAAAACAGTATAAAGGCCTAGCTAGGTTACCTGCTTTCAGCAATGGGACGGCAAATTATGAATAGCGGCATTTAACTGGAGTACCCTCCCCCTTTTGTAACACTCTATATCCGTCCTTGTGCACCGCACGGTATCAGTGACGTATTTAGGCCTGCTTTTTATCGTTTGGGGACGCCTGATGCCCTTTGGTAGCTGTCAGCGTCAAAATTTCCTCAAACGTTGAATAAAGCAAACTATTATTCGCTGCATATCCAAAACACCCACCTGCACTTCAACGCTGTTCGCGGTAGGCTTGAGTAAATCCCCTCCCCGAGGAGCACTCCGCATGCTCGACGTAACCCATCTGCGTGGTAGCCGCCATGCCATTGGCGTGGCCCATGGCCAACGCCACGCCGCACAGATTCAGCGCAGCATTGAGGTCTATGACCGGCTATTTCAAGACTTTGTAGGCCTCGACTGGGCCGCAGCCCGGCAGGAGGCCCGCCGCTTTATACCGGCGATCGAACGCGGCTTTCCGGCGATCCTGGATGAGCTCGAGGGCATTGCCGAGGGCGCCGACCTGCAGCGCGACGATATCCTCACCCTCAACTGCCGCAGCGAGATCTCGCTAACCCAAGCCAGCGGCGGCTGTTCTGCCTTCTCACTCTACCAGCAGGGTCGCCAATGGCTGGCCCAGAACTGGGACTGGCGCCTCGACCAGCTCGACAACGTGGTGGTACTACACATAGAGGGGGACGACGCCCCGCCGCTGGTCAGCGTCGGCGAGGCCGGGATGCTGGCCAAGATCGGCCTCAACGCCCACGGCCTCGGCGTGTGTCTCAACGCCATCCGCTCGCAGACCTGCGGCGAGGGCCTGCCGATCCACATCGCCCTGCGCAAGCTTCTCGAGAGCGACGGCTTCACCAGCGCCCAGCGCATCGTCGCGGAAGACCGCGTCGCCTCGCCGGCGCACTTTCTGGTCGCCAGCGCTGCAGGCCAGACCGCCGGCTTCGAGGTCCAGCCCGGGCCACCGGGGGTACTCGAGCCCAGCGGCGGGCGGGTGACCCATACCAACCACCTCTACGCCGCGGCCGCCACCGCCTGTGTCACCGACTTCCCCAAGCCCGACTCCCATGTACGCCTGCACCGCCTCGATGAGCTGCTAGACCCACCGCCCAAGGCCAGCGTCAGCGCGCTGTTCGACGTACTGAGCGACCACCACAATGCGCCTATGTCGATCTGCAAGCACACTGACGTCGACCTGCCCGAGGCCGAGCGCATGGAGACCCTGTTCGCGGTGGTGATGGCCCTCGACAAGCGCACCCTGCACCTGCGCCACGGCTACCCCTGCGAGGCCCGGCAGACGCTGAGCATCACGCTCGACTAACGGCGCGAGAAAAGAGGCAGCTGGATCAGGACGGGGCGGGATACAATGGCCCAGGATCGAAAGCTTCAGCAGCAGTAACAGGGAGAAGCGCCATGAAATATATCTTCGAAGTGCATATCCGCGACGGCTACCGTGCCGAGGACTACGCCGACGCCTGGGTCCGCGCCAGCCAACTCATCCAGCAGGCGCCAGGGGCACGCGGCACTGAACTGCATCGTAAGATCGGCGACCCCAACACCCTGATCGCCATCGCCCACTGGGACAGCAAGGCCAGCCGCGACGCCATGGAAGCCCAGCCCAACCCGGAGATAAAGGAGGTCATCCGCCGTGCGGCCCCCTGCTGCGAGATCCGCCTGATCGGCGAATTCGAGGAGCCTGAGTGGGTGGTGATGCCGCCGAATGCCGAGTCATAAGCGGGTGTTGGGCTAGAGATAACATTTAGCGGCGGCGCATTAGGAGCAGCGTAAACCGGAGCATCACTGATGTTGCTAAGCTGCCTGAGCGGCAGGGCACGGTCGCAAGGCCCCTTTTTTACTGGCTCAGTGCTCAGCAAGCGACTGAACACCTGGTCGATTGAAGACCTTCCCCTTGAAGAAGACTAAAAGAGCCGCATACTAATTAGCAAGCTATGCGGTTATTCGCTGAGCTGCGTTGCATAGTGATGAGCACCGACACTCAGGACGAGAGGAGACCAACGTATGCATATTGATCTAAGCGGCAAGCACGCCATTATCACCGGCTCGACGGCAGGCATTGGTTTTGCGATTGCTCAAGGACTCGCCAATGCTGGCGCTAACGTGGTGGTGACAGGACGCACCCAGGCGCGGGTTGAGGAGGCCATCGCGGCGCTTAAAAACGCTACCCCCAATGCCAATGTAGAAGGCGTAGCGGCTGATCTCGGCACCGCTGAAGGCTGCCAAACGCTTATTAAACAGCAGCCCAGCACGGATATCCTGATCAACAACGTCGGCATTTTCGGCCCACAGGACTTTTTTGAAGTCGATGACGCTACCTGGCAGCAATTTTTTGATGTCAACGTGATGAGCGCGGTGAGGCTTTCCCGTCACTACGCTCAGGGCATGCGCGAGCGCGACTGGGGGCGTATTCAGTTTATCTCCAGCGAGTCGGGGATCAACATCCCTAGTGAAATGGTGCATTACGGCATGACCAAATCGGCACTGCTATCAGTTTCCCGCGGGCTGGCCAAGGTACTCAGTGGCACCCAGGTTACCGTGAATGCCATTCTCCCCGGGCCGACACGTTCCGAGGGTGTCCTCAAAATGCTTGGCGACATGGCAGAGAAAGAGGGTATTTCTCAGCAGGAAGTGGAAGCACGCTTCGTGCAGGAGAACCGCCCCTCTTCAATCATTCAGCGCTTGGCGACACCCGAAGAGGTCGCAAACATGAGCGTTTACGCTGCATCGCCCCAGGCCAGTGCCACCACCGGGGCGGCACTGCGCGTGGAAGGCGGCATTGTGGATACGCTAACCTAATCCCTCTAATCTTATCCTTCTAACCCAGGCGCTCTTCCCTCGGTGTCATGCCGAAATGGTGACGGTAGGCGGTAGAAAAGTGGGCGCCTGAGGAAAATCCCGTGGCAAAGGCAATATCGCCTACCGGCCGGTCACTCTCGCGCAGCTGCTTGCGGGCTTCCTGCAAGCGCAAATCGAGATAGTAGCGGCTGGGCACCGCCTGCAGATACTTCTTAAATAGCCGCTCCAACTGACGCCGGGAAATCCCTAGGTGCTCGGCCAGTTCCAGAGTTGAGAGCGGCTCCTCAATATTGGCTTCCATCAGTGTCACGGCATCCACCAGGCTCTGCGGCGCGTGGCCCAGGCGGCTTCGCAGCGGCACGTGCTGGCGCTCGTCCGCCAAGCGAATGCGATCGCAGGCAAACTGCTCCGACACTTGCTCCGCCAAGCGAGCACCGTGATGCTGACCAATCAGCGTGAGCATTAAGTCCATGGCGGCAGTACCGCCCGCGCAGGTCAACCTGTCACGGTCAATTTCAAACAATTGTTGAGAAAGCGTCACCTGCGGATAGGCCTGGGAAAAGGCCTCAAAACGCTGCCAGGGCAGCGTCGCCCGATAACCTTCAAGCAAACCACAGCGCGCCAATACCTCGGTGCCCCCAGCCAAACCACCCAGCGCTACGCCATGGCCCTGGTGCCCCCGCAGCCACTCATTCAGCTTGGCAGGAAGCGTATAGGGCAGCGGCGTCGGTGCACATATGAACAACAGGTCTAGTGGGCCTAGAGCAGTACTTAGCTCATGCTGCGCGATTAGCGAAAGCTGGGCACCACTGCGCACGGGCTCGTCGTTAAGGCTTAACGTGACGGTTTGGTAAAGCATTTGACCACTTAGTTGGTTAGCCATTTGCAGCGGTTCTAGCGCACTGGCGTGGGTCAATAACGAAAACCCCGGCAACAGCAGAAATGCCACACGCCGACGGGTAATGCCTGTGTGAGAGGTTAACGGGTTGGGCAGCATGATAACTGACTGAGCTGCATAAAAAACTGCATGAAACGCTGCATGAAAAACCGCCATCGGCCTAGGGAAGCCACCATCTTACCCAATTGCGTAGCGGATGGCAGCGTTATGACCACTGCAGCAAAAACGTGACGCATGAATGCAATTTGCCGGGCCAAAGCCCGGCAAATTAAAGCCTAGTTAAGCACTAGTTGCCCCGATTAATAATACCTAACACGACGATACTGACCACAATTACGCCGAGAATGATCACCACTAGCGGGAGCAGCTTGTACAACCCATCGGGTCGCTTCTTGGCTTCCGGCTGTAGATGCGGTTTTGAGGTTTCATAATCCTCAGGTATCCGCTCATTAATAATGTGCTGCTTCTCTTCTTCCGGAGTTTTGCTTTCCCTAGTATCCATAAACACCTCCCGCGTTCCGGTCGAATTGGGCGGCGCTACCGCCCCAATGGATGGCTTACAGATTCACGACATCAAACTTAACCTCAGGATTGACGTCGGCATCGTAATCGACATCGTCACGCTCAAAGCCAAACAGCTTCAAGAATTCGTGCTTATAACCAGCATAGTCGGTAATTTCGAATAAGTTTTCCGTCGTCACTTCCGGCCAAAGGTCCTGGCACGCTTGCTGAACATCGTCACGCAATTCCCAGTCATCCAGACGTAGGCGTCCAACTTCGTCGGTGGTGAACTCACCGCGTAGCCCCTCAGCCGAGTAGAGCTGCTCGCCGAATAGACGGTTCAACTGATCGATAGTGCCTTCGTGCAGGCCCTGCTCTTTCATGATGCGGTAGACCATGGCGATGTAAAGCGGCATCACTGGAATGGCTGCGCTGGCCTGGGTGACCACCGATTTGAGCACCGCCACATTGGCACCACCACCGCTCTCTTTCAGTTTGGTATCGATAGCCGCTGCGGCGCGGTCAAGGTCTTCTTTGGCTTTACCCAAAGCGCCATGCCAGTAAATCGGCCAGGTGATTTCGGTACCGATATAGCTAAACGCCACGCTGCGCGCGCCTTTGGCCAGCACACCGGCTTCGTCTAGCGCGCTCATCCACAGTTCCCAATCTTCGCCGCCCATCACGGTGATGGTGTCGTCGATCTCCTGCTGGGTGGCAGGTTCTACTTCCGCTTCGATAATGGCGTCTTTATTGGTATCGATAGCGGTGGCGCGGTAAGTCTCGCCAATTGGCTTAAGGCTTGAGCGTTTCAGTTCGCCGCTATCCGGCAGCTTCCGAACGGGTGATGCCAGCGAGTAGACCACCAGGTCAATCTCGCCCATGTCCTGCTTAATCAACTCAATCGCTTTTTCCCGCGCTTCATGGGAGAACGCATCGCCGTTAATCGACTTGCTATACAGCCCTTCCTGCTTGGCCAATTTATCGAACGCTGCGCTGTTGTACCAACCTGCGGTGCCCGGCTTTTTATCGGTGGCGGGCTTTTCAAAGAACACGCCCAGCGTGTCGGCGCCGTAGCCAAACGCCGCGGTAATACGCGCGGCTAATCCGTAGCCACTTGAAGCCCCAATGACGAGCACTTTTTTTGGGCCAGCCTGCTTATCCAAACCACGAGCACGGGTCGCTTCAATCTGTTCGCGAACATTCTGCTCGCAGCCGATGGGATGAGTAGTGGTACAAATAAAGCCGCGCACTTTGGGTTTAATAATCACATCGAACCTCGTTATCGGATTGATTTTGCTTTTGACATCATAACTAGCAACATCGTTTTGCAATAGCGTTTGCCATAGCAATGTCATGATTCAGTGAGGGTATTCTAGCGGTCTCTGGGCGCCCTGTCCGCTCTTGAGCGATTGTCCATCCTTAAGCGATAGTCTGCCCTTGAGCTAGAAGCGCTTTCGCGTCACGATAGCCGCCTAAGTTATTATGTCGGTACTGATGGCAAGTACTTATGACAAGTACTGATGATAAATACTTAGGCAAGCACTTACGTTAGCAACGACTTCCCATGAGGCGATCATGAATGCACAGCAGCTAGTAGATGAACGCGGCGATTTATGGCTGGCGCTAGCCCCGCTGTGGCTGGATCGTGAACCCAGCGAGCGCGATTACGCGCGCATGGTCGAGGTCGTGGAGCGCTATGATATGTCCCTTAACGAGCTTGAGTGGATGTTTCGCCTGGAAATGGCCCCGGTGATGTCCCGGCACCAGCTCTCGATCGCCAGCGAGTGGCGGCAATTTGATGACTATAAGTTGATGAAACAGTTGGTAAGCCACAACCTGAGGTTGAAAGGCTGGCGGCGCAAAAGCTGGGCGCTGTTTTCAGGGCTAACCACCATGATGGTGCGACACCGCTGGAACGCGCTCATGAGTCGCGTAGCCGTTGCCCGTGGCGAACAGATTTAGATGGCGTTAGGGATAGCTTTGATCTAGCGCTTCTTCTAATGCCAGACGTAGCGGTCGCCCATGATAGCGCGGCCCAAATCGGGCTATCACCTTGCCATCACGACCCACCAGGAACTTGGTAAAATTCCATTTGATCAGTTGTGTGCCTAGGACTCCAGGCGCCTCACGCTTGAGCAGCACAAACAATGGGTGGGCATCACTGCCGTTGACCTTAACCTTCTCCAGCAATGGAAAACTGACGCCGAATTGCTGCTCGCCAAATTGACAAAACGCTTGGGCGCTTTCCGGCGACTGACGGCCAAACTGATTGCACGGGAAACCAAGCACGGTGAAGCCACGATCCCGATAGCGCTGATAGAGCGACTCTAACTCGCTTAACTGCGGGGTAAAACCACACTGGCTGGCGACATTGACCACCAGCAACACCTGACCGCGCAGCACGCGTAGATTGAACGGCAGCCCTTGGTGGGTATAGCAGTCTTGGTCGTAAATTTGCATCACTTCGCCCTACAAAACCCCAAACGGCATGGGTATCACCATGCCACGGCTATGCTTTTTACACCAGTGGTCCAGCTACCACGCGTAACGCCAGTGCGATTAACAACACCCCGGTAATGCGGTTTATCCAGTGGGCACGCTGTTGTAGCCAGGGCAGAATGTGTGAATGAGAAAGCACCACCGCGACCAGCACGTACCACCCCCCGTCAATAATCATCGCCGTTAACACAATGATCGCTTTGGCCAGCCCACTCATTTCGGGGGTAACAAACTGGCTTAGCAGAGCGACAAAAAACAGGATCAGCTTCGGGTTACCTAATGCCACCAGCACGCCTTCTTTAGCGGCCTGGCCCCGGCTAGTCACAATCGCATTAGGTTCTAAAGCACCCGCTTTGCCGGCGCGCAGCGCTTTAACTCCTAGCCACGCCAAATAAGCCGCGCCGCACCAGGTAATCAGTTGGAACAGCAGCGGAAAACCGGCGATTAACGCGCCTAGCCCCCAAACAGTCAATAGCGCATAGAAGCCCACCCCGAAGGCATGGAAGATGGCCGCGGTCACCCCAGTAAAACGCCCGCCGCCTAACGTATGGCGCAGCACCAGTGCCAAACTCGGCCCCGGCGACATAGCCCCCATGGCACAAATCGCGGCGAGTGATAGCCAGAGTGTCAACGGCATGCCTGTTCCTCCTTGAGGGTCGAGATTCACGATGTGGCGTCTGGCGGCCAGTATACGCCAAGCCAAGCAACACTTCGGCAAGCGCCTTAAATAACGCTGTTAGCATGGTACGCTGTTGGGTAAAATTTGCTCTCTCACTTTTTTCTTTGCACTTTTTCTCTTTTTTAAAACAACCGCCCCGCCGCCCAATGCGCGGGGCGTATAGAAAACATAGGACGGCAACATGGGTAGGGCTTTTCAGAACCGTAAGGAATCCATGGCCAAAACGGCCGATGCCAAGACCAAGGTCTACAGCAAATATGGACGCGAGATTTACGTTTGCGCTAAAGCGGGCGGCACTGACCCCAATGGCAATCTGGCGCTGCGCGGTTTAATGGAACGGGCCAAGAAAGACCAGGTACCTTCTCACGTGATCGATAAAGCACTCGACAAAGCCAGTGGTGCCGGTGGCGAAGATTTCTCCGCAGCCCGTTACGAAGGCTTCGGCCCTGGCAATGTGATGGTGATTGTCGACTGCCTTACCGACAACCCCAACCGTACCTTTGGCGATGTGCGCGGCTGCTTTACCAAAACCAAGAGCAAAATCGGCACCCCCGGCAGCGTTAGCCATATGTTCGATCACTGCGCGATTTTTTCCTTCGCCGGAAGCGATGAAGAGGCCGTGCTTGAAGCATTAATGGAAGCCGATGTGGATGTCACCGATATTGAGCAAGAGGGTGAGCGGATCACCGTTTTTGCCCCACATACCGACTACGCCAAAGCCAAACAGGCATTATTAGATGCCTTCGGTGAGATTGACTTTGAGGCAGACGAGATTCAGTTCCTGCCGCAAACCACCACCCCGGTGGAAGGCGATGACGTAGCGATGTTCGAAAAATTCCTAGGCATGCTCAACGAACTGGACGATGTGCAAAACGTCTATCACAGCGGTGAGCTGCCCGAGTCTACAGACGCCTAAGGCCTGTTAGTAAGAAGATTCTGCCGCGTTGCGTGCATCCAGGGCAGCATCCGGTGGCAACATCGCTGACTGTACGCCTGCGGCACTCAGCACTGTTTTACCGCGTACAGTTAGATCGGTAATAAACAGAAACTGCTGGCGCGGATCCACCGGGTAAGCGCGTATGCGGTAGTGGGTGCCCCAGGGTTTCTCTTCGGCCACCACAATAATTGGCTTATCGAACTTCAGATAGGCGCTGGTTAACGCCACATCGCGCAGCGCTTTACGTACCCAGCCTGCTTCGTGCTCGGGGTGAAGGTAAAAACTCGCCACGCACTGCAGGCTGGTACCGCCATTATTAGCGTTGTAAACGGCGTGATCCCACAACTTTAAGTGCGGCACGGCGACTAAATCATCGTCGGGCGTCTGAATATCTACCGTGCGCAAACCGACGTGCTTAACCTCGCCGTAAGTGCCTTCAATATTAACCCAGTCCCCAGGGCGATAAGGCAGTTCAATCGCCGAAACAACACCCGCAATCAAGCTGCTTACGTAGTCCTTCATGGCAAAACCAATGGCTAAGCCAAGTGCTCCCAGCAACGTGGCCATATTACGTAGCGATGGCTCGATAATAATCGGTACGATGATGGCCAGTGCAGTAATCAAAATCAGTAGGCGCGTTAGAGGCACCAAGGCAAAAATGCGGAAACGCACTTGCCCGTGTAACCGAGTGGCCAGCCAGTTAAGCCCCCGCTGGCTGACAATAATCAGCACAATGGTCGATAGCAGCACCACCCCAAGGGTAATCATCGCTTGGCTATCAATATCGTTAAACAATCGTGCGTACTTTTGTTGTTCGTCCATGGGTGCCCTCCGCAGGCCTGTCGCTGTTAGCGCGGCGACTTAAAGGGGATCAACCAGATAATTGCGCGATTCCAATAGCTGGCGAACGCTTGCGTAGCTTAACGGTGTGATCTGCCAACGCCCTTCGCTGCTTGAAACAATCCCTTTGCGCTGCAAAGCTAACCGGGCATTGAGTGCCTCGTGGTGTGAAAACGGCAACACCTGCCCGAGGGAGTGGTCATCCAGACCGCCATGAACCAATAACGCATGCAGCACCAGCGTGGCGATATCCCCGGTATCTGTGGAGAGTTCTGCCTCGGCGAGGGCATCGACCAGCCACAGCGCCTCTTCATCGTCTGCTGTTGGCTCACGCAGCCGCTCGCGCCAGTAGTGCCAAGCAAGACCTATATGACCACGACAGTGAGCAGCTAAGCGCTGTAGCTCTTTGTTAGGGGCTTTGTCGCCATGCTGGGTTGCTGATTCAGTCAATACTGGCTTACCGGTTCGCGTGCTGTAGACCAACGGAGACTGCCCCTCATGGGTCGCAATCTTCGCAAAGTACTGCGACAGCTGTTCGCCCTCCATGGCTTGAAGGGTAAACACCGGCGCGCCCTCGATACCGACCACTTCTTGTAGGTAGGCATACGCCCAGCTGTCACAGCCAATCACACCCTGCCCCAAGCGGCCACTTAAGGCACGCTCAAGAAATTCACGTACGCCCTGAATACCCTGAGTGTGGCGTAAAAAGTAGCGTTCTAATGCGGGAACAGCCCACTCGCGTTGATTGGCACAACGCTCTACCCACTGAGTGTCGCCTTCGGCAAGCTCGCTGAGCGTGGGTGGCGGCAAACAGGCAAAGTGGTGCTGTTCCGCCCACTGACTCACCACAGAAACATGGCCGCTGTGCGGCGGGGTAATAAAAAACGTAACCGGCGCTTGCTGGCCTTTTAGCTGCTGCGCCAAAGCCCTTGCGGCGGGCGCCCAATCGATGGGCGGCACTAAATGCGCTAGCTTAACCTCGGGTAACGCACGCAGTTCATGCTCTTCTTTTACCTGCTGCTCAGCGCTGTTTTTGCCTACCAGCCACGTCGAAGCCGAACGCAACGAGCGTCGCCACTGGCTCGCCTGGGTCTGCTCAGGGGTACGAAATTGGTCTAGCTCAACGACCGCCCACAACGGCGTGTCGGCCGATGATGGTTGCTCCCCCATGACGGTTGTCCTTATGGCTGGCGTTAGGCGCTCACTTTAGCACGGCGCTCCCAGTTGCTAACCTCAAATACGAACTTATGGTCTAAAATAAAGTCTTTACAGACAGTAGTTAGCGCGCTTAACGGACTATTATGTTTTATTGCCAAGCAATGGCGAAAGCTAAAGGAGAAAGCGATGAGTGTTGTCCACGTTAGCGAAGAAGAGCTGCACGCCAAGCTTGAGAAGTGTATTGCCGGTGAGCGGTTACTGATCGAGCATGAAGGCAATCGCTTTAGTGCCCGAATTCAGCACGTCGGGCTGGTCGGCGTAAAGGTGATACCTGAAACCGAGATTAAAAACAGCCATCGCACGCCGGGTGACGTGGAAGGGGTTACGGTTCCCTACGATGAAATACTGGAATTGGAAGTAAAAGGTGTGGTCTACAGCCGCTTGCCGGATTAACCTGCACTTGCACGCCCGGCAAGTGAGCAAGGCGTGCAAGCGGGTTATCTATGGCTCACTTCATTGCAAGTAAACCAGTTGAAAGTAAGCCAACCGATTTAAAACGTCAGGCAAATCTTGCCGAAGTGCTGACCAGATTCCTGATGGCGGAAAGCGTCGGCGATCTCGGTCAGCGGGAATTCACGATCAATGATCGGATGCATATCGAAGGTTTCAAGGGCGCGGATCATCTCGATCTGATGGCGACGGCTACCCACAATCAAGCCTTTTAAGCTGGCCTGTTTAGCCATTAGCTTAGCCGTTGGTACCTCACCTTCACGGCCCGTGAGTATGCCAATCAAGGCGATATGCCCACCAATTTTTACCGCATCGATGGACTGCGGCAACGTGCCAGAACCGCCCACCTCAACAACGTGATCAACGCCTTCGCCATTGGTCAGCTCTTTCACGCGCTTCCCCCAATCAGGCGTCTCTTTGTAATTGATGGTGTGCTCGGCGCCCAACTCGCGCAGCCGCGCCAGCTTTTCATTCGATGATGAGGTGGCGATCACCCGCGCGCCCATCAGGCGGGCAAACTGCAGGGCAAAAATCGATACTCCACCGGTGCCCAGCACCAGCACGCTATCCCCCGCTTTGATACCGCCATCAACAACGAGCGCACGCCAAGCAGTTAAGCCAGCGGTGGTTAACGTAGCGGACTCTGCGTGGCTATAGCCCTTGGGCTGATGAGTAAACCACTCGTACGGGCGCACAACCAGTTCGCGGGCATAGCCATCTACGCCGTCACCCGGCGTAGTGCGAAAATCACCCACTCTGGCCGGGCCTTCGAGCCAATGCGGGAAGAAAGTTGAGACCACGTGGTCGCCAACGGCGAATTCGCTGACACTTTCACCGATCGCTTCAACCACGCCCGCGCCATCAGACATGGGAATACGCTGGTCTTCCGTCGGGATCATCCCGGCGACCACGGCGTAGTCGTGGAAATTCAGCGAGCTGGCGTGCAGGCGTACTTTAATTTCACCAGGACCAGGCTCTCCTGGGGCCGCTAGCTCAACGACCTCTAGCTTGTCTAAACCGCCGGGCTCTCGTAGCTGAATGGCTTGCATCACTACCTCCTATTGAACGCATGTCGTTAAAAAACGACTGGTCTATTTTGAGATGAGGGCACTCTCTTCCAGATCAAGGTCGTGACCTAAAAAACCACCCGACTGTCGCTGCCAAAGGCTGGCATAGATCCCCCCTTTCGCCAGTAACTCCTGATGCGAACCGGTTTCGACGATGCGCCCTTCGTCCACCACGATCAGCCGATCGAGCATAGCAATGGTCGAAAGGCGATGGGCAATGGCGATAACCGTTTTGCCTTCCATCAGCGTATCTAGCTGCTCTTGAATGGCGGCTTCTACTTCTGAGTCCAGCGCCGAGGTCGCCTCATCCAGCACCAGAATCGGGGCATTTTTGAGCAGCACACGGGCAATCGCAATCCGCTGGCGCTGACCGCCGGAAAGTTTAACGCCGCGCTCACCTACATGAGCATCCAACCCGCGGCGCCCTTTCGGGTCGACCAGGTCATTGATAAAGGTATCTGCATGGGCGCGGCACACCGCGTTCCAAACATCTTCATCACTGGCGTGGGGGCTGCCGTAACGGATATTATCGCGCAGCGAGCGGTGCAGCAGCGAGGTGTCCTGGGTGACCATGCCAATCTGGTGGCGCAAGGAGGTCTGGGTTACCTCGGCAATGTTTTGCCCATCAATCAAAATCCGCCCACCCTGCACGTCGTAAAAACGCAGCAGCAAATTGGCGAGGGTCGATTTACCCGCCCCTGAACGCCCAATCAAACCGATTTTTTCGCCGGGGGCGATAGTAAGATCTAAGCCATCAAACACGGTTTTGTTTTCGCCTTTAGCCTGTGCATAGCCAAACCGCATGGCGTCAAACCGGATCTCTCCTTCGGGGACGTTCAGCGGCTCTGCAGCCGGGGCATCGCGCACCGTTGGCTCCTGGGCAATGGTATTCATGCCATCCTGTACGGTGCCAATATTCTCAAACAGCCCGGCGACTTCCCATAAGATCCAGTCGGACATAAAGCGGATACGCATAACCAGCGCAATGGCGATCGTCAGCACGCCCAGGGAAATCGCTTCCATGTACCAGGCGCTGATGGCCATAGCCGCTGTACCCACTAACAGCGCAGTGTTCAGCAGCGTCAAACCCACACTCATGATAGTCACCAGCCGCATTTGGCGGTGAACAGTCACCATAAAGCCTTCCATAGCGTCGCGAGCATAGCGCTGCTCACGCTCGGTATCGGCAAACAGCTTGATGGTCTGAATATTGCTGTAGCTATCTACCACGCGACCGGTCATTTGTGCTCGAGCGTCCGCTTGGGCCATGGAGACATCGCGCAGGCGCGGCACGAAGAAGCGCATAATCGCGAGATAGCCTACTAACCACAGCCCAAGCGGTATCAGCAGTAACAGATCCGCTCGGCCCAGCAAGAAAGCCGCACCGGTGAAATAGACAATGGCGTAGACCAGCAGCCCCATCACCTTGGTCACAGTTTCGCGGATCGCCAGTGCGGTTTGCATGACCTTTTGCGACACCCGCCCGGCAAACTCATCCTGATAAAACGCCAGGCTCTGGCTCAGCATATGGCGGTGGGACAGCCAGCGGCCAATCATCGGGTAGTTACCGAAAATGCTTTGATGGGTGACCAGCGACTGCAACAGCACCAACAGCGGCAAACCGATCAGCAGCAATAGCCCCAGACCTGTTAGCCACAGCCCGTTTTCAGCCCAAAAGCCTGCCCGCTCAACGTTGCCCAGCCAATCCACTAGTTGGCCCATGTAGCTGAAGAAGACCACTTCCGCCGCCGACACCAACGCGGTGAACAGCGTCATAAGCAGCAATAGCGGCAGCATCGGCCGTGAGAAGTGCACAATAAAGGGCATTAAGCCTTTGGGCGGCGTTTCCACCCTACCTTCTGGATAGGGGTTAACCCGCGTTTCAAAGTAACGAAATAACGGCTGTAAAACACGCGATAGCATGAGGGTTCCTTACGTTACTGGCGTTGGTATTGACGGTCTTTAATTTGTTATACGTGAGTGTGTAGGGTGTAGATGTCGTTAAAATGTTATGGAGAATTGGAGTGACGCAGCAGCCAACGCGCCCAGAACGGTGCAATAATCATCAGCGTCACCATACGCAACAGGTGATGAAAAGCGACAAATACCGGATCAATGTTTAACGCCACGGCCAAAATTGCCATCTCGCCAATGCCGCCCGGTGCCAGCGCCAGCAGCGCTACATCGCGCCCTACCCCGAGCAGTTGGTGAATCAGCTCGGCAAATAGCGCCAGCACCAGCAGTGCTAACAGTGTCGCCACGCCAGACTGCCATAAATAACGCCCAAAGAGCTGTCGCGTCATGCCCTGAAAACGCGAACCAATGGCACTGCCCAGTACCCACAGCATCAGGTTCATGCCCCATTCCGGCAGAGCGAGACTGGCAATATCAACACCGGATAATAGGGCAGCGGCTAGCAGCGGTGCCAGCAGTGCTGGGCTGGGCATTCGCAGCCAGCGGCCGAGTGGCAATAACAGCGGGATCAACAGCAGCATCCAGGCATGTTCCAAACCACTGTGAACAGGGCCAATACCTTCGCCGCCGCCCTCATAGGCCCAAAATAGCGGCGGTAAAAAAAGAATCACTAAAATGATGCGCAGCGACTGCGCCACCGCAATGCGTTGGGGGTCGCCACCGCACTTTTCACCTAGCAGGATCATCGCCGTCATGGCACCAGGCGAGGCACCGAACCAGGCGCTAACCGGGTCAAACCCGCAGCGCCGATACCAGGCAGCGGCCACGGCGGTGGAAGCGGCCACCCCCAGCAATAGTAGCGCGGCGGAAACGGGCCAATCCAGTACACGGTGCGCCAACTGCGGCGTAACCTGGCTACCCAACACCAGGCCCATTACCGCTAAAAACACATTACGCAGCGGCTCGGGCACCGAGACCTTCACGCCTTGTGAAGAGGCCAGCAGGTTGGCAATCAGCGGGCCCAGCATCCAGGCAAGGGGCAAACCGGTGAGTTGAAACAGCGTACCGCCCACGGCGCCTATACCCAGCGAAATCGCAAGCGACTTTGCACTCTCTGCACTGAAACGGTAGCCCTTCAAACGGTCCTCCAATGGTCAACCTTGGCTAAGCGCCAGGGTACTTATCCTGCTAAGCGTCATGGCCAGTTTATCACTATTAACTGTCGTTCTGGGGTGACGTCACGCCTTTCCAAGCGCGGGGTGCTAATTAAAAATATTTGTCTCGCCGTCTGTATCTACTATCCAGCCAGCGTATAATGCCTTCCGCCATTAATGGCGAACTTTCTCAGGGCGGGGTGCAAGTCCCCACCGGTGGTGATGCCGCAGTCGATGCGGACAAGCCCACGAGCGCTCAACCGACGGGTATAACTTGACGGTTGAGGACAGCAGATTCGGTGAGATTCCGGAGCCGACGGTCATAGTCCGGATAAAAGAGAAGGTTTCCTAGTGATATTACCCGTAGCGTTCCAACGCATACGGGTGCTGTGCTATTGGATGCCTCATGCCCTGGTTCTGGTAAACAATCCCATAGGATGACCATGAATCAGACCCAACACTCCTCATCAGTTCGCGTTGCCTTTATCGAAGCGTCTTGGCATCACGATATAGTCACTCAAGCCCGAGAGGCATTTATTGCTCAACTTGCCAGCGAGCATGGCTTTTCCGCTGACCAAGTAGAGATATTCCAAGTTGCAGGGGCTTACGAAATCCCGCTTCAGGCTAAACTACTCGCCAAAACCGGCCGTTACAGCGCCATTGTGGGGGCAGGCTTTGTCATTGATGGCGGCATCTATCGGCACGAATTCGTTGCTCAAGCGGTCATTGAAGGCATGATGCAAGCGCAACTGGAAACCGAAATCCCCATTCTTTCGGTTGTGCTGACACCTCATCATTTTCATGAACACAGCACGCACCATGATTTTTTCCATGGCCATTTCCGCGCCAAAGGCAAAGAAGCCGCCGAAGCGTTGGTCATGACCCTGGAAAATCATAAAAAGATTCAAGGGCTACGGTAGGTCACTGCCTAACCTCTGGATACGCTTAGGTAGCGGGCAGTTTAAATGATTGCTCGCTACCTAGTTCAATCAAGAAGTTTTTGAAGCCTGCATCGCCACTTAGGATTCTTGCCGAACAGCAGCACTTACTCGGCAAACATGCCTGCCCCCTCGGCTTTCGGAAAGCTACGCATCGTCTGCTGATTCCACGTCTCAAAGTGATCGTGCATTGCTTGACGCGCGAGCTCCCTGTCACGGGTTTTGACGGCAGCGACAATCGCAATATGCGTCTCGTTGGTTTTCTTGTGTGCTTCTTTAGATTGCCGTGCCAAAATCCTGCGCTGATGAAGCACTTTTTTCAGTACCGATGATAACCCTTGGAAAATAATCAATACGGCAGGATTTTTGGCCATAATGGCCAACAGCTCATGGAATTCATAATCCGCCTGAATGCCTTCAAGAACATCGGATGACGTCACGATTTTTTCGCAGAGTAACTCAAGCCTTTTCAGCTCATGGGGCTGATGGTTAACCGCGGCAGCCTGCACGATCTCTTTTTCAAACATCTCGCGTGCCGTTTCAAGATGATCGACGGAGATGTAGTTGAGCTTAAGCGCCAGCTCAAAATAGAGCTGGATAAAAACAGGCTCGGGCATTTTAAGAAAAGTACCACTCCCCTGCTTGCGTTCGATGAAACCAAGACTTTGCAATAAAGAAAGGACGTTCCTAACCGACGAACGATGCATATCAAAATGCTCACACAGCGCTCTTTCGGCCGGAAGCTTTAACCGGCCATCTTTAGACAGTTCGGAGACCGACACAAACTCCTTAAGTCTATCCAAAAGATTCGGATCGATCTGACTCATAACATCATCCAAGCGCCACCCCTATACCGTATCGTAAGTATAGGGGCAGCTTAGCATAATCAATGAATGTGCATACCGCCGTTAACATCCAGGGTGGCCCCTGTAATGTAGCTGGAAAGGTCACTCGCCAAGAACAGGAAGGCCTTGGCTACATCTTCAGGAGTGCCCATTCGTGCCAGCGGGATGCCCTCTAAAATCTTGGCTTTCATCTGGTCGTCTAGCTTGCCAGCAGTAATATCGGTAGCAATTAATCCCGGCGTGACGGAGTTAATACGAATACCAAAAGCACCAAGCTCGCGTGCCATAGCCTTGCCCAGCCCTAACATGCCTGCCTTGGCAGCACTGTAGTGCGGGCCCCCAAAGATACCGCCACCCCGCTGCGCAGAAACCGAAGAGGTATTAATAATTGAGCCTGACTTCGCCGTTTTCATATGTGGCACGACAGCCTGAGACATATAGAGCATGCCCCGGAGGTTAACGTCCAGAATGCGATCATAGTCTTCGGGTAAGATCTCTTCGAACTTCACCGGCTGAGTAATACCAGCGTTATTGATGAGCACATCAATGCGGCCAAATTTATCCGTGACTGCCTTCGCTAAATTGAAGCAATCATCACGGTTCGCTACGTTTCCAACCACTACTAGCGAGCGCTCAGGGTCAAACTCGCTGCGCACCTGATCGCAAGCCTGCTGATTGATATCGGAAATGACGATTGAAGCTCCGTGTTCATAGAAGAGCTTCGCGGTTCTCAAGCCAATGCCTTTCTCACCTGCGGCGCCTGTGACGATACAAACCTTGTCTTTAAGTAGCATAACGTTCTCCTTTTATTGATTTGTCGTAAATTGTTTGTCAAGAGACTCCAGCTCCATAAGAGAGCGGGAAATACGCCACTCGATGACATCGAGTGGCAGTGGTTGCTCATCGCGCCAAGGTTGAGCATTGGCATCGCGATGAAGGCGGAATGGAAGCTCGAGTGAAAACGGCTTATTCTGGCGAAGAAGCTCCGCCGCTAGCGCAGTGTCATTCACATCCCCTGCTCCCAATGGAACGAAATCGATACCATCCTCGCGGCGCACACAGGGTTTAAGATGAAAATGGTCGGCAATATCCATTGCCGCACGTGCATCTTCAAGCGGTTCTCGAGCTGGGCAGTGGGCTAACAGATTGCCGATATCGTAATTAATACCGAAGGCCTGAGCGTCCAGCTGTTTAAGCAAGCCCGGCGCGTCACTGGCATGGTCGAGTAAGTTGGGAACGCCGTTGCCGGGATTCTCCAGCAGAATGCGCACACCGTAGTTGTGAGCAATCGCAGCCAGGGTATCGGCCTGGGCAAAGAAGTTGTCTGCGCTCTCGCGCGTGGCAGCGTTAGTAATTACACAGGAGGCCCCTAAAGACGCAGCAAAACGGCAGCGTGCTTCAAGCCTGGCGGCTGCGTTCTCAATGCCCAAATCAATATGGCCGGAAAAATAGCGGCACTGCTGGCCATGGCGTTGCATTTCACTTTTTAGCTCAGCGGCGAAAGCAGCAGTAAAATCGCTGTCGGTGAAGGCCTCTACATAGCCATCGATAAAAGCAAACTCCACATTCCTTATGCCACACCGCGCTAGCGATGGCAGAATCACATCGAAATCATAGCCGTCGTAAGCCGCGGTACTGAAAGATATAAAACTGGGCATTGTGTCCCCTTAGGCCGTTCCATTAAGCAGTCGGTAAGTGCGAATCAGCTGGCTGTCATCTAACTTGCCCTCTCCTCGCTCAGCGCTGGAAACAAATAGCTGACGCGCGGTTTCTGCCAGTGGCGTAAATGCCTTGGAGGTCTTGGCTGAGTCGCAGACAATGCCCATGTCTTTGCAGAAAATATCGATCACACTGGTAATATCACTGGGCTCAGCGATCATCCGTGGGCCACGATCCTTCAGCATCCAGCTGGAAGCTGATGATCCCTGTAACAGCGTTAGTATTGTTGAGGCATCAATACCGCTCTTCTCTGCCAGTGCCAACGCTTCTGCAGCGGCGGCAATGTGCACGCCGCATAGCAGTTGATTGACCGCCTTCATCGCCGCGCCTTGCCCCGGCCGTTCCCCAGCTTCAAATACAACTTTGCTCAACACTTCAAACGCTTGACGGCATTTCGACAAAGCGTCTTGGGTGCCCGCTGCCATAATCGTGAGTTCACCCGCCTCGGCACCTACCACTCCGCCTGACACCGGGGCATCGATGAAGTGCAGGTCAGGCCTCATCGCCGCGACTTCTTGTGAGATAGCCGCCGCATCGTCCGGGGCAATGGTCGACATTTGGACAACACAAGCACCTTGCTTAAGCGACTCAATAGTGTTGGTACCAAACAGTACAGAACGCACCTGATCTGCATTGACCACCATGATAAAAAGTGCTTCGCAACGGGTCAGTCCGCGCTGTTTTTGCTCGGAAGACATCACCTGGTCGTTGAAAGCCGTTTCCGTTGACTCAACGGCATCCATACCTAGCACCTGGAAACCACCTTCTTTCAACCGGGTTGCCATAGGCCACCCCATGGCGCCCAGCCCTGCAAATGCAATAGTTTGCATAACCACCTCAATAAATAATCAGCGCTGGCACGTAGGACACCAGCAGCAACACGACAATGGCCACCAAATAGAAAGGCCCCAGCTCCTTAACCACGGCACCAATACGTTCACGGGCAATAGCAGAAGAGACAAACAGAGTGGTGCCTATGGGGGGAGTGAACAGACCAATGCTGAGGTTCACGCACATGATGATGCCAAGCTGCACCAGATCTAGCCCAATCGCGTTGGCAATGGAGACCAGCGTTGGCCCTAACAGCAAGATGGCAGCGGGCAAATCGAGGAACATGCCGATAAAGAGCATCAGCAAGTTGATCGCCAAAATGATCAAGATAGGGTGTTTTAGATACTCGACAGCCCATTGAGCGACGGCCTGCGGGACACCGCCAGACGTCAGGATGTAAGCAATAATGTTGGCTGCCGCGATAATGAGCATCACAATGCCCGTGGTGATCACGGTGTTTGTCAGCGCGCTCATGACGCGCTCAGCCGTCAGGTCACGGTAGATAACACTGCTGACTACCAAGGCATAGGCAACGGCGATGACGCTCACCTCTGTGGGTGTGGCAATCCCCGCACGTAGTAACACAACGATAAATACCGGCATCAGCAACGCGGGGAGCGCTGAGAACAGCGTGTTTCTTATTTCAGCGCCCGTATACTTGAGGGTAAGACGTGGGAACCCGCGTCGTCTGCCAATGATATTGCAGGCCAGCATCATGCCACCCGCAAGCATTAACGCTGGAATTACAGCGGCAATGAACAGTGATGCGATGGAGGTGTTCGAGACAGTAGCAAACAGGATGAGTGGGATAGAAGGCGGCATCAGGCCAGCAATCACAGAAGAGGCTGAGGTAACAGCAGCACCGAAAGCGCCAGGATACCCCTCTCTCTTTTGCCAAGGGATAAGCATGGAACCCAGTGCGGACGCCTCTGCTACCGAAGACCCTGAGACTCCACCGAAGACAGTTGAACCCACCACGGTGACCTGACCAAGCCCGCCGTGATATTTACCCACCAACATGGAGGCTAAACCCACTAGCTTCTGTCCTAGCTTGCCGGACATCATCAGCCCACCAGAGAGTATAAAAAAGGGGATCGCCAGCAGAGGGAAGCTTTGCGTCGGTTGAAAGATCTTCATGACTGCCATACTGGATGGCATAGGGCCAAAAACGGATAGTGCCGCCCATCCGCTTATCACCAGCGAGTAACCAACCGGCATCGCCATTAACAGCAACAAGACAAAGCCAATGAGCATCTGGGCCGTCATATCCCTTCCTCCCCGTGAGAAACTTGAGGTTCAGAGGATTGATCTCCCCCGGTGAGCACCATTGCGATGTTGATGAACGAAATAACAGCTAACCCCATAAAACCAACGACGACTGACCAATAAGCCCAGGACATACCAATCCGGGTTATCGGCAATCGCTGGGAGCCTGCAATTTCAACGACATCCAACCCGTTAACGGCCATGAAGCTAAAAGCGATCATTGCTATTAGGTTGACGGCCAATACCACTAACTTCTTCGGTAGTCTTGGCAGCTTTTCGACGACCAGCTCGACGCCGATATGCTCGTTCCTTGCCGCAGCGGCGACGATGGCGCACATGGTTAACCAGGGAAAAACCAAGTTGGGCACTTCCGCTACCCAGCCCAAGTTAGTAGAGAAAAGGTACCGAACCCCCACACCCAGTAATAGCGACACGAAGATAGCCACAACAGCGACGATGGATACCCATTTGAAGGTGTGATAAATCACACGCTTTGAGCTCGCTAACAGTGAAGTGGGCCCGCCCACTCCACTGTCGCGGCTCTCTATTGAGAGCGTCATGAAAAGCCCCTTCCGTTATTGCGCTTCACGCTGAGCCGCATTGACGACCATCTCGACCAATTCTGGGTACTCTTCTGCCCACTGGTCATAAACGGATGAAGTGGCTTCGACGAAAGGTTCAGGATTTACTTCGTTAAAAGCGACACCCGTCTCTTCCATCTTAATTCTCAGCGCATCGTCGGCCTCAAGTGACGCTTGTCGATTGAACTCCCCCGCCTCAACGGCCGCTTGCTGAATCACTTCTTGGTACTCGGATGAAAGCGTATCCCAGACCATCTTGCTCATAAGTAGCGGGGTTGACTCATACTTGTGGCCGGTTAAGGAAATATAGTCCTGCACCTCGTGAAGCTTGGATGAGTAAATATTCATTAATGGATTTTCCTGACCATCAACGACCCCTTGTTCAAGAGCAATATAGAGTTCAGAGAAATTCATTGGGGTGGGGTTTGCGCCAAGCGCCTCAAAGATATCAACCGTCATCTCATCGGGAGGGGTTCGAATCTTAAGGCCTTCCAGGTCATCAGGGGTCTCAATGGGGCGAACATTATTGCTGACATGACGAATGCCATTATCCCACAGCGCCAGTAGTACAAGCCCCTTCTCTTCAGAAAGCCTTTTCAGTTCATCGCCGACTTCGCCGTCCATAACCTCCCAAGCGTTGGGAAGAGAGTTGAACAGAAACGGTAGCCCCAGAACGGAAAACTGCGGCACAACGCTGGATGTCGCGCCCTGGCTATTGGTACTAAACGCCAAGGTACCCATTCTCATCTGAGTGATGGCTTCCATATCGTCGCCATACTGCGCATTACCACCAACATCGACTATTAATTCCCCATTGGTTCCTTCTTCGACGAGCTCTGCGAAGAGTTCTGAAGCATCCCACTTGGGGTTACCTTCCGCCGCATTGTGGGCGAGTTGCAGGGTTTGCTGAGCGGCGACATTACCACTAATGAAAAAGGCGCTGGCAATGACAGAAGCAAGGACTGTTTTTTTCATGACGTTTCTCTCTATTAAAATATTTGTTGTTAGAAATAGCGGTTATCAAACGTAGCTGGAGTCTTAGTTTTTTGATTTAGTTAGTCTATTCAGGCAACGTGCTGCTTTAGCGTTTTGATCACCTCCTTGGTGGAAATACCGTAACGGTCATGCAGAGTGGGTAAAGCACCGGCATCCAGAAATTCATCAGGAAGGCCGATCTGATTAAATTTGACGGATACACCCTCTTTCATCAGCAGCGATGCGATGCTTTCGCCCAGGCCACCAATGATTGAGTGGTTTTCGGCCACGAAGACGGGACGTTCAGGATAGCGACGAACCTCCGCCAGAATGGTATCGGTATCTAGCGGCTTGATTGTGGCGCAGTGTAAAACCGCCACGTTGGTGCCTTGTTCTCTCAGCTCATCGGCAGCCTCAATCGCACGCATCGTCATCAGCCCAGAAGAGATGATTAGAGTATCTTCTCCATCTAGCAGCCTTTTAGCCTTGCCGATCTCGAATTGGTAACCTTCAAAGCGATCTAAAACACGGGGCACCTTGCCACGCAGTAGGCGTAAGTAGACGGGGCCATCAAAATCGACCATCGCTTGAACTGACTGCTCGATATCAACCGCATCACAAGGGTCGATGATGGTCAGGTTCGGCATGCCGCGGAAGATAGCGATATCTTCGGTAGCCTGGTGGCTCGGGCCATAGCCCGTGGTAAGCCCGGGAAGTGCGCTAACAATTTTGACGTTGAGTTTCTCTTCGGCAATCGCTAGGCAAATAAAGTCGTAAGCACGGCGTGAGGCGAAAACGCTATAGGTCGTCACGAAAGGGATAAAGCCTTCGCGTGCCATACCCGCACCAGCCATCATGAGTAGCTGCTCAGCCATGCCCATCTGGTAGTAGCGATCCGGGTAGGCCTGGGCGAAGATGTGCAGGTCGGTATATTTGCCCAGATCTGCCGTCATACCCACAATCTTGGGATTTTTCCCAGCAGCCTCTACCAATGCATGGCCGAAGGGCGCAGCGGTCGTTGGCTGGTCTTCGCCCGCGATGGACGCAATCATTGCCGAGGTCTTTAGCTTCTTTTTGGCGCTCATTTCATTTCCTCCTTACTGGACACCGTAAACGTCATCAAGCTGTTTGAGCGCCACACTCCACTCATTCTCATCAACACGAATAAAGTGGTTCTTGTCACGTTCTTCGAGGAAAGGCACACCGCGCCCCATCAGAGTGTCGCAGATAATCACCCGGGGCTTCTTTGAGTCACTGGCTAGCGCACTGTCGAAGGCTTCGACTAGCGCTTCAAGATCATTGCCATCAACACGGTAGGTTTCCCACCCAAACGCAACCCACTTATCAGCGATCGGCTCGTAGTTGAGTACGGTGGAGGATCTGTCGTCGGCTTGCTGATCGTTGACATCGACAATGGCAATCAGGTTATCCAACTTCCAGTGGGCTGCGGAGGCGACAGCTTCCCAGGTCGAGCCTTCATTTAGCTCACCATCTGAAAGCAGGTTAAAAATCCGTGAAGTACTCTCTTTGCGCTTGAGGCCCAGCGCCATTCCTACGCCGATACCCAGACCGTGACCTAGCGAGCCACCGGTGATTTCCATGCCCGGTGTGTAGTCGGCCATACCTGACATGGGCAGAATACTGTCGTCGCTGCCGTAGTCTTCGATCTCTTCCTCGCTAATAACGCCAGCCTCAATCAGCGCGGCATACAGCGCGATAGCGTAATGCCCTATAGAAAGCAAAAAACGATCTCGTTCTTCCCAGTCAGGGTTCTTGGGATCCAGCTTTAGAGCATGGAAGTAAGACACCGCCAAAACATCGGCAATCCCGAGCGCTTGACCAACGTATCCCTGCCCTTGCACCTCACCCATCCGCAGGGCATGGCGGCGAATTTTGTAAGCCCGCTGCCGAAGCACCTCAATAACACCAGCGCTCGACGCGGTAGCTGTTTGATTCATTCCAGTCACCTCCAAATGGTTGACCATTTGAAGATAGAGATAATTTTCTGTTTTTTAAACGTGACTTTAGTCTAAAGAAAAAATGAGCAGCTTAATAACGCTCCATAGGGAAATCCAAAAACATGCAAAAATCAATTAATTAACATTATAATTCAAATACTTATGAAATAAAAAGCCAAAAAATAAAATACCGCAAAACAATATTTAAATATTATAGATCAAGATAAAACTGATACAAAAACCCTTTTCAAAAACCAAATGGTTGACCAATTCAAAGGATTTCAGCACGAAGTAGCGCGCCTATCCGCTGTGCAGCGATAGAGGCATACCAGACCTAGCGAATAACGCAGACTGAACAGGACATGAGGCAGCGAGCGAGAAAAAACGCCAAACACGGCGGTCAATCACTGCTATTTAAAAGGCGGGATTCTAATGGAGTGGAAAAGCATATAGGCATACGCAAATAGCGCTGACTTCGTCAGATGCTGGCCGTGCAATGCCAGCTAGTGGGAGTGGTGGCCGTCAGCCTCATGCAAGCTACAAAAAAACCAGCTCTACAGCTCTTCCTGTTGGCAGCACATCAACCTATCAACCTCTTCCGCCATCGGGATGCTACTAGCGGCACCGCGCTTTTGAACCGCCAGGGCAGCCGCCGCTGTTGCTCTTTTCAAGCACTGAGAAGGTTTAAGGCCAGCTTGCCTAGCGGCAAGGAAGTAACCCACAAAGGTATCGCCTGCGGCCGTTGTATCAATGGCCTTTACCTTTAAAGCCGGTTGGAAAAGGGTCTCGCTACTGCGCTGATACCAAGCCCCCTCGCTACCTAAGGTAAGCACTACTTCGACATCGTCAAGCGTCTCTTTACAACGTCTTAGCAAATCTGCAGCGCTCGACTCTACCGGCATTTGTAATAAAACGGCGGCCTCTGTACGGTTAAAGAAAAGTAGTTCACATTGCTCTAGAGGCAGTGATTCTACCTTGGCGGTCATTGGCGCAGGGTTAAATATCACTTTGCAGCCATGGCTTACTGCCAGTGGGATAAGCTGATCAAGCCCGTTACATTCGTTCTGAATAAGTAGTGTGTCGCCAGGCGCGGTTTGCGCAATCAGCGCCACCATTCTCTCCTGCGTAAAACCATGATTAGCGCCAGAGAATAAAAGAATCGCGTTTTCACCAGATGAATCAATTTGAATAATCGCATGCCCACTTGGCTCTGTGGTCAATTCGATATCTTTTACACCGACCCCCGCCGACTTAAGTTCATGGGCCACCCAGGCATCTATCGATGACACTCGCCCCCAGTGACTCACCGCTCCTTTGGCACGCGCTATCGCCAGCGATTGATTGACGCCTTTTCCACCCAAGCCGACACTGTATTGATTGCTTTCCAGCGTTTCGCCAGGGCGAACAAAATAGGGGACGCGGTAAGTATGATCAATATTGATGGAACCAAAATTAAATATCATTGCCACTTCCTCTTATTCAAAAAGCCAGCCAGCGTTAACGCTGGCTGGCTTCTCATCAGGATTTTCAAATCCTTGCTCTTCTAAAACCTACTCTTCTAGAACGAAAGGAGAGGTATAATTATCAACATTATCCGACGTAATAAGGATACAGTCATAAAGCTGCTTTTCACTATCCAATCCCGTTTCACCAGTGTTGATGTAATGATCAGCGATTTTTACCGCATGTTCTGCAAATACGGCGACCGGCTGTAGCACGGTGTAGGCCAACTCCCCAGAACGGACCGCATCTACAGCATCGGGTGAACCGTCAAAACCACCTACTATTACATCGTCTAGCCGCCCCTCCTGCTTTAGGGCCACAATGGCGCCTAAGGCCATTTCGTCGTTACCGCTGATAACGCCTCGAATATCAGGATGAGAACGGAGCATGCTCTGCATTTTATTGCGCCCTTCGGTTCGATCCCAATTAGCGATATCAGATGCTGCCAGGGTGAGGTCGGGATACTGGCTAAGCACCGTCTCATAGCCATTGGACCTTGTCGCTGCATTGTTATCAGAAGGTGGGCCCTTTAACTCTATATAGGATCCCTCGCCATCTAGTTGCATTGCCCACTGTTGCGCGCCTAGCGCGGCACCCTGTGCATTATTGGAAACCAGTTGCGCCTTGGCCAAGCCCTGCTGGTTAATCTCAGCATTAATAATAAATACCGGAATTCCCGCATCGATTGCTCTTCGCACAGCGCCAATGGAACCATCCGCATTAGCAGGATCGAGAATGATTGCTTTAGCACCATTGGTAATTGCCGTATCGACCTGATTACTCTCAGTGTTGGTATCACCCACATGGGAGCTTACATTTGCGTCATAGCCCAGCTCTTCTGCTGTGCGTTCAGCAATGGTTCCTTCCGTTTGCCAATAGGGGTTTGACATATCATTGACAATAATTGAGATCATCCCCTTATCCTGAGCAACTATAGAGCTACTAAAGAGCATCGAGACACTGGCGAGTGCTGTAAAAAGCATTTTTTTACTTTTTGGAATCATGATTATTACCTCATCGTTATGATTGTTAGTCTTTAAATAGGTAGACCTGAGCAGGTCACACTTCTAAGCAATGCCACGTTAAGTAGCGCTTGCCCTAGAACCTTCGCGCTTAATTTCTGCAGCTTTCTCAGCTTTTTTCGAGGACTTGTTTTTAGCGCTGTATTGGACATTATTTAGCATGACAGCGAAGACGATAACGCTGCCCGTGAATACCATCTGCCAGTAGGCAGACACACCGATGATGACCAGACCATCAGCTAGAAAACCAATCACAAAAGCACCCAATAATGTATTGCGAACCGTGCCGCGCCCCCCCATTAGTGAAGCACCCCCAATCACAACCGCAGCAATCGCTGTCAGCTCATAGGTAGTACCTGCGGTAGGCCCAGCCGACGTCAACTGTGAGGCGAGCACAATTCCAGCCATGGCAGCACATACGCCAGAAATAATGTAGACGGAGAGTTTAACGCGATTGACGGGCACCCCAGATAGCTCTGCAGCACGCGCATTGCCACCGGTAGAGTAAATCCACCGGCCAAACGGCGTACGACTGAGCGCCAACATGCAAATAACCGCAGCACAAAAGAGAATCAAAACACCTACAGGAATACCGAATAGTTTATTAAACCCAAGCCATTCAAACCCAGTATTACCTAATGTAGGGTCACCACTTAAACTATTGAACGTTAACCCATCGGTTAGCAGCAGTGCGGCTCCGCGCGCGACGTACAACATGCCCAGCGTGGCCACGAAAGCAGGCACTTTGAAGTAGGCAACTAATACGCCATTGATAGCCCCCACGAGGCCGCCCAGTAAGCAGGTAAGTACCACGACGACCCACACTGAAGGAAAGAAAGCCAAATTAAACGCTTTAATCTCCACCCCTTCTAACAACATACCCGCGAACACGCCGCAAAGTGCCAACGTAGAGCCAACCGATAAATCGATACCGCCAGTCAGAATGACAAACAGCATGCCGATGCCTAGCAAGCCAAAAACAGCCACATGCGAAGACATGGTTAAAAAATTACCCGTTGAAAAATAAACAGGCGAGAGCATGGAAAAGACAATAATGATCACGATTAATGCAAAAAAAGCCCGCCCTTCCAGCAAAATCTTGACGATATCGATACTGCCTTTTTCAACTTGTAACGCGCTATTGTTGTGATGAGACATAGTCATTACCTATCCGATTGAATAATCATGCAGCCACTGATTCGCCTGAAGCAGCCATAATTTCATCTTTCGTTACACCCGGTTTGAATTCAGCGGAGATTCGTCCCTTGCTCATCACCAGTACTCTGTGTGGAATACTCAAGCACTCGCTTACTTCAGATGTTGTAAAGACAACCGCCACCCCCCGCCGAGCCCCTTGGCTCAATAACTTGAACACTTCGGCCTTGGCGCCCACATCGATACCACGGCTTGGTTCATCAAGCATGATGACATCTGGATGAGTAGCCAACATCTTACCGATCACCACTTTTTGCTGGTTACCGCCAGACAGTGAACCAATGGCCGCCTCCCCACCGTCTGTTTTAATGTGCACCTTATCGATAGCTGAATTAATCATTTCTGCCTCCAAGCTGGATGAAGTAAGCCCCTTGCGAGTAAACGCAGGGATACTGGCTAGCGACAGATTTCTACCGACTGACAGGGTGGGTACTAGCCCATCACGCTGGCGATCCTCAGGCACTAACACCAACCCTCTCTCGATTCGCTGTGCAATGTTGTAATGGGATACGTCAGTTGAGTTGAGCAAGATATCTCCCTTGGACTGCCGGGTTCGTCCTGCCACACACTCCAATAACTCAGTTCTTCCAGCGCCCATTAGCCCATAAATACAAACAATCTCGCCAGCGCGCACATCAAGAGAAAGATCCTCAACAACATAGCGACCAGCCACTTTATCGTCGCTTACGTAAAGGTTCTGGATAGAGAGCGCGGTGGAGCCCTGCTCATACCCGGTGGGCGGTGAGCCAAGATCGAAACTCTCTCCTACCATATGCCTGACGATCCACTGCAGGTCGATATCACTACGTGGAGCGTAAGCAGTCATGACCCCATCGCGGAGAACAACAGCATGATCGGTAATCTGCAGCGCCTCTTCCAAATGGTGAGAAATATAAACAATCGACACACCCTTGTTTTTGAGATCCTGGACGACTTTAAATAACGTCTCGACTTCCGTGGCACTCAATGCGGAAGTCGGTTCATCCATAATCAAAATGCGGGAGTTCTTGGACAGAGCTCTAGCGATTTCAACGATTTGTTGCTGCCCCACCCGCAGATCTTCAACCAGGGTGAGAGGGTGGATCGGTTCATCCAGCTCCTCCATTAACAATTCAGCCTGACGTGCCTCTTCCTTATAGTCGACGCTGCCTCTTCCTTTAGTCAGCTCACGACCCATAAAAATGTTGTCACGCACATTCAGGTTAGGGGCCAAGCTCAACTCCTGATGAATAATGGTAATTCCCAGCACTTCAGCATCCGACGGCGAAGAAAAGCTGACGCTCTCTCCTTCCAATACAATCTCCCCAGCCGTCTGAGCAATGACGCCAGACAAAATTTTCATCAGCGTAGATTTACCCGCGCCATTTTCGCCAAACAGCGTTGTCACCTGTCCTCGATATATATCGAAGTTCACTTCTTTGAGAGCTTGCACAGCACCGAAACGTTTTTCGATATTGTGTGCAGAAAGAATCACCTCGGGCGGAGCCATTTTCACTGTTGATGTATCGATACTCATAGCCGCCCCTCACTCAATGATCGCTATACTCACAGGAGTAATTAGCCAGTTTTTGGGATTTATCATGGTAAAGGAGCCGACTACTTCTAACGTTTTTCCGGCTAAATCTTGGCCGGAAATATCCGCCAGCACTTGACGCTTCATTTCGTCATTGAGCGCTGCGCCGACATCTTGGTACTCAATCTGATTGGTAAAGTCGCCAAATTGAATATTGCCGGTTGTATCTCTCAGCGTAGTGCCATTAATGGCTGGGCCTGTTTGCACACGAATGACGATATCTGAAGGCACATCAGCAACCTCAAGGGTGTAAACGCCCCCCCGGCCTTCTACGGCAACTCCGGATAAAGAGAGTGGGACAATATGACCAATGCCAGCAGCCACACCGTACCTCTCACCTGCCGCGCTGGCATCTTGAAGCACTTCTGGCGCCAATACCGATGCATCTACGGCGTTATTCTCGACATAGGCTTGAATCTCGGGAAATGCTTCCTGAGCAAATTGCTGGGGTGAAAACCCCACCTCGCTCTCAAGTTCAGTAAGACTAATGACTTTGGTATCAAACGCCATGAGTGCAAACAGCACTAACGCAAAAGCAGCTGCCACATAGACCTTTATACGCTTATCACCGGGCACCGAATTTAATGTCGCCGACATAATCACTCCGGTTATCATTGTAGTTATAAAAAAGTTATAAATAACAAACGGCTGCCACTTACTTCCCTTCAGGTATAAGCACAACCTTTAACGCATCAGGGTCATTGCGCATTAGCTCTAGCCCTTGATGAAATTCGGCTAACGGCAGCTTATGGGTCACCACATGATCCGTTGGGAAATCACCATTACCAATGCCTTCAATGACAGGTGGGTAACAATAAGGGCCTAGATGCGCACCCAGTACATCCAGCTCTTTACGATCGCTAATAATGCTCCAATCAACAGTCACTGGCTCTTTGAATACACTAAATTCGACAAAGCGACCCAATTTACGGATCATATAAAGACCTTGCTCTACCGACTGTACCGCACCGCTCGCCTCAATATAGATATCGCAACCATAGCCTTCCGTTATGCCTTTAACGTAGTCAATAACATCGACTTCAGCGGGATTCAGGACAATGTCAGCACCAAACTGTTTAGCAAGCTCTAATCGCTTGTTATTGAGATCCAGCACGACCAGCTTGGAAGGCCCGGACTTTTTGATCGCGCCAATCATCCCTAGCCCTAAAGTGCCTGCACCGGAGAGTACAACCACATCGCCCAGTTCAATCTGCGCACGCTTAACGGCGTGTAACGAACACGCATAGGGTTCAATAAGAACCGCTTTTTCCATTGGAATCTCATCGGGCAACTTGTGATTAATGGCTTCTTTGGGGAAGACCATATATTCGGCCATACCGCCATTCACGTTATGCTGAAACCCATAGACATCGTGCTTTTCGCACATCCAGTACTGCCCACGGTGACAGAAACGACACCCCCAGCAAGGTACAATTTGCTCAGAAATAACGCGATCACCGACCTCAAGGTTTTTAACGCCCTCTCCCAAAGCCATCACATGGCCAATAAACTCATGGCCTGGAATCATTGGCGCTTTGATATAAGCAGGCTGAGTATCATCTCCCCAAAAGCTGGGGGCGCCTTCATAGGCTTTGAGATCGCCTGCGCAGATTCCGCATGCTTCGACCTTAATCAGTACTTCACCCTCTCCCGCTTGCGGCACGTCCACCTCTTCAAGGCGATAATCACCAGGCGCGTAGGCTACGACGGCTTGCATGGTTAGTGGCAGTTCGGTGTGATTGTTGTTATCGGCGTTATGCATTATTCACTCCTAATATATCTTGTATTGCTTGGCTAGCGGCGCACGCTTTACAAAAGATCTTGTTGTGTACATATGAATTAACTACTTTAAGCATAGCTGAGTCAATCCATAATGGAATTTTCTAATCTTATACTTTAGACCAATAACATAATTGCTTGTTTTTTATATTTAAATTTTAAAAATGGAAATTATTTATTATTTCAGCCATGTGAAAACATCGCTCTAAGCCATTCTATATGTTCCAGCATCGCGCAAATGTACAAATACCTGCCAAATACCACTGGCATCGGAGCGGGAGACAAGGGAGAAACCAGGCATGCTAAAGAGCGCCCACATGCCTAAGGAAAGCCAATAAATGCAACAGATAAAGTTGGGCCGGCCTAAGCTTAAGATGCCGAGAAATCCTAGATTTTGAATACAAATTAAGCGCGCACTTACCCGGCAGTCGCTTCATCAAGACGCAGAATGGTGTGCGCGTTAGTGACACTAGTCGCCAAGGTATCGATAACCCCGGTACGCAGCGCCCCCAGTATGCCGACCGCTTTAGTATTCTCACTGGCGATAGCAATAACGTCGGGAATACGCGTGAGATCCTGGATATTAAGCCCCACCACACGCCCCTGCATCTGCGTGGCAGAAGGCTTTCCATGGATATCGATAAAGTCATACCCCATCATATCGCCCACGGTTCCAGAGAGCCGTGCTTCAGCAATCTCCTGGGCGGAAAACCACCCCATACGCACCATATTACTGTCTTCACTGACATCGCCTACACCAATCAGAGCGGTATCCGCACGGCGAGCCCGGTCTAGTGTCTGGCGCACGGTGGAGTTTTCATACAATGCATCCCTAAGCTCACCATTCTGCACCAGCGCAGGGGCATAAAGCGTCTCACTGTCACCGCCAAACCGACTCGCCAAACGTCGACAAATATGGTCAGGATTCATGTGCTCGCCTGCGCGCAGCGAGCCGCCAATGGCGCAAACAAATGAAACCTTTAACGATTCCGCCAGGAAAACGTTATCCGCTACGGCGGCCACGTTACGCCCCATGCCAACGGCCACGATCTGGCCATCGGTCAAACTACGCGACAGATGATCTGCCACTAGACTCGCAACCGACGAGCGCTGCACATCCGGGTCGGCATTATCCAGAGCAATCAACGCTCGCTTCAGGCCAAAGCGCCGTTTGAGCTCCTGCTCAATCTCAACACTAACGGCGGGGTGCAGGCGCACTCGGACATCCACGATCCCTTCTGCCTGTGCACGCTTGAGCAGCCGCCCTATTCGCACACGCGAATGCCCGAGCCTATTTGCGATCGCCTCCTGCGTTTCCCCCTGCACATAGTAGAGCGTTGAAATCTCCGTCATTAAGTCTATATCTGCGGCGTCTTGACCATTCATCCTCGGCATCCAGGGGTTGTTGAAGGGCATGTATCATGTCAGCTTGCTTGACACTTTTTCAACACAGGAATCAGCGCTTGAATAATCAGCGCCAATGAAACCGAACCAGCATCAGGCGTACCTACGCTTTTTTCAGCCAATGGGCGTGCGCGGCCAACACGGGGAGTTAATTGCCTGGTTGCCTCAGCCGCCTCACTCGCTACGCGTGCAGCGGATTCCCAGCAAGCCAAAGCTCCCTGGCCTTTCTCAGCCTCACAGGACAGGGCATCGGCAAAAGGCACCAACACATCAACAAGCGTTTTATCGCCCAACTCAGCCTTACCGAATGCCATCACTTGCTGGCGGGCATTGACCACACCAGCCGCTAGACGCTGCCCTGAGAGCGGCTGCTCATTGCCAAGCGACTCACCCATCGCTTTTAAGATAACCCGCCAGATAGCGCCAGAGGTGCCGCCCGCTTTATCAGACCAGCGCTGCCCAGCCCACTGCAGCACTGTCTCCGCACCCGCCCCTCTATCGAAAGCCTCTTTGGCAGCTTCAAGCGCAGCCTTGCTACCCCGCTGCATACCAATACCGTGATCACCATCGCCCGCCACCGCATCAATCTGGCCCAGCATCTCGCAGTTTTCATTGACCGTATTGGCGAGCACTTCGAGCGCCTCAACGACGCCGCTCGCCAATGCCCGCGAGGCATCGCTCGCCTCGGGAACCTCATCTTGAGCAACCACCTCTACCTCGGCAGGATCCAGCGCCTGCGCGGGCGTCACGCTGCCTTTTCGATAGCCCGGCGCATCCGCAGCGGCAGTCCACAGCGGTTCCATGCCTTTATCAAGCCAGAACAACGTCAGCGAAACCCCGGCCATATCAAGACTGGTCACCAGCTCGCCCACATCGGGCTCCACAATGATTAATCCAGCTTCCTGCAGCAACTCGTCAACCTTGCGATAAATAACGAACAGCTCTTCATACTTAACGGTACCCAAGCCATTGAGTATCGGCGCCACCCGGGCCCCTTTAAGATTGATACCTTCTGGCACTTCTTCCAATAATCGGGTAACGAGGATGTCTGCCAAGCCATCTGCGGAAGGAATATTCGTCTCACTAATACCCGGCTCGCCGTGAATCCCCAGCCCTATGGCCATTCGACCTTCAGGCACATGAAAGAGCGAATCGGCTGCACCTGGTAACATGCATCCTTCAAACGCCACCCCAAAAGAGCGCGTACAGCGATTTGCCTCCTGCGCCACTTGAACCACTTCTTCCAGTGATAATCCCTTTTCTGCGGCAGCAGCTGCGGCTTTAAAAACCGTTAGATCACCTGCGATGCCGCGGCGCTTATCAATCTCCGCCAAGGGTGCACTGGCGACATCATCAGTGACCAGCACGATTTCACAGGGAATACCGTCCGCGATCAAACGCTCTCGCGCCTCGCCAAAATGCAGCACGTCCCCAGCATAATTCCCAAAAGAGAGCAGCACACCACCGCCGTTGTTGGCAGCTTTGGCGACGGAATAAACTTGCTGTGCAGAAGGCGAACAAAACAGATTTCCCATGACTGCGCCATGGGCCAGCCCCTGCCCAACCAATCCCGCAAAGGTTGGGTAATGGCCACTACCACCACCAATCACAACCGCAACTGTACCTGCCTGACTGCGCGTACTGCGCACAACACCTCCCGGCACAGCCATCAGTTTATCGCGATGTGCAGCGACTAAGCCTAAACGGGCTTCTTCAGGGAAATCACTTGGGTCATTAAATAGGCGTGTCATTATTATATCCTCTGGAGTGAGGCCAAACTGCGTATTACAGCTTGCATGGAATTGTTATAAATGCTTTTTTAATGCGATCTTATTAATCAGCGTTAACGAATATTAGCGACACCACGGTCACTGAGTATTCAGCCGGGACTCATATTCGTCAATTTTTGCGATTTTTAATTCGGAATTACCACCCGCAAAGTGGCTGCCCAAAAAGGTTGCCACTATTGATTTAGCCAACTCAGGCCCAATCACCCTCGCCCCCAGCGTGACAATCTGAGCATCATTGCTGGTGCGCGCCTTAGCTGCTGAGTAAGTATCGTGTGCCTGCGCAGCGCGGATACCGGGCACCTTATTGGCAGAAATAGCTACCCCGATCCCCGTGCCACAAACCAGCACTGCACGGTCGAAGCGCCCCTCCTTAATAGCCGTGGCCACCTCAAAGGCAATGTCCGGGTACAGCACCGGTTGGGCATTAAAAGTGCCGAAATCTTCAACTTCGTAGCCTAACTCCCGGATATAACCAATAAGAATCTCTTTCAAGTCGTAAGCGGCCTCATCACCGCCAATGGCGACTCTGAGAGAAGCCGTCGTATTAGACATTCATGCTCTCCCTTTTCAGACAATAGAAATGCGGACGACGAACAACGGCGAACACCACTACGCAGTTGCCAGCCGTCTACTGACGCTATTCAATCTATCACCAACCGAGCATTTGTAAACACATCGATCATAAGATCATGTTGTTTTTTATGAGCGAATTAAGACGAAAAATTCAGATTCTAAATATAAATAGTTGATTAAATTATTAATATTTGAAAATAGAACATTACTCAGAGGGCATTATACTTTTGTGCAATGGCCTTAAATTCGATTCAATCGGCGTGCAGATTTGACTAAATCGATAAAAATGGTCAATCATTTGAACACACGATGTTCATTTCTATGGAGAGTAGACAATGTCGCTTCTGAATGGATTACGCGAACACTCACTGGTCGTGGCCGACACGGGCGACTTGGATGCCATCAAGCGCTATCAACCACAGGACGCCACCACTAACCCCTCTTTGATTCTCAAGGCCTTCAAACTGCCGCGTTATCAAGAGATGATCGATAGAGTGCTTGCTGAAACATGTCGTGATGAGAGCGACCCGAGCCGGATAGTTGACCAACTTTCGGTTGCCATCGGCGGGCAAATTTCCAACGTGATACCTGGACGAATATCGACAGAAGTGTCCGCACACCTCTCTTTTGACACTCAAGCGAGTATCCACAAGGCCTACGAGTTGATTGAGCGCTACGAAAAACAGGGGATTAACCGCAACCGTGTGCTGATCAAGCTCGCGTCTACCTGGGAGGGGATCCGTGCGGCCGAGCAACTAGAGCGGGAAGGTATCAACTGCAACTTAACGCTCTTGTTCAGCGATGCTCAGGCGCAGGCCTGCTTTGATGCAGGGGTGTATCTGATTTCCCCCTTCGTTGGCCGCGTTAGCGATTGGTACCAAAAAACAACAGGTAAGCAGTTCACCCCAGAAGAAGATCCTGGCGTGCTATTTGTAAAAGGGATTTGCGAGAGGGCTGCCGCTGGTAGTTACGACACAGTCGTTATGGGGGCGAGTTTTCGTACCACCGATCAGGTCTTAGCGTTGGCGGGCTGCCATCGCCTGACCATCTCTCCCGCACTGCTAGAGCAGCTTAATAGCATGGAGGGAGAAGCGGCCTCCAAAATCCAACAGACATCCGTCACCCATGAACCATCCACACCGCTATCAGAAGCTGGTTTTCGCTGGCAGCATAACCAAGATGCAATGGCCAACGAGATGTTGGCTGACGGGATCCGACGCTTCGCCAGCGACCAACAAACATTAGAGTCGCTGATTACTCAACGCTTGACTGCTCGCGCCTAACAACACGCCACCCAATATAACAACGAAGGTATCACTGCTATGAATAA
>NZ_JBQSYH010000009.1:0-214488 GCF_052379125.1 Halomonas sp. AOP13-D3-9 | reverse complement strand
CCTATTCCTCTGTTCGCAGTTCAATAGGATTGGGTACGGCAAAAGGAGATATGCCATGCAGCATTTCGATAAGTGCGAACAGTGCGGTAAGGAATACAACCCTGATGTTAAAGATTCTCTGGAAGATATCCCCACATGTGGCAATTGTGGGGCTGAGATATACGAACACGGCTCAACACCCTCGCATGAGGTGGACGGTGAAAATGATGATGAGCATCTTGTTGAAAAGGGCCTGCGAAAAGTAACCGAAGGAATTACTGGCAACAAAAAGTAGTTAGCAGTCAGATCCTTCTTGTCTAATAATTAATTCTTTATAGGCAAACTTATGTTGCGGGTAGATAGGCATTCCTATGTTTTATAGAAAGGCATAAAAAACCGCCTTGAAGGGCGGTTTTGGTAAGAATCAGCTTTCTCGCTTAGTGGAGCTGCGTATGGGCCAGCAAACCACGCATTTGGATGTGTGGTGTCTCGTGAGGAATTACACGTATTTGATGGCTGCTTCTTAATTCGGCGGTGATCTCTCGGTAGGCTTTCTGCTGGACTGCGTTGCTGCCTGTTGGCTCTTTGCATATGAAAACCGTGTCTTGTGGCATGCCACCGTGTTTTGCTAAGCGATTCATCTGCATGATCCAGAGATCACCCTTATCGATTATGCTCTTTGTATCATCAAGATCGAACGATAGGGGGCGAATAGCTTGGGCAGTGATGCCACCGTTTTGCCACACGAAAGGAAAGGTGACGTGATATAACTCATCACCCAGCTTCTCCTCTCAGTAGTCCCGTCCTAACGCAGCTAGCACTAAAACACACCGAGAGCTGGTGAACTACTGAGTGCGCCACTATCGATGATTTTTCGGCAAAGACTCAAAAACGTTTTACGTTCTAGGTCTGTCAGTGCGCCGAACACCTCTTGTTGACGTTGAACTACCTTATGTTCGATCTCTGAAAGCAAAGCGGCGCCTTCGATAGTAGGAAAGAGCTGCTTCGCACGCGTGTCATTATTATCTACCTCGCGTTTGATCAAACAACGGTTCTCAAGAAGTTTGATTGCACGGCTGATCGAGTTCTGTGGTCGTGGGAAGAGAATCTGTACATCCTTTGCAAGAATCCCAGGAAAATAGGTAACCGCATAAAGCGTTGACCACGCATTTACTGGCATATCATAGTTTTTTTCGATGAAGCGGCTCGTCACTTGATTATTGGCCAGCACGATGTGGCTAACAGCCATCAGATAGCACAAGTCTGAGGAGAAGGTCTCATCGAGCATTGAAAACACCTTATCAGTCATTTTTTGATCCTTCCTTCTGCGGTACTCAAATCACCATCCTGTTGCAATATAGATCCATGTGGATCTATATTGAGGTTTAGCGCGCAGCGAATTACAAGCTTAACGGTTACTCAACGGGCTGCGTTCAAACCGAAAAGAGGGTTTCATATGCCACAACTAGCAGCCTTCGCAATACTTGTGTTCATTCTTTACATCGGCGATGCGGTCGCTTTGCGTACCAAATCAAAGCTTCCTTCAGTTTTCGTATGTGCGGTCTTATTTTTGATCGGCTACTGGACATTTTTTCCCGAAAATATAGTTGAGGTCGCGGGCATTCCTACGCCTGTGGTTTATCTCGCTATATATCTGCTAATCACGAATATGGGCACTTTGCTGTCGATTGACGAACTGAAACGACAATGGCGTACGGTCGTCATCGCACTCTCCGGGATCGCTGGCATTGCCGCTATTCTATTCACAGTGGGTCGACTTTTCCTTGATTATCAAACAGTAATTGTAGCAACCCCTCCTCTGACTGGCGGCATTGTATCGTCCTTGATTATGTCAGAGGCAGCTGCAGAGGCTGGCCTCGAAAGTCTTGCGGTGCTTGCGATACTGATATACGTCATGCAGGGCTCCATCGGTTATCCGCTGACATCAATGATGCTACAACGAGAAGGGCGACGCGTTCTTGATCTTTACCGTTCAGGCCAATGGACAGTTTCTGATGCTACCGCAACGGCTTCAAAACCAGACGAGAATTGCCTACCGCGCCTTTTTCGCAAGCTGCCACCCGCCTACAATACGACTTATTTCAAGCTTTTTCGGCTAGGGGTGGTCGCCTTTTTGGCCTGGGGCGCGGCTCAACTGATTCAACCCGTTTTCGACATTAGTCCTTTTGTGCTTTGCTTGATCGGTGGGGTGCTCGCGTCCTCTATTGGTTTCCTCGAACGTCAGCCATTGCAGTCGGCGAACTCGTTCGGCTTCATCATCATGATCCTAATGCTGTTCATTTTTGGCGGCCTTAATAGGGCTACACCTGAAATGTTGCTCGATCTTGCTGGACCGATGTTTGGCGCGATCATTATCGGCATCGTTGGTATGTACATTTTTTCCTTTGTCGCGGGCAAAATTTTTGGAATGACACCGGCGATGGCTTTTGCCTGCTCACTAACAGCGCTATACGGGTTTCCTGCTGACTACGTTATTACTAATGAGGTAGTGAACACGCTTACCAACGATGAGAAAGAGCGCGCCGCTCTTTCCGCGCATATGTTGCCTTCAATGTTGGTCGCTGGATTTGTAACGGTGACTATGGTTTCCGTGGTGATAGCAGGTATTTTTGTAGGATTAATCTAATGACACAGCAGCACGTTAAAGAATGCCGAATCCAGGATATGATCGAACATGTAGCTCAGTTCACCTCGACGCCTGGCAAGGGAACTACCCGCCTTACCTACAGCACAGAGCACCGCGGTGTCCGAGATTATCTGCAGGCGAAAATGAAAGAGGCGGGACTTCAGGTGCGTGAGGATGCGGTCGGAAATCTTTTTGGGCGGATTGAAGGTAAAAACCCTGATCTCCCGCTTGTGTTAGTGGGATCACATTTCGACTCTGTTCCCAATGGGGGTAACTTTGATGGCCCAGCTGGAATTATTGCCGGGCTTGAGACTGCTTTCGTTTTTCAAGAACTTGGTCTGAAGCCTAAAAGATCTGTTGAAATTATTGCGATGATCGAAGAGGAGGGCGGCCGTTTCGGCAGCGGATTGTTGGGTTCACGACTCCTGACAGGCCAGGTCACGCAGCAGGATCTGCATGAGCTGAAGGATCAAAATGGCATATCCGTTGCACAGGCAATGTTGGACTTTGGACTGGATCCTTCAAGGTCTGGCGAAGTTGCGCTTTCCGCAAACGCCCTCTATGCCTTTCTGGAACTGCACATTGAGCAGGGGCCGATCCTAGAACAAAACCAGGAAGACATCGGCCTCGTAACGGAAGTTGTGTCGCTTTCACAGATCGAAGTGACCGTAGCCGGTGCGGCAGGCCATGCGGGAACAACACCAATGAACGCCCGAAAAGATGCGCTGGTCGGGGCAGCAACAGTTATCGCTCGGATTCCCGATATTGTTACAGAGGTGGATAAGCTAGCTGTCGGTACTGTCGGGCGTATAGTGGCTCAACCGGGTGGTGCGAATGTCATTCCGAGCAGTGTCTCTTTTAGCGTTGATATCCGGTCGCCGCAGGCGCAAAGCGTTACCGAGATTAAAAACAAGCTTTGCGCAGAGTTGAAGCAACTTCTGGATAGCGGTCTTACATTCGAGATTGATGAGAAGATAACCATCCCGTCTACACCAATGGCGGAAGTGATTCGAAACCAGTTCGCTCAAGATGCCGATGCGGGTGGAATAAAATGGCGCTGGATGACCAGCGGTGCAGGGCATGACGCTATGATCTTGTCGAAAATAACGCAGACGGGGTTGGTCTTTGTCCCGAGCCGCAATGGCATCTCTCATGCGCCTGAGGAATGGACTGACTACGACAAGCTGGCGAAGGGGATTGAGGTGATTTTCCGAACAGCAAAAACTCTCTCTGAGTGAAAAATGATCAGAAACTGCCAGGCTCGGCTCCTCCATAGACCTTTCCCCTCTCTAAGTGTGAGATCGCAAAACATGTAAGCTGTCTGTCAGGAGGTAGAGTGGCGGCAAGCTGATCGGGCAGCCGCTTAATAATTTTTCCGAAAACTGTTTCCACACCGATAGCCACTTCAATGGTGCGATTTTGATTCAGTTACAGGGTGGCTGCTTGGTTTTCAAAGAAGAATTCTTTGAGTTTTAAACAGTGGAACTGTAATGCACCTTTTTAGCGCATAAAACCGCCCGATGAGCCACAAAGAAGCTCTTTTCCGACAGCAAAGTGCGAGGAAGCACCTTTGACAAGGGGGGCTGTTTGATTGGCACGCTTATTGCTTTTTAGTTAGTAGTGTCATTTAGCTGCCTTTTTCGACCAAAAACACCAGTGCTATATTGACAAAGTCGAAACAGGGTCACAATCTAGGTTTTACATAGACAATTTTGTGCGTCGGTTCATGCCGAACGTTCAAAGAGCAATAGGGCTCCCCTCGCTGCCATAAGGTAGCGTCGAGAGCCCTTTTTTATGCGCGTAAGAAAAAGGAAGGGCAATCCATGAACAGTCGTATTCCGGTTGGTATCCTCTTCTCTACCCAAGGCCCTTACGCCACCGTTGGCCGCTCAATGCGTGACGGGGCGATGCTGGCGCTGGAGGAGGTCAACCAGGACAAACGATTCCCTTTTGAGCTTGTACCCATCGAATGCGAGCCCGCCGGTGACACCGCTGCCTACAGCACCCACGTGCGGAGTTTGCTGCGCCATGAGGGCGTGAAGCATGTGATTGGTTGCTATACGTCTTCCAGCCGCAAAGAAGTCATCCCAATTTTCGAAAAATACGATGGCTTGTTGTGGTACCCGTCTCACTACGAAGGTTTTGAGACCAATAATAACGTTATCTATACCGGCGCTGTTCAGAATCAGCATGTTCTGCCGCTGATGGATCATGTGCTTTCCCATATCACACGCGATGTCTACTTCGTGGGCTCTAACTATGTCTGGGCCTGGGAAAACGGCCGCATCATCAGAGAGCTGACCAAGGCGCATGGCGGAAAGATGATCGCCGAGCGTTATCTACAGGTCGGGGACCTGGATGTGGCCCGCATTATTGAGGAGATTCACGAAAAGCGGCCCGCGTTTATCATGAACATGCTGATCGGTGAGTCCAGCTATGCTTTCTACCGCGCGTTTGCCAAGGCGCGCGATGAGAACGCCGCCCTGCAAAAAACGGTGGTGGGTAGCTGCACGCTTTGCGAGCCGGAACTCGCCCAGATTGGTCCGCAGGCGTGCGGTGGGCACCTCGCATCGAGCGTTTACTTCTCTACTATTGAGACGGCGGCTAACGCGCAGTTCGTCGCCAGTTATCGCCAGCGCTTCGGCCATGATGCCTTGCCCAGTGCCGACGCCGAAGCTTCCTACAACACCGTTCACCTACTCGCCCTTGCCCTGGCTAGCGCGGATTCTGTTGATATCGACCGGGTTAAAAACGCATTGCATGGAGTGTCGTTCCAGGCGCCCCAGGGAAGGGTGCATGTCGATCCTGAGAGTAATCACAGTTACTTAACCGTCCGGCTGGGAATTTCCCGCGAAGACGCGACGTTCGAGGTGATTTCAGAAGCCATGGCACCCGTTCGCCCGGATCCCTATCTCGTCTGGGCGGAAGCATGTGGATCAGGCGCAGCTCAGCCGGAAACGCCCATTGACCAAAACACCATTGGCTTGAGGATCGTGCGATGACCGCTACCACACGACGTAATTTCAGGGGCCATCGGGCATTGATTGTGTGTGCCGCCGAAAAGGATCGAGCGGTACTGACTCAGTTTCTTGTGGAGCTGGGCGTCACCCCAGTCGTTCATGAAGGGCACGATGAGGCGGGGGCTGATAAGCCGTTTGACTTGGTGTTCTTCGACGATGAACTGGGCCGCCAGTTTGGTGCCATTACGCGAATGATCGACAGCGTCCAGGGGCCAGCGATTGCATTGATTGGTTCGGATGCGCCGAGCTCGGTCAATTGGTTCATCGAACGCCGGGTGTGCGGCTATCTCACCAAGCCATTACGCAAGGCTGGGATTCTGGCGAGCCTTATTATCGCTTACCAAACGTTTAACGCGTCTTACGAGACGGAACAGAAGCTCCAGCGTCTGGAACAGCAGGTTCGTGCCCGCCAAGTCGTCTGTACAGCGGCGATCAAGCTCATCGAGGAGATGGGGGTGTCGGTCAATGACGCCTTTGCCCTGTTGCGTTCGGCGAGCATGAACCGACGCCTATCTCTTGAGGATTGCTCGGCCATGATCGTTTCGGGTGAGGTCGCGGTGGCGGCTCTCAAGGAGGATGTCGACACAGTCCATCGTCTCCGGGAAAACCGGTTGAACCGTTATTTGTAGCGGACTCATTGAGATCAATCGAAGTGGAATGTGTCAGTCAGGATTCAAGAGCAAAAGGTCGTTTCTCTCTTTATGAAGAGGCGATTAGGGAGCTGTTGTGCTGTAGGACGGCGAGGAAAGAAAAAGTAAAACTACATTAGAGGTATACAAATGAAATACTCAACAATACAGAAGACGTCAACCCTGACGACGTTGTTAGCGGGCGCTTTCGTGGCACAGGCGTCAGCGGATGATCCCATCCAGATCGGTGTACTTGAGGATCAGTCGGGCAACTTTGCCGCGGTGACCCAGGTTAAGGTGAGTGCCATTGAGTTAGCGGCTGAGGAAATAAATGCGGCGGGTGGTATTGCGGGTCGCGAGGTGGAACTCGTCGTTTATGACACTCAGTCTGATGATCGTCGTTATCAAGAGTTAATGCGGCGGGTTCTCCAGCGTGATCAAGTGGATACCGTCTTCGCGGGGTTTGCTTCTTCATCACGGGAAGCATATCGACCGATTGTTAACCAGTTTGATGGGTTGGCGTTTTATAACAATCAGTATGAAGGCGGCGTATGTGACGCCAACATGATTGTCACTGGTGCAGTCCCTGAACAGCAGTTCTCGACGCTGATTCCCTGGATGATGGAGGAGTATGGCCCTAATGTCTATACGATCGCCGCGGACTATAACTTTGGTCAGATCTCGGCGGAGTGGGTTAGACAGATTGTGGAAGAGGAAGGCGGGGAAATTGTAGGCGAGGCGTTCATTCCACTGAGTGTTTCACAATTTTCACAGACAATTCAGGATATTCAGGGTGAGGATCCAGACTTTGTAGTAACCCTACTTGTCGGTTCCAACCAGGCGTCTTACTACGAGCAAGCGGCATCGGCAAATCTGGGGCTGCCCATGGCATCGTCAGTAAATGTCGGACAGGGCTACGAGCATAAGCGCTTCGCGCCCCCAAGCCTTGCAAACATGTTTGTTACTACGAACTTTATCGAAGAAGTGGATACTCCTGAGGCTAACGCGTTTGTTGAGAAGTTCTATGAGCGCTTCCCTGATACGCCCTATGTGAATCAGGAAGCCGCGAACTCTTACATTGCTATGTACCTTTATAAGCAGATGGTTGAGCGTGCCGACGGTTCGACCGACAAGGAAGACCTTCGCGCCGTCATCGCCGAGGGTGATGTCTGCTTTGATGGCCCTTCTGGAACGGTGTGTCTTGATCCGCAAAGCCAGCATATGTCTCACAATATCTTCCTAGCGAAAGTGGATGAGAACCACGAGATCTCCTTCCCTGAAACCTGGGAAAATATCGAGCCGTACTGGCTGGGTGACAATGGTTGCGACCTGACCCAGAACGACCCGAGTGCCCAGTACACCCCCTCTAGCCCTCCCAACGAGTAAATATCACGCATCGTCCCGGCAGGGTGGCGAACGTCACCCTGCCTGGCTTGTGAGTTTGCATTAAGCAGGAAACCTCGCGGGCGTTTCCTGCCCAGGAGCTGGATATGGAATACCTACATTTAGCGTTCACAGCGTTCTATCAGTTTGGGGATGCGTTTGCTTTTCTGGTGCTATCCGCCATGGGGCTTGCGGTGATCTTCGGAATGATGGGCATCATCAACCTGGCTCATGGTGAATTCATCATGTGCGGCGCCTACGTCACGGTGGTAACGGCACGCCTGGGGGTGCCACTGCCCATCGCGATGCTGTGTGGCAGTCTGGCCGCCGGGATACTTGGCATTGTACTAGAGCGCACGATCATCCATCGCCTCTATCACCGGCCGCTGGACTCTATTGTGGCTACCTGGGGGATCAGCCTGATTCTTACCCAGGGCACGCTAATCCTGCTTGGCTCAAGCATGTCGGGCATCAGTACGCCGCTGGGCAGCTTTTCGGTGGGCGACTACACCTATTCTACCTACCGAATGGTGCTGCTTGGGGTCGCCGTGCTGCTTCTCGTTGGCCTGTATGTGCTGTTTCACCATACGACGTTCGGTATCCACTCGCGTGCCACCATTCAAGCGCCGCACATGGCGAAAGCGGCGGGTATCGATACCGGGCGCATGTACTCCCTCACCTTTGGCCTCGGGGCGGCCCTGGCCGGTCTAGCCGGCGCGCTTTATGCCCCCACAATTTCCATCGTGCCGACGCTGGGGGCCAATTTCCTGGTCGAGAGCTTCGTGACGGTTGTTGTCGGTGGGGCGGATGTGTTCCTGGGTACCGCACCTGCGGCGGCCACGCTCGCGGTTATCAAGGCTTTTCTGACTGGTTGGCAAGGGCAGCTAATAGGCCAGGTGGGGCTATTAATAACCGTCATGGTGGTTATTCGTATTCTCCCACAAGGCCTGTCTGGCTGGTTACTCAAGGGGCGTTCATAAATGGGTATGTTACAGCGAGAAGGATCGATGACGACGCGGTCGTCGTCTCTAGTGCCCAACTGGATGCGGCTCATTAACGGTCCGCAAACACTGGGTCGCGGCCCCCTGTTTTGGGTCGGCTTTGCCTTGGCTATTGGGGCTGCCATTGTTTACCCCGCCTTTGCGGATGCCTGGAGCGTGGGTAATACGGCCTACTTCTTTTGCTGGGTGTTTATGGCCCTTGGGCTGTCGTTGATCTGGGGCTACACGGGCGCGCTTAGCTTTGGTCAGACAGCTTTCTTCGGGCTTGCCGGGTATACCTATGGCGCCGTCACGATCAACTTGGGCGCGGCTTATGGTATGACCCTCGTCGGTGTGTTGCTGGGGGTTGGGGTGTCGTGTCTGGGGGCGGCGATACTCGGTTACATTCTGTTTTACGGACGAATCAGCGGTGTCTTCCTGGGTATTGTCACGCTGTCGACCACGCTGGTATTTGCCACCTTTATGGCACAGACCGCTGGCTCACAGTGGGCGATCGGCGATGCGCGCCTGGGTGGCGACAATGGCATGACCGGTATGCCGCCGTTGACCATTCCTTGGCCAGGGGGCGGTATCGCGCTGTATTCGGGCGTGCCGCTTTATTACCTCCTTCTGGCCCTGCTGGTGCTTTGCTACCTGGGGTTGCGCGTGCTGGTCAATTCGCGATTCGGCAACGTGCTGGTGGCGATTCGTGAGAATCCGCATCGCGCTGAAATGCTGGGTTACGACATACGTCGCTATCAGTTGATTGCCTTTGTGATTGGCAGCGGGCTGGCGGGGCTATCCGGCGTTCTGTATACCGCCTGGGGACAGTACATCAGTCCCTCCAACATGAATTTAGCGGCTGCCGCGTTACCCATTATCTGGGTGGCAGTGGGTGGGCGTAAAGACCTCACTGCGACGCTGGTAGGCACCTTAGTGGTCCTTGGCATCTTCCAGAATCTGACCATTTACGGCAGCTACTACGCCTTCGTCATCATGGGCTTGCTGCTGGTCGTCGTCGTGGTCTATTTGCCGGAAGGTCTGATCACGGGGCTGGTTAGGCTCTTTGGTCGCCTTCGTAGTAAGCGTAAGGAGGGCATGTCGTGACCCTACTGCGAACCGAAAATTTATATAAACATTTCGACGGCGTGAAAGTCGCCCAGGATGTGAACTTCTCGATGGAGACCGGTGAAATCCGCTGCTTGATTGGCCCCAATGGTGCGGGGAAGAGCACGTTTTTCAAGCTTGTGCTTGGTGAGCATCAACCCAGCGCCGGGAAAATTTACTTCTCAGAGAAGGAAATCACCAAGCTTCGTTCCTTTGAGCGGGTGAAACAGGGCATTGCCGTCAAGTTCCAGGTGCCAGGAATCTTCGCTGAGCTGTCCGTTTGGCAAAACATGCAGATCGCGGTTCAGAACCATCTGCATGGCGATTCGATGACAGCGGCGATCGACAAAGCCCTTGCCTTTGTAAGGCTCACCGACAAGGCGGCAGAACTTGCGGGTGAGCTCTCCCACGGCGAGCAGCAGTGGCTTGAGATCGGCATGGCGGTAAGTACAGAACCGCGGTTGCTGCTGCTCGATGAGCCGACGGCGGGTATGACGCCGGAAGAAACAGCTCGCACGGGCGAAATGATCCAAGCGCTCAATCGCCAGGGAATGTCCATTTTGGCGGTTGAGCACGATATGGAATTCGTGCGCCAGATTGCCCACAAGGTCACCGTACTGAACTTCGGAGAGATCTTTGCGGAAGGCACGATCAACGATATCGAGGCTAACGAAGAGGTCGCACGTATTTACCTGGGGACAGCCGATGACGACGAATAATACAGATCTGCTGAGCGTGGAGGGCGTCACTTCTGGCTACGGGACAACCTCTGTTCTGCAAGAGGTCAGCTTGAGTGTTGGCCGGGGCGAAGTGGTGGCCGTCATCGGCCGGAATGGCGTCGGCAAGACGACCTTGATGAAGACGCTGATCGGTCTTCTCAGGCATCGACAGGGCATTATCCGCTTCGATGGTGAGGATATCAGTGCGCTCGAATCCCACCAGCGTGCGCGCTTGGGTATTGGCTATATCCCGCAGGGGCGCGAGGTCTTCTCTCGCATGACCGTCTGGGAAAACCTCAAGGTTGGCGAGATGCTCCAGCAGCCAGGAGAGGGCGTCGACTATGAGCGGGTCTACGAGTTCTTTCCTATCCTACGCGAGCGGGCCAATCAGCGGGCGGGCACCTTCAGTGGTGGACAGCAGCAACAGCTGGCGATCGGCCGGGCCATGGTGGGCAAGCCGAAGCTGATGCTGCTCGATGAACCCTCGGAAGGTATCCAGCCGAATATCGTCAAGGACATTTCGCGCAACATTCTCAAGCTCAACCGTGAGCTGGGCGTCACGATTCTGCTCGTCGAGCAGAACCTGGACATGATCATGACCATGGCGCAGCGCTGCTACGTCATGGACAAGGGGCAAATCACCCACGAGCTGGCTAGGGAACAACTCCGTGACCGTGACGCGATGCGTCGCATTCTGGCGGTTTGAGGGTAGGGCGTGACCCCAAGGTGGGCATGCGAAGCGTAGGTTCATTTCACCATGACGCAAGCTCCGGTCTGCAGTTCCTGGAGCGATGACTGAAAGCAGCTAAAAGTACCTAAACAGTACATTAAAAGGAGTAGAACAATGAATTGGTTTGATCATTCCATCATGGCGCGTCGCGCAGTCGCCAGCGGTAAGCCGGGTACTACCCACCAACTGACAGAGGCGGTTCAAGGTCAGTATCACTATACGCTTGGGCCCAACCCCAAGCCCGTGCTGCATATTCAGCCGGGGGATATCGTCAGTGCGGAAACCCATGATGCTTTCGAAGGCAAACTGCGCTCGGAAAGCGACAAGCCAAGCGAATTGCTTAATCTGCCTTACCTTAATCCGCAAAACGGGCCGATCTACGTAGAAGGGGCCGAGAAGGGTGACTGCCTGGCGGTGTATATCCGCGACATGAAACCCCGTGGCCCGCAGCCCTGTGGTACGACGGCGCTGATTACCGAATTTGGTGGCCTGGTCGCGACCGGGGATACCGCGCTACTCAACGCACCGCTACCAGAGCGGGTAAAGAAGGTGGAGGTTGACGCGGTCACCGGCGTCAAGTGGACCGACAAGATTACCCTCCCGTATCAGCCATTTATCGGCACCATTGGGGTATCGCCGGAGATCGAGTCGATCAGTTCGCTGGTCCCCGATTATTACGGCGGCAATATGGACTTGCCCGATGTGGCGCCGGGGGCGGTGATCTATCTGCCGGTGCACACGAAAGGCGCCTACCTGTATCTGGGTGACTGCCACGCGGCACAGGGCGACGGTGAATTGTGCGGCGTGGCGATCGAGCATCCTACCGTGACCACCGTACAGGTCGACTTGATTAAGGATTGGACGTTCAAGTGGCCGCGCCTGGAAAACGAGCAGTTTTATATGACCATTGGATCGGCGCGGCCCATGGAAGATGCCACGCGCATCGCCTACCGAGAGCTGGTTCGCTGGCTGGCAGCAGAGTTTGATTTCGATGAGATCGAGGCTTACATGCTGCTTACCCAGGCAGGGCGTGTGCGGTTGGGTAATATGGTCGATCCAAAATATACGTTGGGCGCGTCCATTCTGAAGTCCATCGTCGGGCAAGCACGCTAGCGAGCGGGGAGGTCACCATGAAATACCTTGCCGCCACGGTGCAGTTTGAGCCTGAGATGTTCGCCAAAGAGCGCAATGTCGAGGCGCTGAAGCGATTAGTGGAAGAGGCGGCTGCGTCGGGGGCGCGTCTGATCATCACGCCGGAAATGGGGCTGACTGGTTACTGCTGGTACGACAGGCAGGAAGTAGCGCCCTATGTGGAAACGGTCCCCGGGCCTTCAACCGATACCTTCGCCGCCCTGGCGGCGAAGCTTGATTGCTATATCGTTATCGGGCTTCCCGAAGTGGAACCCACCAACGGGCTTTACTACAACACCGCTGCTTTAGTGGGCCCAGACGGGTATTTGGGCAAGCACCGCAAAAGTCATCCCTACATTGCCGAGCCAAAGTGGGCGGCCTCGGGGGATACGGGCCATCAGGTGTTCGAGACGTCGCTTGGGCGTATTGCGCTGCTCATCTGCATGGATATTCATTTTCTTGAAACCGCTCGGCTGGTGGCATTGCAGGGCGCCGACGTCATCTGCCACCTGAGCAACTGGCTCGCCGAGCGCGCACCGGCACCGTACTGGATCAGTCGTGCCAGGGAAAATGGCTGCTACCTGATCGAGAGTAACCGCTGGGGGCTTGAACGTGGGGTGCAATTCAGCGGCGGTAGCTGCGTGATTGATCCGGATGGCCGTCTCCAGGCGAGCCGCGATGACGGCGATGGGATTGTGCTGGGCGAGATTGATACCGACCGCGTTACCGGGCCGCTGGCCGCTGAGCGTCGACCAGAGCTCTATCATGAGCTGCTCCACCAAACTTACGCCTGGAACCCGCTGGACTTTTTCAGGCTTTATGGCCATCAGCCTCTACCCAAGGGCAAAGCAAGCACCATCGCGGTTGCGCAATTTGCCCCAACTAACCACCTCGATGACAACCTTGCTGAGTGTATGGCACTGATCGAACAGGCAGGGCACGTGGAGCTTGTGGTGTTGCCCGAGCTGGCCCTGACGGGGCTGAGCCCTGGCGCGATCAATCCTATTTCATTGGATCACCCGGTTTTCGACTCGCTGCGTAGGCTTGCGGCGGAGCGTCAGCAGTATTATGTGGTCGGTTTTGCGGAGGCATCCGATGACTACCTCTATAATGCGACCGCGGTGGTGGGCGCCCAGGGCGTTATGGCGGTGTATCGCAAGATTCACTTGAATGATGCTGATCGTAAATGGGCGACCCCAGGCGAGCGGTGGGTAAGCTGCGATTTGCCTCTGGGCCGCGTAGGAATGCTGATTGGCCACGATGCCGATTTTCCCGAGGCGGGGCGCATCCTGGCACTGCGGGGGTGTGATGTCATCGCTTGCCCAGCCGCCTTACCTGGGCCATTTCATAGTGCGCATCCCGGTACCTGCATTCGTCAGCCGTCACCGATTCCCACCGGCTCGGACGATCACCATTGGCACCATTACCGGGTGCGCGGTGGCGAGAACAACTGCTATTTCGCTTTTGCCAATGTGCACATGCCCGAGGCGGGATTGCCCGGGCTGAGCGGTATATTCGGCCCGGATACGTTTCATTTTCCCCGCCATGAGGTGCTGCTGACCAGCGACACAGGCTGCGTTCAGCTTGCCATCGACACGAGCAACCTGGAATCGGCTTACCCGAATAGTGCAGTGCGCCGCAAGGACCTGGTGGTGATGCGCCTGCCACACCACTACCTTGAATTATTGAAGAGATAGCGCACCCCCTTACTGGATTCCTTTTCAGGCAAGCATTCGCGTACAGGAGTAGTTGACCATGAGTGTGAAGCGACCCGGCATCGATACGTTAGCGGCCATTTCCGATTATTACGGCTTTGATCTTTCCTTTGAGGAACTGGGCGAGTTCCAGTCCGCCGTTGCGGGCTCAATGGCCATTTATGATCGTCTGGATGAACTGGCGGATGAAGCACTACCCGTCAACTATCCTCGGGCAGAATTGGGCTATCGCCCGGTTGGTGACGACAACCCGCTCAACGGCTGGGCGTGGAGATGTTCGGTGCCCGGTGCCGACGAAGGGCCACTCGCGGGTCGAACGGTCGCGCTAAAGGACAATATCGCCCTGGCCGGCATTCCCATGATGAATGGCTCGCCGGTCATGGAAGGCTTTGTGCCCCGGGAAGACGCCACCGTGGTCACCCGGCTGCTCGACGCTGGCGCGCATATCATCGGCAAGACGGCCGTACCTGCGTTCTGTTTTGACGGTGGCGGCTGTACCGGTTATCCCGAACCTCAGCCGGTTAACCCGCATGATCATGGCCGGCTGGCCGGGGCTTCCTCCAATGGCAGCGCGGTGGTGGTCACCAACGGTGAAGTGGATATGGCGCTGGGGGGCGACCAGGGCGGCTCCATTCGGTTGCCCGCCTCCTGGAGCGGCTGTTACGGCATTAAAGGCACTCATGGCCTGGTGCCTTACACGGGTATTTTTCCCATTGAACTGACACTCGATCACGTTGGCCCCATGGCGCGCACCGCGGAAGATTGCGCCCGCATGCTGGAAGTACTGGCTGGCGCGGATGGCTTGGATCCGCGCCAGTACGATGTACGCACGGCGAAATACACCGAATCGCTTAGCGAAGACCTTTCTGGTTTGCGCATTGGCATCCTGCGTGAAGGGTTTGGCATTGCTGGAGTCAGTGAACCCGATGTGGACGCCGCGGTGAGAGAGGCCGTCAGCGTGTTGGAAAAAGTAGGGGCGCTTGCCTCGGAGGTATCGGTGCCCATGCATAGCGACGGGCTTGCGCTGTGGAGCGCGATCGCCTTTGAGGGTGCCACCGAACTGATGGTCAGAGGCGATGGCTACGGTACTAACTGGCGTGGGCATTACAGTACGCAACTGATGGACTTTTACGGGCGGGCTCGCCGCGCTCGCGGCCACGACTTTAGCGACACCGTGAAGATGACGGTTCTCGCTGGGCATTACATGTCCGAACAGTACAATCGCCACTACTACGGTAAGGCCCAGAATATCGGTCGGCGGTTAGCTCGCGATTATGACAAGGCCCTGCAGGAATATGACCTGTTGATCATGCCCACCACCGCCATGAAAGCGGTCAGCAAGCCGGCTGACAAACGCCTGGATAGCACAATTGCCGGGGCGCTTGGCAACCTGCACAACACCGCCCCGTTTGATGTGAGCGGTCACCCGGCAATGAGTGTGCCGGTCGAGTTTTCAGAAGGCTTGCCGGTGGGCATGCAGCTTGTGGGCAGACGCTGGGATGAAGCGACCGTGCTGAAGGTTGCTCACGCCTATCAGGTGGCCAGGGGGTAGCGGTTAAAGACCAAACTTTATAGTCAAACGGTTGCCCGGTTCTCTTCGATGCACCTGGAGATAATCGGGTTACTTCAACTGCTTGGCATACGATATTAATGAGACTACGCTAATTGCAGTAAGAGCTCTCATAAATCCTCGTGAATTTAATCCATCGTTCCCACGAGATTACGGTTATGAGATCCAATTAGCATGAAATAATGTGGATCATGAGAGGAAGGGGCCAGGTAGATAACTAAAAATAAACGTTGTGATGTATAAATTTGAAAGGCAAGTGTCCATTATAAAGAGACCGCTTTAGTGCTTGCAAGTAGGGGGCTATAGGTCTATTCAGCAGACACCTATTTTTCACTTAGTTGATGGGTGACGTTATATCAATCCAATGAATATATTGCACTAACATCTTGCCTCCACCAAGACTTGATGATTATAGGTCAATCAAGAAGGCATATAAACAGTGATATGCTTGGTCAAACTGCACTGAATGAATTTCAGCCCTTTACCGCGTTCACTGATGAAAGGCCATACTTTCTGACAAGTGGAACGCCCCGAAAATAGAAAGGATCATGATGCAACATCATATCTCCGCCTCTGTTGAAAACTGCGCCTGGGGCTACTTCGACGCCGAGCGTGCACCTGTCCACACGATCAAAAGCGGTGATACCGTTACGATCGATACCGTCTCCGGTGGCCCTGAGGCACTGCCAGGCGAGGGGTTTGATATCCCCCCTGAGCTTCTCGACATCCATGCCCGCAGTGATCGCCCCATGCCGGGGCATATTCTTACGGGCCCCGTGGCGGTAGAGGGGTTGGTGCCTGGGTCGGTGCTTGAGATACGGATCGAAGAGGTCTCACTGCGCCAGGACTGGGGTTACAACGCCATGCGACCGCTTGCTGGAACCCTTCCCTACGAGGTTGAACAGGCCCGCATTGTGACGCTGCCGCTGGACCGTGCGTCGATGAAGGCAAGGTTGCCTTGGGGGCGAGATCTGGCACTTGCCCCTTTCTTTGGCGTTATGGGAGTAGCACCGCCGCCTCATTGGGGGCGTATCTCCTCGATCCAGCCGCGTGTCCATGGAGGTAATATTGACAACAAAGAGCTAGTCGCTGGCACAACCCTTTACTTGCCTATCTTCAATGACGGCGGGCTGTTCTACTGTGGTGATGGCCATGCGGCGCAGGGAGATGGTGAGGTTTGCGTTACCGCGATCGAAACTGCCCTTACTGGCACCTTCAAGCTGATTGCGCGCAACGATATGAATCTCGTCTATCCACGCGCCGAAACGCCGACTCATTATATTACTATGGGTATGGATCCAGATTTGGATCAATGCGTTGAGATGGCATTGCGCGATATGCTTGATCTTATTGAACAAATAGCGGGTTTGAGCCGGGCCGACGCCTATATGCTTTGCAGCATCGCAGGCGATTTGAGGGTGACGCAGACTGTTAATGGCTGTAAAGGCATACACATGATGCTCGACAAGACACACCTCGAAAAGATATAGCAAGCGTGGTCGTAAGATGATGCGAGGAAGGTAGCTACCAACGCTGATTTCCTCGCGATTACCCTTTTCATTTGATCGTTAGAAGGCTCGTTTAGCAACTGTTCTTTAGACAGATTTTCATGCAGTTGCTCGTTTCACTATTTTATCCAGTATGTGTGATATGCCAGTTACTTTTAATACTGAAAGATAAAGCGCATCTCTCATCTGCACGATCCCGACGCACGTATTAACTACTATTCCCGCAAAATAATTCCTGAAACATGTCACTAACCAGCGGTGCTTTAGCAAGTTAACACCTGATCCTGCTAACTGTGCGAAGGAGGGCCCGGCCAAAAGGGTGTGCCAATGCTATGCCAAGGCTCTAGATTTCTGGAAGTTTTTTCCGGCTATCGGTAATTGGGGAGTCAGTGATTAGGAACGGTCTGAGCCTTTTGGAAGTTAGCAATATGCCTTTAATGCTATTACTTGGGTTAGCACGCTCAAGTGTGTTGATGAATGCTCTCTTATGGTGCGTGTAAAGCTTGATCTGCATCGTTTCAGAGAAAAGCGAACATGACGGTATTTTTAGGATATTGCTGTTTCTCTATTCTTTATTTTAATTAATTGTTTTTAAAAATATTTTTTATTAATGGCATGGTTGTTCCTTACTTATGATTAATGCCTCGGGCCTAGGCCAGTATTCTTAAAGATTTGGCTAGATTCCTACGATATAGACAACGAAGCCTAAGATGGAGATGCCTGTATATGCTTTTTCTTCGATTTGCCGCCGTCTCGGTGCTTGCCACAGCAGTGGCGAGCGGTGCGACCGCACAAGAACTCCGTATCGGTCTTCAATCGGATAGCGACGTGCTCGATCCAGATCAATCCCGCACATTCGTTGGCGAAATCGTTTTTACTGCGTTATGCGACAAGCTTGTAGATATCACGCCGGACCTCGAGCTTACTCCTCAGTTGGCAACGGCCTGGACATGGTCGGAAGATGGCACATCGCTGACCTTTACCTTGCGCGACGACGTAACCTTTCATGATGGAACACCATTTGATGCAGAGGCAGTCGCCTACAATATTGATCGCTCGTTGACGCTAGAGGAGAGCAGGCGCAAATCGGATTTGGCTTCTGTTACAGGGACTGAGGTGCTTGGGCCCCATGAGATCCGCATAAACATGGATCATCCTGACGCGGCGCTGCTAGCCGAGATGGCTAACCGACCGGGCATGATGGTATCACCTGAGGCTGCTCGTGCGACCGGAGCAGATTTTGGCAACAGTCCGATATGTTCGGGGCCGTTCCGTTTTGTCGATCGAGTAGCCCAGGATCGCATCGTGCTCGAACGGTTCGATGATTACTGGAACGCCAACGAGATTCATCTTGATCGGGTGGTGTATCTACCAATCCCCGATACCACAGTCCGGTTAGCTAACCTGCAGTCGGGCGATCTAGATCTGATTGAAAGGCTGGCGGCGTCTGATCTTGACCAAGCGCAGGAAAATGAAGGGATCGAGATTGAGAGTGTCACGTCGCTGGGATATCAGGGTCTGACTTTCAACATTAACAACGGCTCTCGTGGGGATACGCCATGGGGAAACGAGCCGCTTCTGCGGCAGGCGCTGAGTCATGCGATCGACCGCGCTGTGCTTAATCAAGTGGTATTCGAGGGGGCGTTCACCCCTGCTAACCAGCCCTATGCGCCAGAGTCGCCCTGGTTTGATGCGGACCACCCCGTTCCACCTCGCGATTTGGAGCGCGCCCGTGCGCTTTTAGCTGAGGCGGGATATCCCGACGGTTTGCCATTAGAGATACAGGTACCCAATACCAGTGAGCCGATGCAGTTGATGCAGGTCGTGCAGGCAATGGCATCTGAGGTTGGCATTGAGATAAAGATTACCACTAAGGAGTTCGCGACCATGCTTTCTGACCAAACTGCCGGCAATTTTACCGCAAGCCAAGTCGGCTGGTCAGGCTATGTTGATCCCAGCGCAAACCTGCATCAGTTTGTTACCACCGGCGGCGGGATCAATGATGCCCATTATTCCAACCCCGAGGTTGACGAGCTTTTGAACGCGGCCCGCGAGTCCGTCGATACGGCCGAGCGGAAGGAGTATTACGATCAGGCACGCGACATCCTGGTCGAGGAGGCACCGCTAATCTATCTCTATCATCCTACCTGGCTCTGGGCAATGCGCGACGAGGTAACAGGATTTAATCCCTGGCCAGACGGGCGTATCCGCCTTGAGGGAGTTGGGGTCGATCAATGAGAGGGCTTTCTTTTCTGGCAAGGCCGGTACACGCTCTGCCAGTCGTGGCGATTCTGAACAAGATCGCGTTGATCCTTCAAGCTAGCTCAAGCATAGAGTCTGGTCGACGCGACACAATGCCGAGCAATACGACTTAAGGTCGAACGGTGATATCTAACCCGGCATTGTCCATGCAGCCTAAACTTTGGTCATCTGGTAGGGATTCTCAGTGCTTCCCAGACCGGCTTCAAATTAAGGAACAGTAGTATTGGTTGCTTTTATGACTGATCAAGAAAATTCCGATAAAGCTAAGACGTCAGAGATACCTTTGCTTGAGGTGCGATCCCTCAGCATGCGTTTTCGTGGCCAACAAAGTGATCTGTTGAAATCGATTCATTACACGGTGCGCGCAGGCGAGACGCTTTGTATCGTCGGCGAGTCCGGTTGCGGTAAGAGCGTTAGTTCTCTGGCCTTGATGGGGCTTTTGCCATCGAATATCGCTGAATTGAGTGATGTGGATGTTCGCTTTTGTGGAGCTCCGCTAGATCTTTCGAACCGCGAAGCCCTACGGCAGCTGCGGGGGAGGTCGATGGCAATGATCTTTCAGGAACCGATGACGTCGCTGAATCCTGCTTTTCGTATTGGCTACCAGATCGTCGAGGCCGTGCTAGCCCATAACGACGTATCGAAGGCCCAAGCCCGAGATCGGGCTCTGGAGATGTTGCATAAGGTCGGCATTCCTGCCCCCGAAGCGCGGCTTGATGAATATCCGCATCAGTTGTCGGGTGGGATGCGCCAACGGGTAATGATTGCCATGGCGCTAGCCAACGATCCGGCACTATTGATAGCTGACGAGCCGACCACGGCGCTTGATGTGACCATCCAAGCTCAGATCCTTGATCTGATTCTCGATTTGCAGCGCGACGCACAGATGGGGACGATCATGATCACTCATGATCTTGGCGTTGTGGCTCAGGTCGCGACGAACGTAGCGGTCATGTATGCCGGCACTATCGTCGAATCTGGACCGGCAGAGCGGATTTTCAACAATCCGCAGCATCCCTATACGATTGGGTTGATGTCCTCTATTCCACGGCTGACAGGCCCACGATCACGGCTAACCACAGTGCCCGGGTCGGTGCCGACGGCTGAGACAATGCCCGCGGGCTGTCGGTTCTCCACCCGTTGCCCGTTCGCCCAACCAATCTGCGCGGAGCCTCCGCCTGAGCGCAACTTTGGAGAAGGCCACTTCGCTGCCTGCCATTTCGCGCCGCTGGAACGGATGTTAGAGAGGTCCGCATGACAAAACCCATTCTTGAAGCGCATCATTTGGTCTGTCATTTCGATGTCGGGGGCTCGCTTTTTCGCCGACCCGATAAAGTGTATGCAGTAGATGATGTCTCGTTAGCTGTAGCGCCAGGTGAAACCTATGCCATTGTTGGGGAATCGGGCTGTGGGAAATCCACCTTAGCGAGGATGCTGACCCGATTGATTGAGCCGACGAAGGGAGAAATGCTTTTCGATGGGCGGCAGATCGACAAGCTGACTGGGTCGGAGCTGAAAAGACTGCACCGCGACATGCAGTTCATCTTTCAAGATCCGTTCTCTTCGCTAAACCCGCGCATGACAGTGGGAAAGCTTGTGGCTGAGCCGATCGAGACACATTTCCCTGCCGTGTCGGCAAAAGAACGCCGCACACAAGTTTCAGATTTGCTATGCAAAGTTGGTCTGCGGCCCGAACATGCCGACCGATACCCGCATGAATTTTCCGGTGGTCAACGCCAGCGGATCGGTATCGCCCGCGCGCTCGCATCAGGTCCGAAGCTGATTGTCGGCGACGAACCGGTTTCGGCGCTTGATGTCAGTGTGCAGGCTCAGATTATCAATCTGCTTTCGGATCTGCGTGACGAGTTGGGTCTAACGCTGGTGGTGATCGCACACGACCTGGCAGTGATCCGGCACATGAGCGATCGTGTAGCGGTTATGTATCTGGGGCGTATTGTGGAAGAGGGCCCATGCGATAAGATTTTTGAAGCGCCGCGTCATCCCTACACGATGGCTTTGCTGTCAGCGATTCCGGTGGCCGAATACGGGCGCACCCGCCATCAGATCCCTCTGACCGGCGATATTCCAAGTCCGATCGATCCGCCAGCAGGTTGCCGGTTCCATACTCGCTGCCCCTTCGTTCGCGACACCTGCCGCCAAGACGTTCCAGAGTTACGCCAGGTTGACACAACAACGGGACAGCGTGCCGCTTGCCACTTCTTCGAAGAGATTGCCGCATCGACCAATGACACTCTGATGGTCCCCGAGGCGCCGCGCTCATCAGCGTCCGAAATGCGCTTTGCCCTTTATGCTGAAGCAAGCAGTGGGAAGAAGTTCGTCCCATGTACCCCCTCTCCTGAAAATGCTCTTTCGGGCCGTGATTGACGATGTGTACCAAGCCGAAAAGACGAATGAACACGACCATCAGCTACTGCCACAACAAGGAAATGACATATGAAATTTCGATATATGACACTTGCCACCGCATTGCTGGGAGCGACGGCGCTCGGGGCTCAAGCTCAGGAACTAAGGATTGGTTTGCAGGAAGATCCCGATGTGCTTGATCCCGATCAGTCTCGTACCTTTGTCGGCCGCATTGTCTACACTGCGCTCTGTGACAAGTTAGTGGATATAACGCCCGAGCTGGACATCATCCCGCAGCTTGCGACCGACTGGACGTGGAGCGAGGATGGCACCGAGCTAACCATGAGCCTACGTGATGATGTGACCTTTCATGACGGCACAGCATTCGACGCTGAGGCGGTGGTGGCTAATATCAACCGTTCTCAGACCCTTGATGAATCTCGCCGTAAGTCCGAACTGGCCTCGATAGAAGAGGCAGAGGCGATTGACGATTACACCGTGCGCTTCACACTCTCACAGCCGGACGCTACGGTCTTGGCGCAGTTCGCTGATCGCTCGGGAATGATGATGTCCCCCGCCGCCTTTGATGAGGCCGGGGCCGATTTTGGGGCTAATCCTGTCTGTTCGGGTCCATTCGCCTTTGGAGAGCGGGTACAGCAGGATCGGATAGTACTGAACAAGTTCGATCAGTACTGGAACGCCGACGAGATCAATTTCGAGAGTGTCATCTATCTGCCAATCCCGGATACCACTGTGCGGCTGGCGAACCTGCAATCGGGCGATCTCGACATGATCGAGCGTTTGGCGGCGCCTGATCTGACGGCCGTAGAGGAAGATGCCAACATTGAAGTGGCGCGTGCCACGGGGATTGGCTATCAGGCTGTCACCATCAACGTTGATAATGGCTCACAATCCAACAACCCGCTAGGTGAAAGCCCGCTAGTGCGGCAGGCATTCAGCCTAGCCATCGACCGACAGGCGTTGAACCAAGTGGTGTTTAACGGCGCATTCGAGCCCGGAAATCAGCCGTTTCCTACAGATAGCCCCTGGTATGACGAAGAACATCCGGTGCCGGAGCGGGACGTCGAACAGGCTCGCGCGCTTCTTGAAGAAGCGGGTTATGGTGATGGCATCACCGTTGATATGCAGGTTGCCAACAATCCGGTCGGATTGCAGGTAGGGCAGGTTATACAATCCATGGTCAGCGATGCTGGTATAACACTCAACCTTGTGTCTAAAGAGTTCGCGACGCTTCTATCAGACCAAACGGCGGGTGACTACCAGGCAAGCCGCATCGGCTGGTCAGGTCGAGTCGATCCTGACGGCAACTTGCACCAGTTCGTCACCACCGATGGGGGTATCAACGATTCCGGCTATTCAAACGCCGATGTGGATCGGTTGCTGAACGAAGCCCGCCGCTCCACCGATGTAGAAACTCGTAAAGAAAGTTATCACGCAGCGGGAGACATCCTGAATGAGGATCTGCCATTGGTATATCTTTACCATGAGGTTTGGCTGTGGGCTTACGCTTCCTCGGTTGAGGGTTTCACTCCCTATCCTGACGGGATGATACGCCTTGAAGGTGTGTCAATGTCTGGGGACTAATTTAGAAACCTCTGCCGCACGCCGATAGGGCGTGCGGCCCTCATATCTGGAGCCGAGATGCTGTCCTTCATCCTGCGCCGTGTTCTAATCGCGATCCCCACAATCCTCCTAATCTCAATCTTCGTCTTTACCCTTCAGCATCTTTTGCCAGGTGATCCAGTTTTGGCCATGGCGGGCGAGGATCGCGACCCTGAGACGCTCAACTTTCTGCGCGAGAAATACGGTTTCAACGACCCCCTGCCGGTGCAATATTTAAAGTGGTTAGACAATGCTCTGACTGGCGATCTTGGTATATCGCTGCGCACCAATCAGCCGGTGATCACACTGATCGGCGAAAAGCTGCCGGTGACTATCCAGTTGGCGACAATGGCGATGATTTTTGCCCTTGTCATCGGCATCCCGGCCGGTATCGTCTCTGCTATTTACAAGGGCACGTTTACTGACTACCTAGCCAACTTTGTGGCTCTTTCGGGGCTGTCGATACCCAATTTTTGGTTGGGAATCATGCTGATCTTACTAGTCTCGGTTAAATGGGGGCTTTTACCGGCAAGTGGGTATGTACCCTTCAGCGAGGATCCCATTCGATCGCTGCAAGTGATGGTCATGCCAGCTTTTGTTCTTGGCACCGCCCTAGCAGCTGCGCTGATGCGCCATACCCGCTCGGCTATGCTGACCGTATTGACATCCGATTATGTGCGTACTGCCCGTGCAAAGGGGTTGAAAGAGCGGCGGGTAATCTTGCTCCATGCCTTTCGCAACGCTCTGACGCCGATCGTGACACTGGCTGCGCTGCTGTTCGGAGAACTGATCGCAGGCGCCGTGCTGACCGAACAAATATTTACCATTCCAGGTTTCGGTAAATTGGTCGTTGATGCCGTGTTCTCTCGCGACTACGCCGTGGTGCAGGGAATCATTCTGGTGACCGCCGTTGGCTTCATCTTTATGAACCTCTTAGCCGATGTCGCTTATGTCTTGCTGAACCCGCGTTTGAGGAAACAGTGATGTCTCAAGTTACAACACCGGCCACGCTCGACCCCGAGAGCGCCAATGATCCAATTCTTGACCGCAAACCTGAGAACCGAGTTTGGAAAAAATTCCGTGTCCATCGCAGTGCTATGCTTGGCGGTTTCCTGGTAGTTTTCTTTATCGTCGTCGCGTTGCTAGCACCCATTTTGCCGGTGGCTGATCCTACCGCGACGGATTGGGGCGCGGTACGCGAAGCGCCCTCCGCCGCACATCTCATGGGCACTGATGAGATTGGGCGGGACGTGTTGTCACGGATGATTTGGGGTGCGCGTGCCTCTCTTCTGGCTGGCGTGATATCGGTTCTGATTGCCGTGGCGCTTGGTGTGCCTTTGGGTATTGCTGCGGGATATTTCCGCGGCTGGACCGATGCAACGATTTCGCGCTGCACCGAGGCGTTGCTTGCTGCGCCATTCCTAATCCTAGCCATCGCACTGGCGGCCTTTCTTGGGCCTTCGCTGACCAATGCGATGATTGCCATCGGCATCGCTGCAACGCCACTGTTCATTCGGCTGACGCGAGGCCAGGTATTGATGATCGTGGCCGAGGATTACGTCGACAGTGCTCGTGCCATTGGTCTTCCAACGTCCAAGATACTGAGACGCTACATCCTGCCGAACGTGCTGCCACCGATCTTGGTGCAGGCGACGTTGACCATTGCCACGGCGATCATAGCTGAAGCTTCACTGTCTTTCCTCGGCCTCGGCCAGCAGCCGCCTTCGCCTTCGTGGGGGGCAATGCTCAATACCGCCAAGAATTTCCTCAGTCAAGCGCCATGGATGGCACTCTGGCCTGGTATTGCGATCTTTCTTGTTGTGCTTGGATTCAACCTGCTGGGTGACGGGCTGCGCGATGCCCTTGATCCACGCGAGCAGTAAGAAGGGAGATTTCATGAGCAATTTCACGACCCGCCCCGAGATTCGCGGCACCTTTGGTGTTGTCACATCGACACACTGGATTGCCTCAGCAGTGGGGATGGCGATTCTCGAAAAGGGCGGCAATGCCTTCGATGCTGCTGTAGCGAGCGGCCTGACGCTTCAGGTCGTCGAACCTCACCTCAACGGGCCCGCAGGCGACTTACCTGCGGTGTTTCACGATATCAAGAGCGGGAACGGTGCCCTTTGTGCGCAGGGGGTCGCACCTGCAGGTGCGACAATAAAGCATTACCGCAGCGAAGGGCTTGAGCTGATTCCAGGCTCAGGTTTGCTGGCGACGGTGGTGCCGGGCGCTTTCGACGGTTGGATGCTCCTGTTGCGCGATCACGGCACGATGAAGCTACACGAGGTTCTGGCGCCTGCCATTGGCTATGCTCGGGATGGGCACCCAGTTCTGCCACGCGTCGCAGCCACGATTGCGAGTCTTTCGGACTATTTCGCCAAACAATGGCCCAGCTCGGCTGCTGTTTGGACACCCGATGGCGATATACCTCAGGCTCACAGCCTTTTCCGCAATCCAGACCTCGCGTCGACCTACCAGCGTCTCGTCGAAATCGGCGAGGCCGGTGATGAGCGTGTGGCTCAGATCGACGCTGCCCGTGAGGCCTGGGCTGAGGGATTTGTGGCCGACTTGATCTTCGACTATCTCAAGACTGCGAAAGTGCACGATGTGTCCGGCGCCGAACATGCCGCCGTGATGGCCCCCGCGGACATGGCCGATTGGCGCGCAAGCTTCGAGGCGCCGCTCAGCTATGCGTATCACGGTTGGACGGTGTATAAGACCGCGCCTTGGGGTCAGGGGCCTGTCCTTCTGCAGACACTCGCTATACTGAAGCACTTCGACCTTGCCGCGATGGATCCGATGGGCGAGGAATTCATCCATACGGTTATCGAAGCGATCAAGCTGTCCTATGCTGATCGCGAAGCCTATTACGGCGACCCAGCGCATAGCGACATACCAATAGCGTACTTGCTATCCGATGCCTACAACGCAGAGCGCGCAAAGCTGATTACGCAGGAGGCTTCGATGGAACAACGGCCGGGGCGGGTACCTGGTTTCGAACATCTCGCTGACGCCTATATTACCCGTGCCGCAAGAGATTTCGAGGTGCCCGAGACCGACGCTCAAGAGCCAACGATGGCACATCTGACCGAAAAGCGTGGCGACACGGTTCACCTTGACGTGATTGACAGTTGGGGTAACTGCGTGGCGGCGACGCCGTCGGGGGGCTGGTTACAGTCTAGCCCGATTATTCCCGGGCTTGGTTTTGCGCTTAACAGCCGCGCGCAAATGTTCTGGCTAGACGAAGGACTGCCAACGTCGCTCGCGCCTGGTCGCCGACCGCGCACAACGTTGACCCCCTCGCTGGCTGAGAAGGACGGGGCGCGTCTCGTCTTTGGCTCGCCCGGTGGAGATCAGCAGGATCAGTGGCAACTGATCTGGTTCCTGCGCTTCGTACATCATGGCTTCGGCCTGCAAGAGGGAATGGACGCGCCGCTTTTCCACTCGATGCATTTTCAGAGCTCATTCTTCCCCCGTGCTGCTGATGTCGGAGAGATCATGATAGAACCTAATGTAAGCAACGGCGCTATAGAGCGCCTTCGTGCGAAGGGCCATAAGGTCACAGTCGCCGAGCCGTGGAGCATCGGCCGACTGACAGCAGCTTTGCGTGAACCGGACGGCACTCTGCGAGCGGCGGCGACACCACGCCTGATGCAGGCCTATGCGGTGGGCCGCTAAAATGACCTATTCACTTATAGCAAAAGACGTCGCAAGTGGCGAAATCGGTATCATTGTTGCCTCACGCTTTTTCGCTTGTGGTGCGGCGGTACCTTATATCGGTCGGCTGAGTGCGGTAGCCACCCAGGCCTTCGTCAACCCTCTCTGGGGTACTGAGGGGCTGCGTCGCCTGGAAGAGGGTGCCTCGGCCGCAGAGGTGATCGAGGACTTCATCGCACGAGATAGGGGCGCGGCAATTCGCCAGTGTCACATGATCGACAGCACAGGCGCCTTTGCTGTCCATACTGGTGCTGACTGTATCAGCTGGGCTGGTCACCGAGTCGGCGACAGCCATTCGGTTGCGGGAAATATGCTGGCCGGTGCCGAGGTGATTGATGCTACCTTCGAAACCTATGCCGCCAGGGCCGATTTACCCATGGCCCAGCGTATGCTGGTGGCGATGCGTGCCGGCGAAGAGGCTGGGGGGGACAAACGGGGTCGGCAGGCAGCCGGGCTGTGTATCCATCGCGGTGAGGCGCATGCCTATCTCAATCTGCGTGTAGACGATCATGCCGATCCGCTTAGCGAGCTTGATCGGCTTCTTGATGTGGCAGCTGAGCGCTATCTGCATATCGCCGCTGTGATGCCGACTGAGGCTGACTTTTCTGGGACTATCGACCGCGATCCCATCGATAGAGCGATAGCTGCCGAAGAGGAGCAACGCATTAGAGACGGGCGGTCGAGCCAGTCGCACGCAACTAATAAAGGCGGCTAATGAACTGATTTTCTTTGGAGCTACTAGAGTGTAGAGATGCCCTAGCCCGGTTTCCTGGCTTCATGCAAGACTCCCTGCTCGAACTTTGGGGCATTGTTGAGGTGATGATAGTGTGGCTCCAATGTAATGTTCTGCAGGATGAACCGATGGGGAGTAGGTTGAACTGCTGAAACACCATGCCAATATTTTTGATCTTATCGACCCAAGGTGATTGTGTTCTCTCGTGTAGCCGTCTCCATCATCTTTTTAAAATAGCAAGGTTCCAACTGAACACTCAGTTAGCAGTAGTGTCGTCCTTGGGTTGCGCCTGATTACCTTCGCTTAGACGCTCAATAGATGCGTTGCCTTGCTTAGCCAGGGTTGCCAAGCGGTTGATCTGCTCATCCAAGCGGGGTAGGGCTTCCTGACGATAGCTTGAGAGATCGTCAATGGCACCCATTACCTCACTGAACGCCTCCTCAAGCACTTGCATGTCGAGCATTGCGGAGGAGGCTTTTTTCTGGATGTCTACGCCTTGCTGGCGCAGCGCCTTGGCAGTGCCGCCAATCATCTGCGAGGTGGTCGTGTTGAGGGCTTCGACGCGATCCAGCACTAGACGCTGGTTGGCCATTGCCATGGCGACTGTTACTGCCACGGTGAGGGCTGAGACGGTGACATTGATGGCTCTGTCCACACCGCGCATCAATTCCCGGTTGTTGCGGATGATCACTTCCAGCGCCAGCACACCCTGCTGGCTTACCGCCAGCTGCTGCTGGAGATCAACGATGCGCTGCCGAAGTGGAAAGAGCAGTTCTTCCTCAAGAAATTGACGCCGTGGGTCATCGCTGTCTCGGGCGGCTATCTCGTCGCACAGACGTTGATCAATCAAGCGCCCCAGGGCGATCTGGCGGTTCAGCTCGGTTAGGATGTCATTGAGAGCTTTCTGGTCATCGCTCAGCGTCAGGTTGTCACGATGCAGCATGTCGCGACCGCTTTCCAGATCCTCAATGATCGCATCCAGGGCTTGCTGGGCATTCTCAAACTTATGGAAATAGCGCTGTAGCCGACTATCGATACCGGGAATGATCGCTAGAACGCGATCCAACGCGCTTGGCATCAGGCGATGACGTGAAGGGTCGAGCCCCTCCATGCGGCCGCGTAGATCGGTCAGTGCCTTGGCAACGGGCCCTCCTTCATCGCCCTGGTGGGCCAGCTTGCGCAGTGGCGTTTGTAGCATGGCGCTGCGGTGGGCGGCCTGCTGTTGCAACTCAAGGCCCATCTCGTCCACGGCCCGGCGCTGGCGAACAGTTGACGCCTCGTCACCCTCGGCAAGGATATCCTCGACAAAGCGGTCAGCCATCGCCTCAAGCTCAGGGTCGCCGGAGCCGGCTTGACTCGTGCCCAACTGGCTGGCGATCTCGTCCACCGGGGGCAGGGAGAGGCGAGGTTGGTCATCGGATTGCTGCGTCATGGGCATCTCCTGAGCTGTCAATAAAAACGTATGAATACCGCTCGCTGCCAGTGGCCGCTGGATTACTCCTTACGGGCATAGCGATCCGCACCTTCGACAAATTGGCGCAGATCCTCCAACGCCTTCTCGGTGGTGACCGAGGCCTGTGGTCGTGCCGTCTCAATACGCGCCATGGAAACGGCGGTATCATCAAGCACAGTCAGGGCGGATTCAATGCGGGCGGAGAGCTTATTTAGCCGGTGTTCGGTCTCTACCAGCAGATCCAGGCGTCGCACCAACGCGGCGCGTTCTTCATCGCTTAACCGTTTGCCCTCCCGATCTAAACGACCCCGAACGTAATTACCATCGACGCTAACCACCCCGCGCGCCTGCGAGGCCATGGTCGTCAGCGTATCCACCGCGCCGAAACAGACCTGGGTAACCAACCCCCGCGAGCGCTCGAAGGCCAGCTCGCCAGTGTGGAATCGGCCACTCAGCACGTCCATTACATGGCGGTAGCGGCTATAGAGGCGATCTGAAAGGATAGCTAGGTCAGGGCGCTGCACGTCAAGTAGGCTCTGTTTGGCTTGACACATGGCCAATACAAGGTCGTCGGCTCCCACGGGCGGCCTTACTGGATCAAGCACTAACACGCCAGCTTCATAGGCCTTGCGCTCCTCTTGGGCACGGCGCTGATGGGCTTCGGCCTCTCGTTGTGCTTCCCAGCGACGTTCGCGGCGGCGGGCCAGCCAGCCGCGCAGTCTTCGCTCGATAGGCAGCGCCACAGGAATGGCAACAATACCCGCTAGCCAGCCCAATAGGCTCGGGCTGAAACCACCCCATAGGGAGGTCAGCCACAGCAGCATACTGATAAAAGGGATGATCAGGCAGTAGCGGGCGATGACCTGCAGGCGGCCCTGGGTCGCCACTGGAAGTGCCAGCCCAGGATTGAATAGGCCGACCAGTAGCCAGGGCAGGCAGGTCATAAACAGGCCATAGGAAAATCCCTGCAGGAATCCCAACATAGATGCGGCTATCCTTCGGTCATGGAACGCAAACACGAAGTGTAGAGTAACTGAGGTTGGGACGCTAAGCACCCGTTGGGCAACTGCAGGGCATTGTCTGACGTTGAGGGGTTATTTAACCTTGCAGGTATTGATGTCCAGTAGCTTGTAGGCTGGGCAAAAGTTAAATAGCCCGGTGGCTAACGGCACCACGCCGATCCAGCCCCAAACACCGATGGTTCCGGTTAGGGCCAGTACGATCAGTGCAATGCCTACCAGGATGCGTAAAATCTTATCGATACCGCCTACGTTGCTAGTCATGACAGGCTCCTCAAAAAAACTGGGTTCAAGTGCTTAAAAATAGCCGCAGTAGCGGCTGTCAGTGCCAGGGCAGTGGTGCTGGTTTTATGGGCGTTATTTATACGATTACCTCGTTGGGTTTTAGGCATAGGTATGAATCATTTTTATTGGCTTTTGATATAAGCTAATAGCCTGTGCTTATATATAAAGTATAGCCGCCTTTCTGCCATGAACACGAGGCAAGTGGTCGTAGCTTGATCTATATCAAGCCTGTGAGGCTTTTAGTGGTTGCGAACAGCTGTATCGCTAGAGAAGTCCGCAATTACGCGGATGGGCAGGGGCCATGACGGCGTCTTCCAGATAAAGAGCATGCGTCTATCCGGAGAGGGGTATGCTTAAATCGTCACAATATCCGCGGCAATCTAGGCCGGTATAACTGGGATTCTCCTGGTTACCGTTGCTGCGTTTGAGAGGTTTCATGCTGTTAAAACTGCTTCTCTGGGTGATCCGTTTATTGGTGATCTTGATGTTAGCGGTGGCCTTACTGCCATTAATACCCAGCGGTCAATGGTGGGTCAGGCTGTGGGATTTTCCGCGCCTGCAGCTAACGGGCGCGCTGGTTCTGCCACTGCTGCTCCTGGGTGTGCACGCGTGGTTTAAGCGTCCACTAAAAGAACACGCCGTGTGGGGCGTTGTCATCCTAGCCATAGCGGGGTGGCACTTAATGCACATCCTGCCGTTTACATCCGTTTGGTCGACCGAGGTGCCTACCGCTGAGGTACAACCTGGTGAAAACCGGACGACGCTCAAAGTGCTGACGGCCAATGTTACTTACACGAACGATCACTACGCTGAAGTCCTTGAGATGGTTCAGCGTGAAGATCCCGATCTACTGCTGCTAATTGAAGTCAATAGCGCCTGGTCCGAGGGACTGGCGCCCCTTGATGAAGATTATGCCTATCGAGTAGGAGAGGTACGCGGTGAGGGCCTTGGGATAGTGCTGTGGTCACGAATTCCGCTGCTGGAAAATGAGGTTAAGTATTTGGTCTCTGAGCGTAGGCCCTCAATTTTCGCGACCATCGACGCGCCAGGCATCGGGCCAGTGCGCTTTGTTGGCGCCCACCCGGTGCCGCCAGGCTTAGAGGAGAGAACCGTCAGCAACGAGGATAAACGTCGGGACAGTCGTGAACGCGATGCAGAGCTGATGCTCATTGCCCGTCATGTTGAACAAGACCCGGACAACCGCTGGATCGTCACTGGGGATTTCAATGACGTAGCGTGGTCTGACACCACTAAGCTTTTTGCCGATTTGAGTGATCTTAAAGATCCTCGCCGTGGTCGGCGACTGCTCAGCACCTACCATGCGAAATACCCATGGTGGCGATACCCGATTGACCACCTGTTCGTTTCTGATGGGTTCCATCTTATTGGTATCGACAGAGTGAAGGTGCAGGGTTCGGATCACTTTGGTCTTTCTACCACGCTAACCGTTGGTCAAAAAGATCACGGAAAACCAGAGGCTTCGCCCGAGGAGGAGGAAGAAGCTCAAGAGATGGTCGAGGAAGGAGCCGAAGACGCTGCCGAGCATGATAGTGGTTAATCACAGGCCGTGAGGTGCATCGATAAAGCCAGGATTTTGTTAATTTTTAAAATAGGTGGGGCTATTGTGCCCTAGAAGACTGGCAAAATTATTCTTTAATAATCTCTAGATAACTTCTACAGCTATTCAACAGGAATTCTACAGTTTAGTTGCCATTTGTAACCGTATCGACTAGCTTAGTTGTTACGGGTGCGCTAAAAAATACCCTAATGCTGGCTTGCTCAATCGCCACTGAATATCACTGACTGCGGCTCAGCTCACTTGGTGCGCTCTAATCCCAGCGCAGTCAATTTGGGTCAACCAGCAAGGAGGACATTGAATGTCGATAACATCAGAAAAGCAATTACCCGAAGCAATAGCGGCTTGGCGTGATCCGGAATTGGACTCGGTTAAAGGCACTGAGACCCCTAAAGATCCAAATAAAGGTTACATCGCCCTACTTGGCTGGAGCGTGAACGCGATCAAGGCTGCGCAAAAATTTGACCGCCGCTATATCGTCGTTGCGCCAGAGTGGGCCGCGGATTTTTGTACTGCCAACAATATCCCTTTTCTCCCCTGGGACTTTATTCGACTGAATGATCGGTCGATGGAAATTGCTGAAAGATTGAAAGAGGAAGGCGTGGATGTTGCCATCCCGCTGTTTGAGGAAACCGTTGAGTGGTCCGGCGCGATCAACTCCGTGCTCCTTGATAGCCCGCGGATGTTCGGACAGTCCATCCTTTTCCGCGACAAGGCCCTAATGAAGCGCCGTGCTCAGTTGGGCGGCATTCGTGTCGGGATCTTTGAAGAGGCACATGAGAAAGAGGACATCGTCCGCTTCATGAAACGCGTCAACCAAACGCTGCTCAAGTTGGACGGTGACCCGGATGACCCGATTCACGTCAAAGCCTTTGATAAAGCCGGTTGCCTCGGTCACCGGATGATCCGTACCATTGAAGAAATTGATAATATTCCAGACGAAGAATACCCCTTGCTGATGGAAAGCCATCTAAGCGGCTGGGAATTTGCTGTCGAAGCCTGGATTCACGATGGCAAAATTCAGTTCCTGAATATTTCTGAATACGTGACGCTGGGCTATTCAGTCTTCGTACCCGCGACCGCGGAACTGGAAAGCTGGCGCAATGCGATCACCAAGCAGATTGAATTGCTGATCAAAACGTTCGATATCCAGTTCGGTTTGATTCACCCCGAGTACTTCGTCACCGCTGATGGTGAGATGTACTTTGGCGAGGTTGCCTATCGTCCGCCTGGCTTTAAAGCGTTTGAACTGATCGAAAAAGCCTACGGGTTCAACGCCTATCAGGCGTCGATGCTGGTGTTCGATCCGAAAAGCAGCAAAGAGGAAGTGGCTGCCTTCTTCCCACGCGAAGTGGTCGATGCGAAGGGCTATGCAGGCTGCTTTGGCGTATACCCTCGCCGTCGTGTTGTCAGCAAGCTGGAAATGCCTGAAGAAACGATTAATCATCCGTATTTCGAGTCACACGAACTGGTCGCGCCAACTGAAGAGACCGTTCCTGACCGCTCGGCCTTTGGGACGCATTGGGGCTTGCTCTTCTTCTTTGGTGATGACCCCATCAAGATGCGCGATTTGCTTAAAGCCCAAGAGGATCTGGACTTCTACGTCTAAAGTGCGTTAACGCAATACGCGCGATCTATGGGCGCGACTATCCGTATCAGGAGTATTCCGATGCTGATAGTCGCGCCCTTTTTTGTGCCCGGGTATGGGCTATTTCGCTCAGTTGCGCTTGAGAAGAGCAGGCGGTTTGGCCGCCGAATGGGTCGTTTCAGTCCACGGCTGATACCAAAAAGTGAGTAAATCTTTGTTATCGAGCATATTGCTATTGGCGATGTTAAGAGCGGCGTTTGGAAGACGGTGAACGCTACGTTGTTAACTTTCTGCGGAGAGTAACTCACTCAATTGCAGCTGTGAAAGCCGCGTATTGGCCATATAGTAAACAATGTCGCCGTCCTGCAATGGGCGATCAGTAGTGGGGTTAAGCATATTACCGTCGCTGTCATCACTGCTGTTAGCGAGTCCTAGCACGGTAGCGTTGCAGACTTTTTTCGCTTGCATAAACAGGTCACCAAAGGTGGCGCCGGCAGGTGGCTGGTTTAGCCTGGTTTGGTACTGGGTAGCGCCACGATCAACCGCGAGTAGTTCGTTGACGACTCGCGAAATTCCTGCATCAGAGGCTGACCGTACCAACATTTCCAACGCTAAGGCCTGAGTGCATTCAATGCCTGGCAAGGTACGCCGCAACATGGCTGCGGTATCGGGATTGGCACAGTGGGCGACGATATGGGCGTTTTTTGCTTTAAGGCTGTAGGCGCTCAGCGCGACAGTGGCAACACGGTCATCGCTGGTATCGTAAATAATGATGCGGCTGGCGCTCTCAACTCCTGCCCGCTTTAATAGGTCGGCATTGGAGAAACTCTCCCCTTTAATAAATTTCAAATCGGCCGGGCGAGGATTGCTCATCTCTTTGATAACGCAGAGCACTATTTCATCAGGCAGGCTCTTATCGGCTTGGAGAATGTCCAAAATGCGCTCTGTGGTTTCACCGTGCCAGCCAATAACAAGGGTGTGGCCGGATAGATGGCTAAAATCGCCTTTTCCTTGCATTTGTAGTCTCCAAAAATTAGAGAGAGTGACAGTGGCTTTACCGATTAAGGCAGCAAACAGCGAAATGCCGCCAGGGATAAGATAGAGCGTGGCGATCCACTTGCCAGCCACGGTGGTCGGGCTAAAATCGCCGAAACCCACGGTACTGGAGACGACCACATAAAAATAAACCCAATCGGTAGCGGAATCAGCCATTGCTTCGCCGACCAGTGCAAACAGCACCCAGGTAGTGCCCATGTGGGCGAGCACAATAAGAAGAAGAAAGGTCCACGAAATTTGTAGCGTGGAGGCTTTAAGAACGCGGAGCAGTCGCTGAATAACGGGCATAACGGTCTCTTACAGTTGTGTGGCAGTCTAATTTGCTCGGCGTTGATTAGCTTTTGAAGCACTAGCTCTTAAAGCACAGCAAGGCGCGCCTGCTATCGTGCTCTGAATAAACAAAAGGGCCGCTATATGCGACCCTTTCATATTTGTTAACGGGACTTGTCAAACAAATCGTTTGGCGAGCCAGGAAAATGCGCTATCGGTTAGCGATTTTTTACCGTGGTGCTCGCGGTGCTGACTCCACACCATACCGCCAGACACAACCGCTAGGCTCATCAACATACCGGCAAGAATAAGTTCATTCATAGCCTTTCATCCTCATCTGAGGTTTTATCGCGCTCTACATAACCATAGCCGAACGACCCCACAAAAATCAATATTATACCTAGCCCCACGCCGAGCCAAACGTTATCGGTATTTAGGCTGGGGTTTGTGACTACCCAGCCAGCAGTGAAGCAGGTAGCAACCACAATAACTCCCACGTTCCGAGTCGCCTCTAAGAACTGTTGTCGAGTCGCTCGGGCGCCAATTCTACGCCGATGGGCTGAAGCCCTGCGTTCTTGTAAGCTTTTTTGGAGCCTCGCTCGCAGGGCCTCCTGTGGGTCCTTACCGCCATGAGGTTCTTTCATGCCACCAGCCTGCCATTAATCCAGAAAATCAACGTGAAAACAATGCGGTATTAAAAACCTGCCTTATTCACTTGGGTGCCGCGTATGCAGTCACCATAGACCATGGTGTCGCCAGCCTCTTCTGCTAGTTGGCGGCAGTCTGCGGTTCTTGAAGAGGTAGGGCCTGAGCTACAGCCTGCAAGTACCAAGGTAAGTAGGCAGAGGGCGGTGAGGGCTTTCATTGGCAACTCCTTGTCAGCAAATAATCCTTTCGGCATTTAACCTCATAGGTATCGCATGTGTCGATGATATGTTTCGGAACATCGCGCTAAACGTTAATGTCATAGCAAGGGTTTTGTTTTTCTAGGATAGGCATATGGATCGTGTATTTGCATGGGATCACCACCACCGTCAGATCGTTTACCGCATCCCCGGCCATCAGCATGAAGATGGCCGGGAAGATAGCGATCTCTCTCCCGTATGGCTGCCCGCGGAGGAGTCAGACTTACCCGAGGGGGTGACGGTTGAGGATCTGCGCAAAGTATCCGTTAAGGATTAGCCGTTAGTGGTCTTATCTGTTGAGCCGCTGCTATACGTGCTATTCAGGGCTTTTAAACAGGTATGTTCAGGCTCATAAAATAGATTGTGTTTGGCTAGCGATCAGCTAAGATTCGATTGCTAGCCCCTCTATTTCTGGATATACCGCCATGTTGAAAGGTTTGATTGTCTGTTTTGCGGTGCTATTTGCGCAATTGGCGGTACTGCATGTGATTGATGCTCGTCTTTACAACTCCCCTCAAGATGCGCGACAAACGGCGGCGGCCACCGTTACCCCGCATAAAGATGAAAAAGACCATAAAGAAGTGCAAAGTTAATCGTTAGCGCCGCCCAGCGCCGCTAACGTTGTTGGCTTTAAAGCATGTCATCCAACCAGACGTTGAAGGCCTCCCAAGAGCGTTGGTCGGCGCGCTCGTGATAGGCATCACTACCAAATACGCTAAAGGCATGGGGCGCTCCAGAATAGATGCCTACTTCATAAGTCACGCCTGCGGTTTCCAGCTCCTCCGCCAGAGTAGCAACATCCTCTAAGCTTACCGCGCTATCAGCGCCGCCGTGGGCGATAAAGATAGGCGCCGTTTCACTTGAGTAGGCCTGGCCTTCGGGCGTTGTTAGTCCACCGTGAAAGCTTGTATAAGCGGCTATGTTGTCGGCTTCGCCGGAGCGGGCGATCTCTAATGCCACTGCTCCGCCAAAGCAGTAGCCCATGATCACCGTTTGTTCGGCAGCGCCTTGCTCTCGTGCTTGGGCTAAGCCGCCCAGCGTGAGGGCACGCATCCGCTCTCTATCTTGGTAGAGCCGATTGGTAGCGGCGCGCTTATCATCGACTGCCTGGGGGCGATTGCCTTCACCATAAAGATCCACTGCGAACACGTCGTAGCCTTCATCGGCCAGCATATCGGCGCGCTGGCGCTCATAATCATCCAACCCATCCCAGTCATGAACGATCAGTACACTGCCTTTAGCGTTGTCACCCGCGGAAACGAAGTAGCCCTGAAAATTCTCTTCATTCAGGCTGTAGGCAATATCCTCTCCAGCGGGTGAGAAAGCCATGGCCGGCAGAGCCAGGGTTAAAAGTGTTAAGGTGCTGGCAGGCAGTAGAATTTTTTGCATCTTTCTGGTGTCCAAAGAAGTGTTCAACAAGCATAGACAATGATTGTTGAACTGTTTCAACGTTGAATAACCATTTAAGAGAAAGTCTTTGTGAGTTAGACAAAGGCTTGCGTCTGGAACTCGGTAACGGCATTCTTGTCAGTTGTTGGAAATACCATTTAGGGAGCATGAATACATGGCTTACAACGATCTACGTACGGCACGTCCTCAGTCGAGCGGCGTTGCCAACAGTGTCAGTACTAACAAGGTGTTGCGTAACACCTACGCGCTATTGGCAATGACACTGCTGTTCTCAGCTGTCACCGCGGGTGCTGCTGTGGCCCTCGGTATCCAGCAAATGAACATCTTCGTGTTCTTCATTGGTGCTTACGGCTTAATGTTTCTGGTTCACAAAACCGCGAACTCAGCGGCTGGTTTGTTGGCGACGTTTGCCTTCACCGGTTTTATGGGCTTCACCCTTGGGCCGATTCTTTCTGCCTATCTGACCCTGCCTAACGGCGGTGCGTTGATCATGAATGCGCTAGCCATGACAGGCCTGACGTTTGTTGGCCTTTCCGCGGTCGCGTTGACCACTAAGAAAGACTTTAGCTTTTTGAGCAACTTCCTGATGGCAGGTGCCATCGTGTTGATTCTCGCTATGGTGGCTGGAATCTTCTTTAATATTCCGGCGCTTTCGTTGATGGTGTCCGCCGGCTTTGTGCTGTTTGCTTCTGCCGCCATCCTGTATCAAACCAGTGAGATTATTCACCGTGCTGGCGAAACTAACTACATTCTCGCCACGGTGACGCTCTACGTATCCATCTACAACCTGTTCGTTAGTCTGTTGTCTATTCTGGGTATTATGAGCAACGACTGATCTAAACAAGCGGTAGACGATATGACAGGCCCTATTACAGGGCCTGTCTTTTTTTAGGGTAACTGTTACCAGGTATTATAATCATGCAGTACGGCTTATTGGTGATGGGCGCGCCATATAGCAGCCCGGCGCCTCACTCTGCATTGCGTTTTGCCCATGCTTTACTATCGCGCGGGCATCAAATTACGGGTGTGTTTTTCTATCATGATGGCGTCCATAATGCCTCATCGCTGATGGCGCCGCCCCAGGATGAGCTTAACCTGCGAGAGGCCTGGGTTGAGCTGAATCAGCAACAGGCGGTTCCATTAGACGTCTGTATTGCTGCAGCGCTGCGGCGCGGACTGATGAGTGAGTCGGAAGCGCAACGGCATGGCAAGCAGGCTTTTAATGTAGCGCCTCCCTTTGAGTTGACCGGGCTTGGTCAATTACTTGAGCTACAGCAACGCGCTGATCGCTTAATTACCTTTGCTTAAAGGAGGGCCAATGGTGACACCTGAAGCGCTACTAGTAATAATCCGCCATGCACCTCACAGTTCAAACTTGTTACGGGAAGGGTTAGATGCTGCATTGGTCGCAGCGGCCTTTGGCCAGCCCGTGCATTTGCTATTTATGGGCCAGGGGATAATGGCGCTGCTGAAAGAGCAGGGCAGTGGTGCGCCCGGCCAAAAAGCTACGCTGCCCACCATCGATATGCTGGAAATGTACAATATCGACCAGCTTTGGGTTCCTGAAGGGGCGCTGCAAAGTATGCAAATATCCGTCGATTTGCTGGTAGAGAACGCCACCTTGATAGCGGATCAGCAAATACCTGGGTTATTTCAGCAACACGCCACGATACTTAACTTCTAGAGTGAGCGCATTATGATCCTACACATCCTTACCAAAGCGCCTGATAGTAGTGCAGCTACGCAAATGCAGCAGGCGGTAGGGGATCAAGATGCCGTGCTGTTAATCGAGTCCGCGGTAACAGCTGCGCTTGATGTTTCCTGGGACGCTTGGCAGCAGTACTCGTCGCGTATATTCCTACTCTCAGAAGATCTTATCTCCCGCGGGCTGGCCAATATTGCTGAAGATAACGAGCTGCCCACCTTAGAGATGGTAGGCTTTGTTGCACTTACTGAACAGTATGAAAAGACGGTCACCTGGTACTAACTATGTCAGAAGCAAAAATATACCGTTATCTTGATTCACCAAAAAAGTATCCGCTGGATCCGGAAGGTTACTTAGTTAATCAGTCCGATTGGGATGAATCCGTCGCGAATTTAATGGCTGCCGAAGAGGGCTTAACACTTACCGCTGAGCACTGGGAAGTGATTGACGTTGTGCGGGCATTTTATCAGCGTTACGAAATGGCACCGGCGATGCGACCACTGGTAAAAGCGACCAAGAATGCCTTGGGTGAAGAGAAAGGGCGCTCGATTTATTTGATGCAGCTGTTCCCTGGCAGCCCGGCAAAGCGCATTGCTCGCCTGGCCGGTTTACCGAAGCCTACTAACTGCTTATAGCTGAGCCTAGGCCGTGTCGCCGCGGGTACAGACCGACAGAACAACGGCATCGTCTATGCTAGTGGATACCAGGGCGTGCCCCATGTCACTATCGAAATAGATGCTGTCGCCCTCGGCCAGCACTAGCGGGGCGTAGAATTCGGTATAGAGCATGATATCGCCATGCAGCACCATCAAAAACTCTTCACCATCGTGGCGTACCCACTGGTGATACTCGTCAAAGCTACGCGCCCGGACAATGGTTTTGAAGGGAATCATACGCTTTTGGGCTAGCTGATGGCCGAGTAATTCGTGCTCGTAAGTGGGGGTGGGGTGCAGTTGTCCTTTGCCTTTACGTGTTAAGTCGCGCCGTCCCATTGTGTAACGCTCACGCTTAGGCGGCGTGAGCAACTGAGGAAGGTCGATATTTAAGCCGGTCGTGAGCTTCTGTACCACGCTAAACGTTGGCGAGACCTGGTCATTCTCAATTTTCGATAGCGTTGAGCGGGCAAGCCCTGTGCGCTGGCTAACGTCTTCCAGCGTCCACTGATTCGCGAGGCGAATTTGCTTTAGCCGCTCGCCTAAGCGCAGCGGCTCAACAAAGGGTTTGCTTCCCGATGCAATACGCAGCGCGGCATGATGCTCTTCAGTTGTAGCGGTCATAGGTCGTCACATTGGCTGCGTTGTCAAACGATGCGTGTCGATAGGCGCGCGTGATATGCCAACATGATATCACAGCCAAGAAGTGGCTAAGAACGGTTGCCCGAGGCGAGTAAGCTCATGGCACCTCAGCAAAAGGAAGGCCTAAAAGCGCTTTTAGATGCGCCTCCACGCCACTCGCCAGCGACTTAGGGTTATAGCCACCTTCAAGCACCGATACAATGCGGTTATCGGCATACAGCGTGGCGATCTCCATAGCCAGATGGGTTATCCAGTAGAAGTCCTCATCCTCTAAACAGATATCCCCCATGGGGTCATCCCGATGTGCATCGAAACCGGCGGATAGCATCACCAAGTCAGGTTTAAAGGCGTGCAGGGCAGGCAGCCAGTGGTTCTCAATAATGCGCCGAAACTCCAGTCCATCGGTACCCACTTCCAACGGCGTGTTGACAACGTTTTGCCACTCGCTGCGCAGATAACGCCACGGGTAAAACGGATACTGGAAGCTGGTGCAGATGAGTATCTCAGGGTCGTTTTTAAAGATATCGATGGTGCCATTGCACTGGTGCACGTCAAAATCCAGAATCGCGATTCGCTTGGCGCCGTATTTGGCTCGCGCATGGGCCGCGCCCACGGCGATATTATTGTAAAAGCAGAATCCCATCGCATCGCTGGCTTCTGCGTGGTGGCCTGGTGGTCTAACCGCACAAAAGACGTTATCTGCCTGACGCTTAAATACCTGATCCACACCACGAATAACCGCCCCGGCAGCAACCCGCGCGGCTTGCAAGCTGTCAGGGTTCATCATGGTATCGCTATCTAGCGTAACAATGCCTTCGGTGGGCAAACACTTATCCAGCGAGCGCAGATGGCGCAAGGGGTGTACTCTGGCAAGAGCCTCTTCGTCGGCTTCCTTGGCATCCGCCTGCATGGTTTGCTGTAATAACCCGGCAAGCGACAGGCGAGCGCGAATAGCCTCCAGACGCTGAGGGCTTTCAGGATGCTCCGGCCCCATATGATGCAATGAGCAGTCTGGGTGGGTAAGGTAGGCGGTAATCATTCCAACGCTCCATTATTATTGATGCCACCTTAATCGCCTTCAGGCCTTGGGCGACAGTGTCAATAAGTCGTACAGCCGCGATTCATGTTCAGGGGAGACGCATTTTGAGCACGCGCTTTTTACACCATTTTTTCGAACCCCGCACACTAGCGGTGTTTGGCGCCTCTGAAAAGCCTGCGTCGTTAGGCGGTTTAGTGCTGAGAAACATCCAAGAGGGCGGTTTTAAGGGGCCGCTTTGGGCGGTCAACCTTAAAGGCTACTCCCAGGTCTTTGGCGTGCCGTGTTTTAGTCGTGTAAGCGATCTACCCGAAGTGCCCGACTTAGCCGTGGTCTGCTCGCCTATTGAAGGCGTTCCCAGCCTGATTAAAAAGCTTGGGCAGTACGGTGTCAAAGCGGCTCTGGTACTCTCCGGCGGCGCTTACTTGGATCGAGATAAGGGTAATAAGGGCTCCATTCGCGAACGCATGTTGAGTGCGGCACGTATCTCCGGTATTCGAGTACTCGGCCCCGAGTGCATGGGGTTGATTGTACCGGGTAAGAAGTTAAATGCCTCTTACGCCAGTCAACCGGTGAAAGCGGGCCGCGTCGCTTACCTGGGCCAGTCCGGAATGCTGGCCAACGCCATGATTGACTGGGCCGCCGGGCGTGATGTGGGCTTTTCGCACCTGATAACCGTTGGCGACAGCGTCGATGTGCTGTTGCCAGACCTGATCGATTACGTTAATCAATTCTCGCCCGCTCAGGCCATTATGCTGCACCTTGAGCGAATCAGCGACGCTCAGCACTTTATGACCGCCGTGCGTGATGCATCACGTAACCGCCTGGTGTTGGCGATAAAAAGTGGCCGCACCCCAGAGTCAGACATATCCGGTATGGCGCCCACCCCAGGGATTGCCAATCGTGATGTAGTGTTTGATGCCGCCTTTGCCCGAGCAGGGGTGGTGAGGGTCGACGACTCCGACGAACTGCTTGATGCATTGGAAACACTGTCGCGCATGAAACCCTTGAAGGGTGATCGTCTGGCCATTGTGTCTAACGGCTTAGGGCCCGCGATGCTGGCCATCGATAAGTTGATCAGCGCGGGCGGAAAACTGGCCGAATTTAGCGACGAAACCCAGGCAGCGCTGCATCGCAGCGAGGTCGATATGAGCAAGCCAGGGGAGAACCCGGTGGACGTGGGGGGCAACGCTTCGCCGGAGCGATTTGTCCAAGCCCTGGAGATTGTCGCTGCTGACGCCAATGTCGATGCGGTACTGGTGGTACACGCGCCCACCCGAATGGCGCCATCGCTAGTGACTGCCCAGGCGCTGATCGATAACCGCAAGAAGTTTCGTCGCAACCTGCTCACCAGTTGGATGGGCTTAAAAGAGGCGCTTAATGCCCGCCATATCTGCAATTTAGCAGGGATTCCGACCTATATTTCACCCGAAAAAGCCGTTAAGGCATTTATGCATATGGTGATTTATCAGCGTGTTCAAGCCCTGCTACAGGAGATTCCGCCAAGCCTCCCGTTTACCACCAGTCCCGAGATACGTGCCCAGTGCCGCACGCTGATCAAGCAGGCAAAAGAGCAGGGCAGACAAACCTTAACTCACTCTGAAACCGCCCAAGTGCTCGAGGCCTATGGTATTCCCACGGCACCCAGCGTGTATTTGGCCAATGCCGATGAAGCGCTCGCCCGCGCTGCGGAGATTCCTGGCACCAAGGCGCTTAAAGTAGTGCATGAAGGCAACTGTCGCCCTTATCGCTACCGCAAGCACCCGCATAAAATTTCGGCGGGTCTGCTGCAGGATTTAGACACACCCGAACAGGTGGCGGAAGGCGTTCGCCAGCTAGGCGAAAAAGTCGCTGAGAAATTCCCCGAATACGCGATCCGCGAGTACTGTTTGCAGCCCATGCAGCGTGGCAAGCACTCGATGCAGATTTGCGCGGGCATAACCCGTGACCCAGTCTTCGGCCCGCTTATCGTCTTCGGCATCGGTGGCTATAAGGTCAACGTGCTGGCTGACCGTCAGGTCGCGCTACCGCCGCTCAATATGAGTCTGGCCGCCGATGTGGTGGGGAGAACCCACGCCGCCTCATTAATTCGCGAACATTCCGCCGACCCTGAGCGTGACATTCAGCACCTTTGCCAAATGCTGGTCAAACTATCGCAAATGGCGTCTGATCTAAGCGATCTGCGCGGGCTAGAAGTCAATCCACTGCTGCTGAATCGTGACGGTATGGTCGCCGTCGATTTCGCCCTGGATCTTGGTTCGCCATCGCGCTTTGCGATCATGCCGTACCCTGAAGAGCTGCGTGAGTGGGTGACGCTGAAAAACGGCTGGCAGGTCGAGGTCAGGCCTATTCGTGCCGAAGATGCCCATTTGATTACCACCTTTCACCGTCAGCTCTCGGAAGAGAGTATTCGTTTCCGCTATTTCCACAATAAGTCCAACCTGACCCAGCGTGACTTGTCGATTCTGTCGCATATCAATTACGACCGTCAGATGGCGTTTATTGCCGAGTATTTAGGCGACGATGGCAGCAAAGAGATGCTTGGCGTGGTCCGGGTGTGGAACGACCCAGATAATATTCGTACCGAATTCTCGGTCATTATCCGCGATGATCTGCAGGGTCTGGGTATTGGCAGCCTGCTGATGAAGAAGATGATTGATTACTGCACTAACATTGGCACCCTGGAGATGATCGGCAAAATTATGGTCGATAATCATCCTATGCGCGCGCTAATGAAGCACTTAGGCTTTAAATGCCGTTATAACATGGAAGAGCAGGTAATTGATGCCGTGTTGCGCCTCAACGAGCCCGAAAGTGAGTGGCAGCGACACCGCCTTGAGAGTATGCCGGATTAAGCCATTTAACAACGTAAAACCGTACAAGGCCTGCGTACAACACGCAGGCCTTAATTGAATTGGAAAGCTTCTTTATAGACGTTACGGCGCCATGCGGAAACGGCTCCATTCACCGCCGTCGCGACGTTCAAAGCGTAGGCGGTCGTGTAGGCGGCTAGGCTGGCCCTGCCAAAACTCAATCATTTCCGGACTGACACGATAGCCACCCCAGTGAATCGGGCGGGGAATGTCCTGTCCATCGTAGGCTTGTTCAAAGCGCTTTTGGCGCTCTTCGATCCAGTTGCGGTCAGGGATCACCACACTTTGAGTCGCAATCCAAGCGCCCAACTGGCTGCCTCGGGGGCGACTGGCAAAGTACTCATCAGACTCGTCGGCGGAGACCTGCTCAACGGGGCCTTCAATACGCACCTGTCGGGAGAGCGAGGGCCACCAGAAGGTCATGGCCGCGTAAGGCACATTGCTCAGCTCGCTGCCCTTGTGACTGTGGTAGTTAGTAAAAAAAACCATGCCGCGTTCATCGAATCCCTTGAGCAGCACCACTCGGGCGTGGGGGCGGCCTTGGCTGTCAACGCTGGCTAGCGTCATGGCGTTGCCATCTTTACCTTCTTTTTCCAGCGCAAGGGTGAACCACTCATCAAATAACACGAATGGATCGTCGGGTGTCTGGGACTCTTCTAGCCTGCCGCCTTCATAATCACGCCTAATGTCGGCTATGTTACGTGTCATCGAATGCTTCTCCCTGTAGTTTCATCCATGTTCGCTGGTCTGCCTTTAAAGCTCAAGTGACCGACATCAATGGATGTTAAACGCGTTGACGCACTGCTTTTATTTACCCAATGTTCTGGCTAACGATGGCGGCTAACTGTCTCACATTCTATGAGACAGGCTCAATTAATGCGAAGCTATCTCATCATTCCGGGCTCACCCACTGTAAGCTCATCACTGCTAATGAGGATAGGTTATGCGAGAGAAGGTAGCGATTGAGGTATGGGATATTTGGGTTCGCCTATTTCACTGGGGGTTAGTGGCGGCGGTGTTGGTCTCCTTTTATACCACCAAGACCAGCGGTGCGCCCTTTCTATTTCCGGTTGAAGTGCACGCCCAAGCGGGCTACCTGGTAATAGGTTTACTCGTCTTTCGTGGGCTGTGGGGCCTACTGGGTAGCGTGTATGCGAGATTTAAAACGTTTTTATATCCACCCGTTGAAACGGTTGCTTATTCCCAATTGCTGCTAAAGCGTCGGCCCGGCGCTTATGCCAGCCATAATCCACTAGGCGGGGGGATGGTACTACTGATGCTGCTTTCGCTTAGTTTTCAAGCAGTGAGCGGCCTGTTTTTAAGTGACGATATCTTTTTTCAGGCGCCGCTCTATGGCGTATTTGGCGATGGGGCAGGTAGCCAGCTTAGAACCCTGCATCAACTCAATAGTGATCTACTCATCATTCTAATCGGGCTGCATCTAGCTGGCTTGATCGTACATCGGCTGCTGGGTGAACCGCTAGTAACAGCAATGCTGGTAGGTACCAAGCGCTTTCGCCAGCAGCCAGTCGATGCGCGTAACGAACCGTGTAATGTTGCCACGCTGCGTTTACGTGCCATCGGCAGTTTATTTATTGCTGCTGGCGTCGTCCTATGGCTGTGGTTTTAAAGCACTTATTTTTATTGCCCCGTTTTCTGTTGACGCAACTGTCGACTGCGAAAGCGCGCATAGCCCATGCAGCCAGCAAACAGCACCAGCGCGACAACCGCCTCTAGAATTCCGCGCAGACCTTGCCCAGGGAGGGTTATTAACATCACGCCTTGGGTGAAGTAGAGCAGGCTGACAAAAGCGAGCCATGCGTGCCCGCGTGCGCGTTTACCAATGATGGAGGGTAAAAACAGCACCAGGGGAAGCACGAACGCGACCACAGGGCGCCAATTAAATTCGTCGCCTTGGAGTACAAGGCCACGGTAAACAACCAGTAGCAGCAGTATGGCAAAGCTGGCTAATACCACCTGTCGGCTTCGAAGGGTCAGTTTATCAAGCCCATGGCGTGCTTCTACATCCTCCAGCCACTGCCTCATAATGCCTCCTGACGCATAGCGTGCAGTGCCAAGGCAAGACGCGCCAATCGTTTACCCTGGGCAACACACAGTGCGCGCTCGTGCTCGTCGACCGAGCGGTCACTCCGCGTCCCTGCCAAATGGCTCGCACCATAGGGGGTGCCGCCGGTGCGTGTCTCTAGCAAGGTGGTTTCGCTATAAGGCACTCCTGCATAGACCATACCGTGATGCAGTAGCGGCACCAGCATGGTGAGCAGGGTGCTCTCCTGCCCACCGTGCAGGCTTGAAGTAGAAGTAAAAGCGCTGGCAGGCTTGTCGATTAAAGCGCCGTTCATCCACAGGCTGCTGGTAGAATCGATAAAATACTTAAGCGGTGCGGCCATGTTGCCAAACCTAGTAGGGCTGCCCAGTGCTAACGCGCTGCAGTTGCGCAGGTCGTCCAGGTCAACGTAGACCGCGCCTTCAGCAGGAATTTCTGGGTCAACGGCTTCGCAGGTTGTTGATACCGGCGCTACCGTGCGCAAACGCGCCTGAATGCCGGGCACACTTTCCACGCCGGCCGCGATCTGCTGCGCCATGGTGGCGGTCGCGCCTGAACGCGAGTAGTAGAGAACCAAAACGTAAGGGGTCATCTCACTCATCACTATTCCTGAATGGGTTCATAAAAGCTGGCTGGGCAATAGGGCACCGCGCAGCTGCCTATGGTACCAGAGCTATCGGCAAGTCCGTGTACGGTACCCACGCTTTTTGTCGCGCTGGCAGGCGTTGGTAGACCCAGGCGCGAGTGCCATCGTCGAGGGTTATCGCCACCCGCTCGTAGCGAACTCCAAGTCGCTCGTAGCGGTCAAGGCGCGCCAGCTGTTTGGCGTCCACACGTAACAATAGGCCCTCCACGTTACTCCCCGGCTGCGGTGAAAGATCGAGACCGTTGCGCTGGTACCCCTCAAGCACGGCTTCCTCAGGGTCGCCGAAGCTACCCATAACGACCAAGCGCACAACCGCATAGCGAAGCGTGCCGTAAACAAACACCTGATGGGTGCGCTGTTCGATAGCGGGGAGGTCGTCAGGGCGGTCATAAAACCAAGGGCTGAGCATGGTTAGCCAGAGCCACCCGGCTAGGGCGAAGAACCCCACAGCGCTTAACATTAACAGGCGTTTTAGCCACACCATACGTTGCCTCACTATCTTTGACTCACTATGAACGATACAAAAATGGCTGGTTAGCTTGGCGCGCCCAACAGACAATGACAAGTTCTAGGGCCTGTTGACGTTTCAGCGCGAACCGCGTTGCCCCACAAAGCGCGTCAGACAAGGCGCAAAACGCTGGGAAGGGTGGGTTCCCTTTTCAAGTTTTGCAACGCCGTATGGCGCGCTTTGTGGGGCAACCCGAAGGGATGGGCCCGTTTTTATCCGCGGCGGCGTTAGTCGTCGCTCATTTGGAACCACCAAACCTCTCTCCTCCTGCCTTGCCGCGAATAAAAACGGGCTCCAGCGCGGCCGCGAGTGAAACGTCAACAGGCCCTAGGTTATCGACTTATTGAATCTTCTTAAGCAAAGTGCCTGGATTTGCTAGGATACCGAGTAGACCTTAACGGAGGAGCCTGCAATGAATCAGCCACTTCGTGAACATACGGATTTTCGTGCTCTTGTTGGCGATGTTAAGCCACTGCCACCGAGCAACCGTGCAGACCCAGGCGCTAACCGTACGAGCCCTTCTGAATCACAGTTGGCCCGGCGAGAATGGGCAGAAGAAGAGATGGGCGCGCGCAACTTTCTATCCGACGATTTTGTCGATCTGCTGCCCCCCTTTGATCCCATGGAGTATCGCCGTGAGGGCATTCAACAAGGCGTGGTCGATAAATTAAGGCACGGTGGCTATAGCGTTCAATCGCAGTTGCATCTATTAAGGCGGCCATTAAGTGAGTGTCGCCGCATGCTATTTCCGTTTATTCAAGAAGCCTACGCCCACGATTTACGCTCCGTTATGATCGTGCATGGCCGTGGCCGCGAGATTGATAGTCCAGCGAACGTGCTGCGTTCGTACCTAGCCAAGTGGCTCAGCCAGTTCGAGGAAGTGCAGGCGTACGTATCCGCACAGCCTTCGGAAGGGGGGCTGGGGGCTACCTGGGTGATGCTACGCAAAAGTGACCGCGCTAAGACCAATAACCGCGAGCGCCAGCAAAAGCGCCGAGGGTGACGGTTTTACAATAACGCTGTTCACAAATAAAAAGGGCAGCTGACGCTGCCCTTTAACATTACTTGATGGATGGAATGTGCGTTTAATCCCTAGTGGCTAAGCGGCGTTCAAACAGCGCCTGACGCTCTTCCACATCAGGCTGGTAGCGAACGCTGATAAAGCTGAGCGCACGTAGGGCATCATCTGGATGCTGGTCATCACGCAGCGCCATCGCACTGAAACCACAGCGGCGCATGTAATCCAACTGATCAACCAAGACGTCGCCTACGGCGCGCACTTCACCACGGTAGTCGTAACGCTCGCGAAGCAGGCGAGCGATGGAGTAGCCACGGCCATCAGTGAAGGCGGGGAAATCAATGGCGACCGCCGCAGAACTACTCAGCTGCTTGGCTAATTCTGCTGTCAGCTCGGTATCGCTGGTAAGTAGCGGTGCCAGCTCATCATCATCTTGATTCGCTTGCCATAGTGCCAAAGGCACAAACGCCGGGCGTTGCTCGGGTAGCGTGTCTTCATCATAGGAGACACACCAAGCGTTCTCCGCCGCCAGCTCGCCGTTGGCAATCAGGTGATCGACATGAACCGGTGTTTGCTCAACCGCTTCAGTTTGCGTCTCAGCTGTTTTATTAGGCCCGGTTTTATTAGGCATAGACACGCTCCTTAAAGGGTTTTAGGCCAATACGGCGGTAAGTATCCAAGAAGCGTTCGTCCTCATGGCGCTGTGACACATAGACTTCCAATACTTTTTCCACTACGTCCGGCACGTCTGAGCGGAAAAAGGACGGGCCTAAAATCTTACCCAGCGAGGCATCGTCGGTGGAGTTACCGCCAATCGATATTTGGTAGAACTCTTCACCTTTTTTATCCACGCCCAGGATGCCGATATGGCCAACGTGGTGGTGGCCACAGGCGTTCATGCAGCCGGAGATATTCAGATCCAGCGGGCCAAGATCATACAGGAAGTCTAGATCTTCAAAGCGCTCCTGCAGTGCTTGGGCGATGGGAATCGATACCGCATTGGCCAGGCTGCAGTAGTCGCCGCCAGGGCAGCAGATAATATCGTTGAGCGTGCCCACAGTGGGGTTCGCCATACCCAGCGCTTCAAGCTCTTGCCAAAGTGCTTCCAGCTCGTCGACCGGAACGTCAGAAAGCACCAGGTTCTGCTCGTGGGTGACGCGCACTTCACCAAAGCTGTAGCGATCGGCTAAATCAGCCACGGCTTCCATCTGATCGGCGGTGACATCACCAGGCGCGTGCTCGCGGCGCTTCAGCGATAGCGTCACGGCTTTATACCCAGGCACCTTATGATCGGTTACGTTGTTAGTGACAAATCGTGCAAAGCTGCGATTTTCTGCACGCAGGCGGTCAAATTCTTCGTTAGCGTTTGCTGCAACCGGGCGACGATCAGGCTCGGGGAAGTGAACTTTAGCCGCATCAACCGCTGCTTGGTTAAGCGTCTGCGGGCCATCTTTTAAATGCGCCCACTCTTCATCCACCCGACGACGGAACTCTTCAATACCCAGCGCTTTGACCAGAATTTTAATCCGCGCCTTGAACTTGTTATCCCGGCGACCAAACTGGTTGTAAACCCGTACGCAGGCTTCCAGGTAGGTCAACAAATGCTGCCAGGGCAGATCTTCACGAACCACGTCCGCAATCATCGGGGTACGGCCCAGGCCGCCACCGGCCAACACTTTTATACGCAGCTCGCCGTCGGCGTTGTACCAAAAACGCAGGCCAATATCGTGAACCTGGATTGCGGCACGGTCTTGGGCCGCACCGCTGACCGCGATTTTGAACTTGCGGGGCAGATAGGCGAATTCCGGATGCAAGGTTGACCACTGGCGGATTAACTCACACCAGGGACGTGGATCTTCCACTTCATCGTTGGCGATGCCGGCAAACTGGTCGCTGGTGGTGTTACGAATGCAGTTACCACTGGTTTGAATGGCATGCATCTGCACCTTGGCGAGATCGGCCAGAATATCCGGCACGTCTTCAAGGGCAGGCCAGTTCAACTGTAGGTTTTGCCGCGTAGTAAAGTGGCCATAGCCGCGGTCGTAACGGCGAGTGATCTCAGCCAAGGCACGTAGCTGGCTGCCTGCCAGCATGCCGTAAGGAATCGCAATGCGCAGCATGGGCGCATGGCGTTGAATATAGAGGCCGTTTTGCAACCGTAACGGACGGAACTCTTCTTCTCCCAAACGCCCGGCGCGGTAGCGTTCCATTTGGTCACGGAACTGAGCGACACGCTCATCAACCAGGGTTTGGTCGTGAATATCATAACGGTACATGGGGCACGATCCTGCTAAAAGCGAAATGGTCACGTTGAGACGGACGTTAATATAGTGTCACCTTAACGCGGGCGTCATATTCTACAAAAGAATATATAATTATCTTTTTATCTCTAAAAGCTATTTAGAACACGTATCATGGGCCACTCAACGAGTTAGAAAGCGGGGGCCAGCCAGCGGCGGCGCTGCCATACCCATAAAAATCCGGCTGAGTTTATCAATCGATAAAGCAGTTGCATAAGCCAAATACCTAATAAACCCTGTTCTAAGCCAATCCCCACCCACCAGGCCAGGGGTAAAAAAAGCAGCCACTGCATCCCCAGGGTGAGCATCATAACCGTGCGCTGGGCGCCTGCGCCCATTAACGCCTGGGCAAGCACCAGGGCCGCGGCATCCAGCACAATCATAACGCCGGTTAGCTGCAGCGGAAGTTTACCCAGCTCGACGAGCTCACTGTTGGTAAAAAAGAGTACGAGCACCTGCTCGGGCACGACCAACATCGGCAGCGCCAGAACAAGCAGGAGCAACCAGGCGACCCGCAGCGCATCCAGACCCCAGCGGTGGGCCTCCTGCTGAGCATCCCGGCCTAACGCCTCACCCACCAGGCTCATCGCCGCAACGCCAACCCCCACTCCGGGCAGAATCAGCAACAGCGACAGATTAATCAACACATGACCCACCGCAACGCTGGCCGTGCCCAGCTGGCTCAATAACCCAATGAGTACCGCGTAACCCGCTGCGAACAGCAGCTGCTGCAAAGAGTGGGGGGCGGCAAGAACCAGAGTAGTACGCAGGGTGGCTAAGCTGGGTAGGTGTGTCAAAAAATGCGCGCTAGAGGGGCTTTTTATGCTTACCCAGCACCACGCAATCAAGCCTATAAACAGCGACAGTGTCGTACCGGCACCCGCGCCGCTAGACCCCATTGCAGGCAGGCCTCCCAGGCCATAAATCAAAACAGCGCTGACCGCCACGTTGAGCACATGAACCGCCACAATGATTCGTAAGTAGAGGTGCGTCTGTTGACGGCCATTCCAGTAGCCACGAAAGCAGAGCGTTAGCGCAATGGCCATCAGTGACACCACCCGCCAACGAAAATAGCTAACCGCAACGGCTTGAACGTCATCGGCTTGGCTAATCAAGCTAATCAGCAGCGGCGCTTGCCACCAGGCCCAGAGAGTCAGCGGCAGGGCAACGGCAAGCCCAATCACCAGCCCCGACCTGAGCGGGTGGGCGATCTCTGTGTGGGCGGCACCGACGCGATGAGCAGTTTGTGACTGCACGCTGGAGGAGAGTCCAAACACGACAGCACTGAGCATAAACATGGCGTAACCGCCCACTCCCACTCCAGCAAGGGCTACCTCGCCTAAATGCCCTACCAGTGCGGCATCGATCAAGTTGAGCATGCTCTGGGAGAGCATGCCCAGCATGATCGGTAAGGCAAGGCGCATAACCTTGCCGTGACGGCCAACTGACAGCATTAATCAGCTCGGGTCGTAGGAGAGTACCGGCGAGAGCCAGCGCTCCATTTCCTCAAGGGGCATCTGCTTACGTGCGGCAATGGCCTCGACCTGATCTCGGGTGATCTTACCGGTAGAGAAGTATTTCGACTGCGGATGGGCAAAGTACCAGCCGGAAACCGCCGCTGCAGGCCACATGGCGAAGTTCTCGGTCAACGCCAAGCCGGTATTTTCAGTGGCATCAAGCAACCGGAATAGCGTGGCTTTCTCGGTGTGATCCGGGCAGGCGGGGTAGCCAGGGGCAGGGCGGATACCCTGGTATTTCTCGGCGATCAAGGCATCGTTGTCCAGCGTTTCTTCCGGCACATAGCCCCAAAACTCTTTACGCACCCGTTCGTGCATGCGCTCGGCGAAGGCTTCCGCAAGGCGATCCGTCAAGGCCTGCACCATAATCGCATTGTAGTCGTCGCCAGCGGCCTCATAAGCTTTGGAGAGCTTATCGACGCCGTGGCCGGTGGTGACCGCAAAGCCACCAATCCAATCGGCTTTGCCGCTCTCTTTGGGGGCAATAAAGTCGGCCAGACTGTAGCAGATACCGTCGCGGCCTTTGGTGGTTTGCTGACGAATATGATGCAAGCGCTCGACGACTTCGCTGCGCGACTCATCCGCATAGACCTCAATAACGTCGTCATCGACGCTATTGGCGGGCCATAGGCCGATAACACCGCGGGCCTGGACGCGCTTCTCCTCAACCAACTTGCGCAACATGACTTTGGCGTCTTCAAACAGGTTGCGGGCGGCTTCTCCGACGACCTTGTCGTCGAGAATCTTGGGGTACTTGCCCGCTAGCTGCCAGCTCATAAAGAAGGGCGTCCAGTCGATGCGTTCGATCAGTTCTTCCAGGTCGTAGTCATCGAAAGTTTTTAGCCCCAACATATTGGGCTCGGCGGGGGTATGGTTGTTCCAGTCGGTGCGGAAACGCCGCTTACGCGCCTGGGTGTAGTCCAGATCCGCCGCTTTGGGGCGGCGCTTGGCGTTACGCTCGCGCACCTTTTCGTACTCTTCACGGATCTCGGCGACGTAAGGTGTTTTCAAGGCAGGCGTCAATAATTTGCCCGCTACGCCCACGGCCCGGGAGGCGTCGGTCACGTAAATCACCGGGTGCTCATACTGGGGCTCGATTTTGACGGCGGTGTGCGCTTTTGAAGTGGTGGCTCCGCCAATTAGCAGCGGTAGATCCATGCCGCGGCGCTGCATTTCTTTGGCGACGTGCACCATTTCATCCAGCGACGGGGTGATCAATCCTGATAGGCCGATAATATCAGCATTGTGATCTTTGGCCGCCTGCAAGATCTTGTCTGCGGCGACCATAACGCCCAGGTCGATCACTTCGTAGTTATTACACTGCAGCACGACACCAACGATATTTTTGCCGATATCGTGAACATCGCCTTTCACCGTGGCCATAACGATTTTGCCTTTGGCCTTGGTCTCTTCGCTCTTCTCGGCTTCGATATAGGGGATCAAGTAGGCGACGGCCTGTTTCATCACTCGCGCGGACTTAACCACCTGCGGCAAGAACATCTTGCCATCGCCAAACAGGTCGCCGACCACATTCATGCCGTCCATCAAGGGGCCTTCGATAACCTCAATGGGGCGTTCGGCCTCAGCGCGGGCCTGTTCGGTATCATCTTCGATATAAACGGTGATGCCTTTTACCAGCGCGTGTTCAATACGCTTATTGACCGGCCAGCTACGCCACTCAAGATCCTCTTTTTTCGGAGCGCCGCTACCGTCGCCTTTATACTTATCGGCAATATCCAGCAAGCGCTCGGTGCCGTCGCTGCGCCGGTTAAGCACCACATCTTCAACCGCATCGCGCAGCTCAGCCGGTAGATCGTCATAAACAGCGAGCTGGCCCGCGTTGACGATACCCATGGAAAGGCCCGCGCGGATCGCATGATAAAGGAACGCCGAGTGAATCGCTTCGCGCACCGGGTTGTTGCCCCGGAACGAGAACGAGACGTTAGAGACACCGCCCGAGATCATCGCGTGGGGCAGGTTGTCACGAATCCACTGGGTCGCTTCGATAAAGTCGACTGCGTAGTTATTGTGCTCATCAATACCGGTGGCAATGGCAAAGATATTGGGATCAAAAATGATGTCTTCGGCGGGAAAGCCGATCTCATCGACCAGCAAGCGATAGGCGCGCTGACAAATTTCGGTTTTCCGGGCGAAGGTGTCTGCCTGGCCATCTTCATCAAAAGCCATCACCACGATGGCAGCACCAAAGCGGCGGCACTTGGTTGCCTGCTCGCGAAAGGCGGCTTCGCCTTCTTTAAGCGAAATGGAGTTCACCACCGCCTTGCCCTGAACGCACTTGAGGCCCGCTTCGATGATCTCCCACTTGGAGGAGTCGATCATAATCGGCACACGGGCGATATCCGGCTCGCCGGCAATCAGGTTTAGAAAGCGCTCCATGGCTTCCTTGGACTCGAGCATGCCCTCGTCCATATTGATATCGATGACCTGAGCACCGCTTTCGACTTGCTCTAGGGCAACTTCCAGCGCGGTGGTGAAGTCCTCTTCCACAATCAGGCGCTTAAAGCGCGCCGAACCTGTGACGTTGGTGCGCTCGCCGACGTTGACGAACAGCGAGTCAGCCTCAATGTTGAACGGCTCTAGACCGGATAAACGGCAGGCGCGGCTGCGCTCAGGAATGACCCGGGGCGCCATATCACGAACAGAATCAGCAATGGCGCGAATATGCTCAGGCGTGGAGCCGCAGCAGCCGCCGATAATATTGACTAGGCCACTGGCGGCAAACTCGCTGACGATCTCCGACATCTCTTCCGGTGTTTGGTCGTACTCACCAAACTCGTTGGGCAGCCCCGCGTTGGGGTGGGCGGAGACAAAGGTATCGGCTTTGGTAGAGAGCTCTTCTAGGTAAGGACGTAGCTCCTCGGCGCCCAGGGCGCAGTTCAAACCCACCGACAGCGGCTGAGCATGGCGTACCGAGTTCCAGAAGGCCTCTGTGGTTTGACCCGAAAGCGTGCGGCCAGAGGCATCGGTAATGGTGCCAGAGATCATTACCGGTAAGCGCTCACCGCGGTCATCGAATAGCTCTTCCAGGGCATAGATCGCTGCCTTGGCGTTAAGCGTATCGAAGATGGTTTCGATCATGATTAGATCGGCACCGCCCGCAATCAGCGCCTCGGCGGCTTCATAGTAGTTCTCGCGCAGCTCATCAAAGGTAACGTTACGCTTGGCGGGATCATTCACATCCGGCGATAGCGACGCGGTGCGCGAGGTGGGGCCTAACACACCCGCCACATAGCGGGGCACGCCGGTTTCGGCGGCCACCGCATCACACACCTCACGGGCTAGGCGTGCTGATTCGCGGTTAAGCTCAACCACCAGCGATTCCATGCCGTAATCAGACTGTGACAACTGGGTGCTGTTAAAGGTGTTGGTCTCGATAATGTCGGCACCGGCTTCCAGGTAGTCACGGTGAATCCGCGTGACCACTTCGGGGCAGGTAAGCGCGAGCAGATCATTATTGCCTTTGAGATCCGAGGGCCAGTCGCTAAACCGTTCGCCGCGAAAATCTTCCTCGCTCAACTGGGCATTCTGCAGCATGGTGCCCATGCCGCCGTCCAGAATCAGGATACGTTCGGCAAGGCGTTGGGTGAGGGTTGCGATCAAAGCACTATCAGCCATGGCAGGGGGAGTTCTCCAGCGTCACAGTCGTCAAAGGGGATGTTGTTATCGTCGGAAAAGCAGCATCTGTCGTTATAAGGCGCATAATGATAACAAAAGGGAGTGCAAAAGGCGCCCCTAGAGAGCGCTATACGTTGCATAAGTAAAGACAATCAATACGCGATCTTGCGAAGCAACACCTAAATAGCCTACTAAAACAGTCGGGATTGTGTCAGCGCGCTGTTTTGCTTACCATAGACACAAATGACATGTGAAGTGGCGCCGCCACTACCACGGGAGGAAGACAGCCCTCATGACCACGACTAGCGAAGCAGATACTAAAATCGATACCCAAGGTATTGATATCACAGACAGCGCGCAGGAATACTTGGCAGAACTGCTGGAAAAGCAGAACGTCGAAGGTATTGCGGTACGCATTTTTATTACTCAGCCGGGCACACCCTACGCGGAAACGTGTCTAGCTTACTGCCGCCCAGGTGAAGAAGAGCCGACCGATGTCACGCTGGAGCTTGAGAAAATCAACGTCTTTCTCGATAAAAACAGCTTAGCGTTTTTGGAAGAAGCGGTGGTGGACTTCAACGCGGATCGCATGGGCGGTCAGCTGACCATCAAAGCGCCGAACGCCAAGATGCCTAAGGTCAATGCCGATAGCCCGCTGGAAGACCGTATCAATTACGTGCTTTACAGCGAGATCAATCCTGGGCTGGCGGCTCATGGTGGTGAAATCAAGCTGGTTGAGCTCACCGAAGAGCAGTATGCCATCTTAGCCTTTGGCGGTGGCTGCCAGGGTTGTGCAGCGGTTGATTTAACCCTGAAAGATGGCGTTGAGAAAACCCTGATGGAGCGCATTCCCGAGCTTGCGGGTATTCGCGACGTGACGGATCATACCGATACCACTAACGCCTACTATCGCTAAATAAGCGATGGTCAGACTCAAAAGCCCAGCTTGAATCGCTGGGCTTTTTTACGTCTCTTTCCCAGGCAACTTGCCTAACGACCTAGCGCTGCAATGTGGCTTACGAGAGGTTGGGGGTATAGTATTCATAGGTAATACCTTTGAATATCGAGGTGGTAACATGGCGACATCTGTAAAACTAGACGATGAGCTGAAAAGTCGGATCCAGCACTTGGCTGAAGCGCGACATCGCTCATCGCACTGGATCATGCGCGAAGCAATTCGTGATTATGTTGAGCGTGAAGAGAAGAGAGAGTCTTTCAAACAAGATGCATTAGGTGCCTGGAAAGCGTACCAGGAGAACGGATTGCATCTTACGCTGGAAGAAGCTGACGCCTGGCTGGAGAAGCTTGAAGCGGGTGAAGACGTGGATCTGCCTAAGTGCCACATCTGATTTGGTCACCGCCAGCTCTCGCAGACGTACAGAGGCTCTATCGCTTTCTCGCCATAAAAGATGTCGATGCAGCCCGCCGTGCTATCAAAACACTACGGGCAGGCGTGAAAATACTCGCACATCAGCCGGAAGCAGGGCGTCCTGTTGAAGACATGGATCCCATGTTTCGGGAATGGCTGATTAATTTCGGAACTAGCGGATATATTGCGCTATATCGTTTCGATGGCGAAACAGCCACCATCCTTGCTGTGCGACATCAAAAAGAAGCCGGATACTAAAAAGCACACCCTTTCTCACTGTTCATTTTCATTGTTCCCGCCACTGTTCCTACTACTCTGTTTTGAAAGCGCATCCGGCAGCGCCGTCAGCTGTATTTGCAGCGCCTCCATGCGGCTCCAGAGCTTCTCTTGCCACGCTTGCTGCAGTGCGGTTTCGCGCTCGGCATGCTGCTGGGCTTGGCGATCTAATGCGGCCTTCGCCTCATCTAGCTGCTGAGTTAGTGTTTTTTGCTGCTTCTCCAGCGATGTAATTTGCTGCGCCTGCTCACCAAGCTGTTGTTCGCGCTCGCTGGCTTCCATCTGTAGCTCATGCAGCGCTTGCTGTTTAGTCTTTAGCTCCTGGCTCAATGTCTCAATGCGCTGCTCAGACTGCTGCAGACGTTTTTGGAAATTCTTCTCTTCCTGGGCGCGCGCCTGCTGAGCACTATCCAGCATCGCCATCAGCCTCCCTTCGGCTGCTTCATGGCGTTGCTCTTCCTGTGCTAACCGCTGCTCCCATGCGACCTGTTGCTCGTTGAGGGCTTGGCTATGCGCATCGCGCTGTACGCCAAACTGGTTCTCTAGCTGCTGTTGCGCCTGCTTCAGTTGAGCGACTTCTTTCAGCGCTGTTTCAGCTTGTTGATGCCAGTGATGTTCGCTGGTTTGACTGGCGGCTAATTCCCGGTTTAACGCCTCCATGCGCTGCTCAATATGGCGTAAATGCTCGGCGAGGGCGCTTTCACGCTGTTCGGCGTTGGCCGCCTGCTGTTTAGCCTCCTCAGCAAGCTGCTGGGCATCTGCCACTTGACGGTCTGCATCTTCGCGATAGTGGAGCAGCGTTTGATTCGCTACCTCTTGGGCTTCGCGCCATAGCTCGCTGGCCATAGTCACCACGACTTCCGGCACCCCTCTGGGTGGTGGCACGTCGCGATTTTGCTCCCGCTCGCTGCGCCACTGGCGAAAGTGATCACTAATCGTGGTGAAGCTACCGGTGCCCAGCACATCGCGGATGCGCTGCACGCTGGGCGTGTCGCCGCGAGCCTGCAGGGTATCTATCGCTTGTTGCACATCGCTGTACTGAATGCCGTTGCGGGCCATGAAGCGCTCCTTCCTTGCGGGCTTTTCTTACCGGATTTGTCGTCGCCATTGTCGGCATTAATGATTCAAAAGGCAATAATTACGTATTATGTAATACGTAAAATTATTTATGATACTGCGTATAAATTCAAGATTACCCGTATTATCTTGAATTTATTCAGCTACAGCGGCACACTTACGAACTATAGAGTGTCAATAAACCCTATAAACAAGGGCTTGGATAAGGGTGGAGAAAGGTATGGCGAATAATGTTATTACACCCACTGGCCTGCTATGGCCGCTAAACACCTTGCCCAATGACGGACGCATTAGCGCCCAAAATGATGCCCAGGCGGTGATGGCGTGGCTGGAGGAGTACGTGGATAGCCCCCAAACCTGGAAAGCTTACCGCCGTGAGTCGGAGCGCCTGCTGCTGTGGCTGGCTAGCCAAGGGCTTACACTGGCCGACATAAACCGCGAAACGCTGCGCCGATTCGAAGCCTTTCTCGCCGACCCACAGCCCTGCGAGCAATGGGTTGGGCCATCAAAACCCCGCTCGCATCCGGCGTGGAGGCCATTTCGCGGCGTGCTGTCGCCTGCCAGTCGACGCCAAAGTCTGGTGATACTGCAGGGTATGTTTGCTTGGCTGGTGGAAGCCGGTTGGGTTAACCACAACCCGTTTCGTTTGATGCGCGATAAATCGCGCCGACTGAATAACCAGACGCCGCGTATAGAGCGATACCTGGAAAGCGATCTATGGGTATGGCTATGGGCGTGGCTGAATACGCCGTTAGCGGCTGGAGAGGGGAGTCGCGCCCATTTTGAGCAAGCGCGGCGGCGCTTTATCTTTGGCTTTGCTTATCTGCTGGCACCGCGCCTTAGCGAGATGGCCGATGCGCGCATGGGCGATTTCCAGCGCAGTGAAGGGCGCTGGTGGTGGCATGTGGTGGGCAAGGGCAGCAAGATGGCGCGCATACCGCTGCCCGACGATATGCTGGAGTGCCTGTACCAATGGCGCCAAGCACTGGGACTGCCTGACACCCCCAGTCAGTTGGAAACCGCTATGCCGTTGCTTCGCGCCCTGGATGGTCAGCGTGGCCTGGGTCATAACCAGCTTTATCGACTTATTCGAGGGACGTTTCAGCAGGCGGCGCAAGCACTTGAGGCTAGCGGCGGTGCACCTGAACATATTGCCGCACTTCACCAGGCAACGCCGCACTGGTTACGGCACACTTCGATCACCCACCAGGCCCAGTCGGGTATTAGCCTGCGCCATTTGGCCGAGAGCGCACGCCATGCGCGACTGGATACCACTTCGCGCTATCTCCATAGCGAAGACGTTGAGTGGCACCGCGAGCAGCAGCGGCATCGATTAAGCAATTCACTCCCTGATAGCTCCCTCAAGCCGCCTTTGAGTCGTTATAATGAGGTAGATTCATACAACACGCAGATACCACCGAAAAAGGAAGCACCATGAGCACTTCCGGCGCCGAACAGGCCCAGCAAGAGCTGATCGAAGATTTCGAGATATTTGATAACTGGATGGACCGTTACCAGTACATTATCGATATGGGTAAACAGCTGCCTGACTTCCCCGATGAGTGGAAAATCGAGGAGTTTAAAATTCAGGGTTGTCAGTCCAATGTGTGGCTGCGCCATGAAGAGGAGGGCGATAAGCTGGTTTTTAAAGCGACGTCTGATGCAGCCATTGTGTCTGGCCTGATCGCCGTACTGCTGCGTATTTACAGCGAGCGAACAGCCGCTGAAATCCGTGCCACTGAACCGCATTTCTTGGCTGATTTAGGCCTGGACAAGCATCTCTCGCCAACGCGTAGCAACGGTTTGCACGCCATGCTAGAGAAGATCTACGCAGTAGCACAGCAGAAATAGCCAAAACAGAAGCAGGTAAACGCATTAGCGAGGATGGTGATCACAGCAGGAAGAGGGCGTCTGTTCATCATCCTCGCGGCACAGCTGCTCGCTACGGCCGCCGGGTACCGGATCCATACCGCCGGGATTGCCTGGGTGGCACTTGACGATGCGTTTAAGCGACATCCAACCGCCTTTTAAGGGCCCATGCACCTGAATGGCTTCAATGGCGTATGACGAGCAGCTGGGCCAGAAACGGCAGCGGGGGCCCAGCAACGGGCTAAGCGTATATTGATAGACCCTGACGCAGCCAATCATCATTTTCATCACTGCCCAGCGTGAAGCTGAGCACAGCGTTGAAATAAATCGAGTCAGGGCTAGGCATTTCATGTGTAGAGCTAGGTTTTCTTGCCGTAGAGCGTGTCAGGATCAATCAACGGATTACTGGTGATCGAAGCCTGCTCTTCGTTAACGGCAATATAGAAACAGCTGCGCCGCCCAGTGTGGCAGGCAGGCCCGGTTTGCTCGACGTGCAACAGTAGCGTATCGCCATCGCAGTCAAGCGCGGCGGAGATAAGCTGCTGCTGCTGACCCGACGTCTCTCCCTTCCGCCACAGCGTTCCCCGCGAGCGCGAATAGTAGCAAACACGTTGGGTGGCTAAGGTCTCTTCAAGTGCCTCGCGATTCATCCACGCCATCATCAACACTTCTTTTGAGTCGTGCTGCTGTGCAATTGCCGGAATTAAACCGTCGGCATTAAAGCGCACAGCCGACAGCAGCGTGGTAACTGCAGGCAGGCTATCTTCGGGGGTGGCACGCTCTAGTTGTTTAAACAACGCCTCCGGCGCGACTTGATCAAAACGGGACATGATTTACTCGCTGACTATACGAAAAAATTAGCTGTTCGCGATTAGCTGGCTCAGTTCGATCGACAATCCTGGCAGAGCCCTTGAAGCTCAATGGTTTGGCGCTCAACGTTAAAGCCTTGGCTTTTTGCCAGCGCTGCCAGTTGGTCGCTGATCTCGTCCAAATGCAGCTCTTCAACATAACCGCATTGGCGGCAAATAAGCAGCTGAAAACCGTGGGCATGCTCTGGGCAAGCACAGGCCACATAAGAGTTCTGCGACTCAATCCGATGCACCAGCCCTTGATCAATTAAGAACTCCAGCGCCCGGTATACGGTCGGGGGACGGGCGGCTGCGTGCTCAGTAGAGAGCTTATCGAGCAAATCGTAGGCTTTTAGCCCACCGCCATTTTCAGCAATCATCTCAAGCACGCGTCGGCGAATAGGAGTGAAACGCACGCCGCGGATATGGCACTGAGACTCCGCCTGCTGTAGTAGTGTACTCGCTTGGGTCATGGGCAACTCGGTTGAACGTTATTAGCCTACTCGATAGTAGTCTACGCGCCGGTGGAAGGGGTGTCAGGGCTTTCTACCCGATCGCTATCTACCAGTTCACTCTGCCGCGCGAAATGGTGCTGGGCAAAGGCCACACGCTGTTTAGCCGGCACGCCATCGGGTTGACGCTCAATAAGATCCAGGCGGCGGCGCAAGCCTTCGCCATTGGTCATTTGAATGGCCAAGCCAGGGCGCGCGTTTAACTCAAGCAGCATCGGGCCGTACTTGCGGTCCAGCACCATATCGGTACCCAGGTAGCCAAGCCCAGTCATCTCATAACAGCCCGCCGCCAAACTTAGCAGCGTTTCCCACTGGGGCACGACCAAACTTGCCAGGTCGTGACCGGTATCCGGATGGCTAAAGCAGGGCCGGTCAAACTGAACGGCACGCAGGGCCGCCCCGGTGGCTATGTTTAAACCCACGCCTACCGCACCCTGGTGCAGGTTAGCTTTGCCGTCAGATGCCGCGGTGGAGAGGCGCATCATGGCCATAACGGGGTAACCTTTAAAAACGATTACCCGTATATCGGGAACCCCTTCATAGGTGTAATCCATTAGGCTTTCATCGAAATTAATCAGCGTTTCAATCACCGCCACGTCGGGCGAGCCGCCTAACGAGTACAACCCCGACAAAATATTCGACACGTGCCGCTCAACATCGGTAAGAGAGAGCTTGGCGCCACTTGGCTTGATAAAGGCGTTATCTTCGACTTTTTCAACCACCAGAATGCCTTTACCGCCGCTCCCTTTGGCGGGCTTGATAACAAAGCCTGCATGGCCGGTGAGCATTTCGCCAATGTGCTTAACGCCAAACTGAGTGGTCACGGTACCAATCAGCTCGGGGCTGGTAATCCCATACTGCTGAGCCAGCAATTTGGTTTTAAGCTTATCATCGACCAGCGGGTAAAGGCGCCGCTTATTGTAACGACCAATATAGCGAATATTGCGTCGATTCATACCAATAATGCCTTTATCCCGCAACCGTGCGGGCCACGTCCAGTTCTTCAGCCAACTCATGAGGGTTTCTCATCATCAGTGATTGGCTTGAAGCGGCGCAGTTCCAGTAAACGGTAGCCTGTGTAATTACCCAGCAGCAAGATCAACGCCATCAATATCAACTGTACACCCAGGAAGTTGAAGGTGATGTGGCGCACCCAGGGGTTATTCATCGCCAGGTAGGCAAGAACCGCCGTGACCAAACTACCGCCACCCTGGATTAGCACCTGCTTGGGGCCTTCCTCTTCCCATAGAATCGACATCCGCTCGATCGTCCAGGCCAGGATAATCATTGGGAAGAAGGTAATCGTTAAGCCCGCACTAAGCCCCATGCGATAGGCCAGCACGGTGAAGATCGAGATAATCGCAATCACCGTAATAATCACCGCTGAGACCCTGGCCACCAGCAATAAATTCAAGTAGGAGAGATAGTTACGAATAATCAAACCCACAGCAACGATAAGCAGGAAGCCAATCAAACCGGTTGGCAGGGTGGTTTGAATGAAGGCGAGGGCAATCAACACCGGCATAAAGGTACCGGACGTTTTAATACCCACCAAGACACGCAAAAACACCACCATTAACGCGCCAATGGGAATCAGCAAGATAGTTTGGAACAGTGCTTGCTCTTCCAGTGGCAGGCTGTGAATAGAGAAATTCAGCAGCGTGTCTTCAGAGTAGTGGTTGCGCACCGCCGCCGAAGCCGGCTGGTCGTGGGTCATCATGGAGAACGTAACCCGTGAATTGGTACCGCCTTGAACCTCCAGTACCGCTCGACCACCGGTTTCCCACAACAGTAAATTGTCAGGCTTGCCTTGTTCGCCCGTCAGTGGGTGAAAAATGGCCCACTCTTCGCCCGATTGATCAAACACCTGAATCCAACTGCTGAGCGTTTGGCGACGACGGCCATCTTCCAACAGCAGACCGCTCACCTCACGGGCCTGAACGCCCGCCTGATTCAGTAACCGCACCACCAATGCCGCAGGATTTTCTTGCGTCAGCAACAGGCGTGCATTTTCCTCCTGACGCTCACCATTGATATCGCGAATTAGCTCGCGAGCGAAGGTGGCATTGTTGGCGCTGCGTGCCCAGGCCTGTTCAATCAGCTGGTTGGCCGCCGTGTCGTAGGGGCTTTCCCAGGGCGTGGTAATGGGTACTTCAGGGGCTGTTTGTACCGGTGAGCGAGCGTCTTCCGACACCAACATTTGCACCGAGTAGTAGAGCGTTTGGCTACCCACTGCTTGACGAATTGTCCAGCGGGCAGTGCGGCCTAATTCATCCGCTTGATAAGCAAGTCCATAGCCTGACGATGCGGTGTTTTCAGTCAGTACACGGTAGCCTGCCTGATGAGAGGGCAGTGCCAAGTCGACCTGAACAGGACCGTCTTGCGCATTGAAGTTAATGCCCGCCTCAATTTCCCACACCTGGCGTTGTTCGCCGGGCAGCCAAGGAATTTCAAACTGCACATGGCGATGCACGCTGGTCGCAATACCTGCGATCAGCAAAAAGCCGACAATAATATAAAACATTAACCGTGACATGGAGATTCCTTTCTACGTAAAACGCCAGGGGAGAGTAGTTACTCTTCAGTATCGTCTTCATCAACTGCTTCATCTTCAGCAGCTTGCTCGGCTGGCTCACCGCCAGGAAACTCGGGGCGGTCATGCAAATATGTATCGGCCACATCAATCACCGCAATATCCATCAAAAAGCGCCGCCCAAGCAGCACTGGATAATCTAAATGGGAGCGATCATTGAGCGTGAATTCGACATTTTCACGAATTGGCCCTAAGGTCATTAATAGCGAAATGACCGGCCGCGACTCTTCACCTGAGGCTTGAACAATACGCACTCGGCGAACAATGGGCGCTTCAATCCATTCATCACGCTGTGATTCAACGGCCACATCATCTTCGTTGAGTGCCAACTTGAAACGCACCCAGTTTTCACCATCACGTTCGAAACGGGTGATCTCTTCAGCAGAAAGTGACGACGTGTTGGCACCGGAATCGACACGCGCCTTGAGGTAGGTACCCAGACTCGGTAGCCCTACCCATTCACTGCGACCCAGCAGTGTTTTGGTGGTTAAACTCTCATCAATTTCACACTCTTCACGAATAATGACAGGCTCTTCACCGCGGGCTTCCAATTGCTGCACATCTTGGCGAAGGTAGCGCAGCAAACTGCCCACTTCACGCATGTCGGCAGTCAGTGCCTCTTGGTGGTCAAGCTGGCGTTCCTGCAGCGCCGACTGAGCATCGCATTGCTGGGTTAGCTGGCTCTCTAATTCCAGGATACGGGAGTTGAATGAGGCTTCGCTTAAAGGGGGTGGTTGATTCGTTTCCGGCTGGGTTGCTGCACAGCCTGTGATCGCGAGCGACAAGCCAGCTATAAGCCACAAAACACCTGGGCGCATAACGAGAGATATCCTTGGACAATAGGTTGGGGAATGATAAGGAGATGGGGGGCGAGTGTCCAACGCCATCATGGCTTTTCGAACATCTAGTTTTCGGACACCTATTAAAGACGACCAGAACATCCTATTTAACATAATATATATTAAGCGAACCCGATGGTCCACAGTGGTCACAACCACGTAGGTACTCTATGCTATAGAAATATTTTACCATAATTGTACCAACTTCCATTTTAATATAGGAAATATCCCCATGACCCGCTCCCTGCGCATTAGTTTTTTCACACTACTCTTCTTGCTGGCTGGTTGTGCTGGCGTAGATGTTGAGGACTACGCTGATTCTGAACCCCGCCTGGATATCGCCGAATACTTTGCGGGCACCACCCAAGCCTGGGGCATGGTGCAGGATTACTCCGGCGAGGTACAGCGACGCTTCACCGTGGATATCCAAGGCACCTACGAAAATGACACCCTCACACTGGATGAGTCTTTCGTCTTTTCAGACGGTGAAACCGATCGCCGCGTTTGGACATTTGAACGCGTTGATGAGCACCGCTGGATTGGCACCGCCAGCGATGTAGATGGGCAAGTTGAAGCACGCCAATACGGCCATGTCTTCCACATGCGCTACCCGCTAGATATCGAAATTGATGGCCGAATGATCTCATTTACCATGGATGACTGGATGTACCTTCAGCCGGATGGCCGTTTGATCAATCGAACCGCCATGCGCAAATTCGGCTTCACGCTGGGTGAAATTACCCTGGTGTTTGAGAAAATATAAACCCATAGTCAATTTCTCTGCATAAAAACCCAGGCTCAACAAAAAAGCAGCCCGCTTCATTTAGCAGGCTGCTTTTGTTATCTCATGCTAGCGTTATGCTTACTCTGGGGCTGCGTATGAGCCATCTTCCTGGTGTACTTCATTACCGGTGATCGGCGGTGTGAAAACACAGGCAACGGTCATGCCTTTCTCTTTACCGCGCAGCAGGTGTTCGTCATGTTGGTCTAGCAGATAGATATCACCTGCTTTGATCGGCCAAATTTTGCCGTCGGCCAGGGTTTCGACTTCACCTTCACCTTCATAGCAGAACACTGCTTCGTAGTGATTTTTGTAGTGAATATGCGTCTCAGTGCCAGGAAAAATACGGGTAATATGGAACGAAAAACCGGCATTGTCGTTGGCCAGAACAAGGCGCGTGCTGTCCCAGTTACCATTTTCAGCGGTCACTAGACGCTCTGTTTTACGCGCTTCTTCAAGATTACGAACGATCATAGGAGTACTCCATTGCAAACGACTGGCGACTGCCAGCCGCTATATCCTTAACTAAACAGCCTGTGAACTTACTGCTTCAGCGTAGCACTTAATTTGAGTGCCAGGTTACTCGCTAGCAACAGCTTTGACGCACATTTCGAGGATATCCAAACCTTCCAGCAGGTCTTCATCGCTAATGGTTAGCGGGCACAGGCACTTAACCACTTCACCGTCCTGACCACTGGTTTCAATCACCAAGCCATGCTCAAAGGCTTTGCTGGTAATCTTATCGGCAATGTCACCCGATACGACGTCAATCCCGCGCATCAGACCACGACCACGCTCAGTAGCTGGCATGCCGTGCTCGGTCAACAGCGCCGCTAACTTCTGGAAACGCTCTTCTACAATACGCCCTTTTCGCTGAACATCGCGTTCAAAGGTGTCATTAGACCAGTATTTTTTCAACGCTGCGGTGGCGGTCACCATTGCCAGGCTGAAACCACGGAAAGTGCCGTTATATTGGCCCGGTTTCCATTTATCCAGCTCTGGGCGCATCAGCACATGCGCAAATGGCAAGCCGAACCCAGAGAGTGATTTCGAGTTTGTGATAATGTCGGGCGTAATACCCGCATGCTCGAAACTAAAGAACTTACCGGTGCGGCCACAGCCTGCCTGGATATCATCAATAATCAGCAGAATGTCGTGAGCACGGCAGATACCTTCAAGACGCTTAAGCCACTCCAGGCCTGCCACGTTAATACCGCCCTCGCCTTGCACGGTTTCAATGATGACACCGGCGGGAATATCCAGACCGCCAGATTTATCGCCGAGCAGCTTTTCAAAGTAGTCCAGGGTGTCGGTATGCTCACCCATGTAGCCATCGAAAGGCAGGAAGCTAGCGCCCTGAGTGGGTATGCCACCCGTGGCTTCACGGAATTTACGATTACCCGTGGTCGCCAAAGCGCCCATAGTGACACCGTGGAAACCATTGGTGAAGGTGACAATATTATGCCGACCTTTAGCTACTCGGGCTAAGCGAATAGCGGCTTCAACGGCATTGGTACCGGTTGGGCCAGGTAGGTGTACTTTGTAGTCAAGCCCACGCGGCTTAAAAATAACTTCTTCAAGCGTTTCTAAATAATCACGCTTAGCATTGGTCCACATGTCCAAACCGTGAACAACACCGTCAGTCGACAGGTAATCGATCATCGCCTGCTTCATGTGCGGATTATTATGGCCGTAGTTAAGCGTGCCCGCGCCGGCGAGGAAATCAATGTACTCACGGCCGTTCTCATCGGTTAAACGCGCATTTTGCGCTTTGGTAAACACCACCGGAAATGAACGAGAATAAGTACGTACATTGGATTCCATGCGTTCAAGCGTCTGGGTCTGCATTGCGACCTCCTTGGTTGATCATTCTGCCTTTAGGCGTTAAGCGTTACTTGCCCGGAGCAACATAAGCGGGAAAACCGTCAATCCACAAAACCACGTATTAGATGCGGTCGGTTTGGAACGGGCCAATACGCACCAGGTTTTCCGGATCATGCTCCCCTCCGAGCTGTTCGGTAGAGAAGTATTCGCGGCTATTGAGCGGCGCATGCCAGCGCGCTGCCAAACGGCGAAACAAGCCCCAAGAGGCTAAATTGTCAGGCGTGATGGTGGTTTCAAGGTGATGCACATCGTCAAGCTCGGGGCGCGACATAATGGCCTCGACCAAGCGGCGCGCTAACCCAGTGCCACGAGCTTTTTCACCAACAGCCACTTGCCATAAAAAGTAGGTATCGGGAGCATTGTCCTTGACATAACCAGACACAAAACCCACGACTTCACCCTCTTCATTGGTAGCGACTGCACAGGTATCACGAAACTGGGTGGCGAGTAGCAGGTAGGCGTAGGCTGAATTCACGTCCAGCGGCGGGCAGGCTTTAATAAGCTCGTAAACTCCCCAGCCATCATCCGCATTGGGTTTGCGAATAAATAGTGGTGTCTCTGCATGACCGACAACGGCATCAGCGACTGTCGGCCGTGCTAGGTCGGCAGAGGGGGTAAACGGTGGTGTCGGCGTACTCATAGTTATGCTTCGCTGTAGCGAATTTGATGATCATTATAACAGCTGATTATGAGCAATTCAAAAGCCATATTATTCCCCACCTTACTTTCCATAATTTTTTGTTATGAGCGGATAATCCAAAATGCCCGCTCACGCCAACCACTTCGCCGCCCTCACTTATAGAATAGTGCAAGTAGCCGGGGAAAAAAACGTGCCTACGGGCACGTCTCACGGTCTTTAAACTATTTACCGGCGGGTGAGCGTACGTAGCGTGACAAACTCTTCAGCCCCGGTTGGGTGAATGCCTACGGTGCGATCAAAGTCCTGCTTGGTAAGGCCTGCTCTAACCGCAATGGCAATGCCCTGAATGATTTCCCCCGCATCGTCACCGACCATATGGGCTCCCACCACTACGTCAGTGGCATCATCCACGATCAGTTTCATTAGCGTACGCTCTTGGCTACCCGACAGCGTATGCTTCATGGCACGAAAATCGGTGCTATACACGCGAATATGGGTAAATTTATCCCGCGCTGCCTGTTCAGAAAGCCCTACGGTACCAATGTTGGGATGGCAAAAAACAGCGGTTGGAATCGTGGTGTAATCCAACGGCTGCGGGGTCGTATCGGCAAAGTGAACATCAACAAGCTGCATCGCCTCGGCCAAGGCTACCGGGGTTAGTTCAGGCCCAGCGATTAGATCGCCAAGCGCGAGAACAGAAGGCAGCGCTGTTTCAAATCGCTCATTAACAGGGACTTTTCCCGATTCATCCAAGCTCAACCCCAACGCTTCGAGCCCTAAATCACCAATATTGGCTTTCCGCCCAGTAGCTGCGAGCACCACATCGACTTCAATCACATCGCCGTTGGTAAAATGCACGTTGTAGGCATCTTGGCTGGGCTCAATGCGCTCAATGTTGGTGTTGAAGTGAATATTGACACCCTTCCTTTGCATTTCAGCGCAGGTAAACTCGCGAACCTGCTGATCAAAGCCTTTCAAAAACATTTCGCCGCGGTAAATGAGATGTGTCTCACTGCCCAGCCCATTAAAGATGCTGGAAAATTCCACCGCAATATAGCCACCGCCCAGCACTAGGAAACGCTTGGGGAAGGTATCCAGATCAAAAATCTGATTGGAATCCAAGGCGTGCTCACTGCCAGGAAAATCGGGTACCCAGGGCCATCCACCGGTAGCGAGGAGGATTTTTTGCGCCGTCACCGATATATCGCCTTGCTCGCCACTCAACGTTACCGTATGAGCGTCAGCCAAGCGTGCTCGTGCGTTGAATAGCGTGACCCCAGCACCTTCCAGCATGCGCTGATAAATGCCATTGAGGCGTTTAATTTCGCTGATCTTATTATCACGCAGCGTGGCCCAGTCAAAGCTGGCAGGGCCTGGTAGCTGCCAACCAAAACCTGCTGCATCGTCAAAGCTGTCATGAAAATGAGCAGCGTACGAGTAGAGCTTTTTGGGCACACAACCCACATTGACGCAGGTTCCACCCAGGTAGCGGTCTTCGGCGATTGCCACCTTGGCGCCGGTGGCGGCAGCCATGCGCGCCGCGCGAACACCCCCTGAGCCTGCGCCGATCACCAGAAGGTCATATTCGTATTCTGAAACGTCTGCCATGCTTTGCTCCTGGGGAGTTGAAATTCGTGTGAGTCAATCGTCGTATTGTCAAAGGGTCAAGTGCGCTGGTTGACCTGACTGCCAAGGGAGGTTAAAACCTTCTGCGGCCATTTTGAACTAGCTCATATTTTATACAGTCACTAATTTTATACTGAGTAGGGTTTGATATTCCGTTTACCTATCCGCAATTTGAAACCCCTCAACCTTACTGGAGACGCTATGTCTGACCCTATAGCCACACTACTCGATAATAATCGCGCCTGGGCTGAGCGCATGTGCGAAGAAGACCCCGACTACTTTAAACGCCTCTCGAACCAGCAAAATCCGGATTATTTATGGATTGGCTGCTCCGATAGCCGCGTGCCCGCGAACCAAATTATCGCTCTCCCGCCTGGAGAGGTTTTTGTCCATCGTAACGTCGCCAACCTGCTTCACCATACCGATATGAACGCCCTCTCGGTGGTTCAGTTCGCGGTGGATGTCCTTAAAGTCAGCCATATCATGGTTGTTGGTCACTATGGTTGCGGTGGCATTAAGGCCGCCATGATGGGCGGCGAATGCGGGGTAGTGGATTACTGGCTGCATTCGGTGCGCGAACAGTACAACCACCATCGGAGCTCGTTAGAGCATCTCCCGCTGGAAGATCAAATCGATCGCATGTGTGAGCTTAACGTTAAAGCCCAGGTAAATAGTTTATGCCGCACCAAGATTTTGCAGCGCGCTTGGCAGCGTGGCCAGCAAATCTCCGTGCATGGCTGGGTGTATGGGTTAAGCGATGGTCGCGTTAAAGACCTGAATTGCACCGTCAGTGGCCTAGAACAAGTGGAAACGCTTTACCGTATTGATCGCATCCAGCAGGGCGACTAAGCGCCCTCCCCAGCGTCTACTTTTCAAGTCGCTATTCGCCAATACCTACCGCTACGCTAGTCGTAGCGGTAGGCACGATGACAGCTCTTACAGCTTGCCCCTACCTCTGAAAGCGCGCGTGCAGTGTCACGTGGATTCTGTTGCTGGGCCACGTCTATCAAATTGGCGATTTTATCCTCAAGGTCGGTAAAACCGGCAGCGAACTGATCCCACTCCTCCCAAATAGAGGCCCGCGCCTCGGAACCACTACCATGTGTCCCGTTGATAAAGGCTGGCAGTAAATGCTCTGCACTGGCGCGCTCTTGAAGCTCCATTAGGCGTGGCGTGGCGGCCTCAACATCCTGGTTGTTAACTAGGTCAAAGCGCAGCTGACGCACCAGACTTTCAATATCTTTAAGCTCCTCGCGGCGCCAAACCACGGCTTCGCGTTCGCTTGCGAATGGCGTGTCGCTAACGGCCTGCGGCATAGCTAACGCATTTAGCTCCTCACCCGCCCAAGCCAGCGGCGTGCAAATTAGTAACGCCAAGGCGCTGCCCACCGCGGCGTGACGAGAAGCCCTTTTCAAGCGATGACGTTGCGGCATAGTGGCTTCCTGTCGATGATTCGCTGATAGACAATTTAAAAAGGCGTTGTTAACCGATGGGACACGTGACACCTGTGCCTTTTAAGCCACAGTAACCATGGGGATTTTTATCAAGGTACTGCTGATGATAAGCCTCTGCATAATAAAACGCTTCGAGTGGCTTAATCTCAGTGGTGATCGCCCCCCTACCCGCTTTGTCGAGCGCCTGCTGGTAGGTAGCCGCGCTCTGCTCGGCTGCCGCTTGCTGCGCTTCGCTGGTGGTGAAAATGGCGGAGCGGTACTGGGAGCCAACGTCATTACCCTGACGGTTGCCCTGGGTCGGGTCGTGCTGTTCCCAAAAAACCTGCAACAGCGTTTCCAGCTCTACTTGCTTAGGGTCATAAATTACCCGCACCACTTCGGTGTGGCCAGTACGCCCTGTGCATGTCTCGTCATAAGTGGGGTTAGGCGTTTCTCCGCCGGCATACCCCGCCGCTGTGACATAGACGCCCGGCAACTGCCAAAACAGGCGTTCAACGCCCCAGAAGCACCCCATGCCGAGTACAATCTCTTCGTGGCCTTCGGGAAACGGTGGATGTAGCGAGTGCCCATTAATGGTATGCACCTGACTTGTTTCTATGGGCGTATCACGCCCAGGCAGTACCCGGCCTGAACCTGGGCTAGCGTTTGAAAATAGTGACATATCACCCTCACTTATTGCTGCTGTATGATTTTAGGATTACCGGATCGGGTGAAGGTGTAGATTAAATCCACCGCTTGGTTGGTACCCGATACGGCCTGTACATAGAGGTTGCGCCACAGCGTGTAGCGTAGTGTTAGTTCGGCTATCGGCGAGAAAATTCCCACGCCGTAACTAATCCTCAGATCGTCGGTGAGCTGGCCGCTGACAGCGACTTGGCTGTCGTCACCGGCACCGGCGGTATCCAGGGTTAAGTCGTCGATACCGAAGGCCTCGCCAATGGAGCCCACCGCCCCCCCGGTGCGCCCTAATGACATACCAATCAACGCCGTGGTTAGCGCACTATCTATGCCGCCGCCTGAGGCATCCGGTGCGCGGCCTCTTAACAGGTAAGAGAGCGCACGGGATTCATCCATTGCCGGTTCAGAAAATATCCGGACGTTCGGTGTTTCGGCACTGCCTGTTACTCGCAAGCCCGCGATCACATCGTCTTCGGTGACGTCTGGGTTGCGAATAGCCTCGAAGTCGAGCGTAGGCAGTCCCGGCGGGCCGCTAAACAGCAGCTCGCCGCGGCGAATGACCAGATCTTGACCAAATGCCTGAAAACGACCGTTGACCAGATTAACATCGCCAAACAGCTGTAACGCCCCGCTGCTTTGACGAATTTCCAGCGCGCCTCCTAATCCCGATTCAAGGCCGTAGGCTGAAATTTGCATATCACGACCCAGGGTTAAGGTCACTAGCACATCAATGGCCATGCCGTTGGCGGCAAGCTCATCCGCAGCGCTGGGGCCATCTTCATTGGCAGCCGCGCGCTGGGCCTCTATTTCCGCCTGACGATCGTCGCGTTCGGTAATAATGACTTCGTCGCCACTCGGCGTGACGGCTGATGAGGGCATATCGCCAATTTCAAGCCGCGCCCAGGGTAAATTGACATCCCCTCTTACTTGTAGCCTTTCCGGCGTGACCCGGATACGGATATCCGGCGCTACCTCAAGACGGCCAAACTGGGGGAGTACCACCAAGATAGGCTCTTGAACGGCATTCAGGTCAACGCCTATCCGCCAATCATCGCCGCTTGGCCAATACGCATCACCGGTCATTTCCAGGCGGCCCCGCTCGGCGGCCAGGTAGCCCTCTATATCGCCCTGTTCACCGTCGAAAGAGACCACCATTTCGCCACCCTGAACATCGACCGGAATATCCGGGCCACTGACCCCGATACCGCGCAGCGCAAGCTGGCCCTGTAAATCCGGCTGAGCGGTCGAGCCGGAAATTTGCACGCTGCCACTAAGATCTCCCTCCAGTCGGTCCATGCCTACCAACATGGGCCGATAGGGCTGCAGCGACACATCATTGGCGCGTAGCTCACCTGACAATGCACCGGCCCCCAAGGGATCATTAATAGCTAGGTCTAAATTGAGATCGCCCGCCTCGGCAAGCGAAAGCGATACATTGGTGTCCGCCTGTGCTTGGGTGGCTTCAATCCGCGCGTCTAAACTGATCTCCGGCAGTGGAACAGGCTGGCCGTAATCATTAACGGCGGTAATCGCAAGTTCGCTAAGAATTTGCAGATCAGCCTGCCATTGGGCGCCCCCCTGACGCCAGTTAGCGGCGAGATCCGCCGTTGTATCGCCCTCTAACTGCCACTCTTCCGGCAAAAAAGGCTCCAGCATTTCCATCGGCACTTCACGTACCGAAAGCACAGCATTGCCCTGCTGCGCAGAGGCATTGATTTCCTCTTCAGAACAGACCAGCCCGCCCTGCTCACGGCGCAGGCAGAACGACGATAGACGTGCCGCGCCATTCGCTAGGTTGTAGCGCACGTCCAGGGGGGCTTCCAAGCGTATATCTCCCGCGTCAGAATCGATTTCCAGCGGTGTTACGCGAGCTTGATACACCTGGCCCGGCTGGTCAAAACGGCCATCCAAGGCAATCAGTGCACGGCTTAAAACATTATTGTCTGCCCCCAGGGCAGACAGCTCAAGCTGATGTTCAGAGAGGCGCCCGGAAAGGTTTGCCTCAATGTTTGCCAGCGACTGCCCACCGGCATTGACGTTTTGTAGCGCCAGTTGTACGTCAAGCGTGGGGTCATCGATGCCCTGTACATCGGCATCCAGCGTCAACCGTTCAACCCGGTTCTCGCCAAAACGCACGCCATCACCCTGTAAATTGGCAAGTAGCTGGGGCTGATTAAAACTGCCACTAGCCTCTAGCGTACCCACGACAGTGCCCGCCAAGTCTGGTGAGAGGGTTTGCAGCTGGCGTAGTGCAATATCCGCATTTAACGACATGGCCTGTTCGCTGACTTGCCCGGCTGCTTCTAGGCGATTATCCCCCTGGGTGAACAGCAGTTCATCAATATCCAGTTCCAGGTTGCTGTTAGCGTCAAAGGCCGCTTGCAGGGTTAACGGGTAGTCGCGCAGTTCACCGTCGATCACTAAGTTGGGCACGCTAATGGCCCACAGTTCCCCTTGCTGGCGCAGCCTAAGCTCAATGTCGCCGTTTAAATCGCCCTCTAGCTGATCGACGAAGTGGGCCGGATTAAACTGATCCAAACGAATGGTCGTGTTGACCTGTAGCGGTGCTGCCCAGCTGATATTGCCTTCGCTGCGCAGGGAGCTTTCGTCGACCACGAGGGTGAGAGGTTGCCAGCTAAACTGCTCAAGATCACCCTCTCCGTCGACGTTAATTTGCGTACGCGGCAGGCTGGGGCCCTCAACCGCCATAGCAAGTTGCGCGCTATAATCGCTAAGGCTTCCGGTTATTTGTAGATTCAGGTCATCAACTATATAGGGGGCGGGGGCAACATCGCCATCGGCTTGGGCAGTCTCTTCTTCGCTGCTGTCATCTATACGCTCATCGCTACTGTCAGTTTCGCTTGCGGGCAGCGGCCACTGAACTTGATCGCTTTGCAACTGTAGTTGAAACGGTAGCGTTGGTGCTAGTGCGTCGACTTGACCGCTTAGTGACGCATTGACCGCACCGGATGCCTCCAACTGCGCTTCAAGTGCATCCAGTGTGCCGGACAGCGTTAACGTTAATGTCTCGCCACTAAGTTGAGGATAAATCTCAGGCAAAAACAACGCTACGTTTAGGCGGGCATCAAGTGGATAGTTACCCCTTAAGGTTGCGTTAGCCGTTAACTCAGCCTCAGCATCCGGGGTAACCACGTAAAGCTCGGTTAACTCAACGTTATTTCCTTCGGTTAGCAACCCTAGCCGCAGCCGCTCAACGCGATACTCGGTGGCCCCTTCAAGACGAAAATCGTTGAGCGTGAATTCAGGTAGCTGAATATCGATCGGTAGCGTGATTTCGGGTAATTCCAGGCGCTCGCGTGCTTCGAGCTGCTCTTCTAACGATTCAACTGCCGCCACGGCCTCTTGTTGCGGCTGGTTGAGCAATATAGCAGCATCGATGGTTGCGGCATCAAGCGGCGTTTGTATGCCTTGCGTTAGCAGGGTACCCGCCGATGGGGGTAAATAGACGCGGGGCTGCTCCAGGTGCGTTGGCGAGAGGCGCACTTGGTTGCCTTCCGCAATGGCCGCCGAACTTAAAGATTGCCACGCTATCTCGGTACCATCGGCTAACCGCAGGCTGACATCGTCCAGTAGTAGCGAACGCAGTTCGATGGGAAAAGGAAAACGAATAGCCAGCGGCGCGCCTTCCTCTTCAGGAGGTGGTGTCTGCTCACTGGATGAACCTAAGCGGATGTCGGCGCCCACCACACGCAGGGTGTCGATACATAAGCGTCCTGACAGTACACAGTCATCCGCCCACTGGAGCTCAAACTCATCCACGCTGATGCGGGTTGCACCCAGCTGTAGTTGGAAATCTTCGAGCTGAAAATGGTCGAGCAACCCGCCTTCATGATGAGCGTAGGAAAAAAAATCACGCTGCTCACCCTGTGAAAGCAACACCCCGGTGCCCCAGGGAGATAACGCCACCCCAACAATCAGCGCCACAATGCCGAACAACCAAATGGGTAGTACGATCACCAAACGCACGAGGCTCCAAAGCAGCAGCCAAGCGCGATATTTGGGAGACAACATACGGCGTTTATCAGATGTAGCTGGTTCAACCTGAGACAAGTCTTTCTCCTAGAATTCAGGCCCAATGGAAAAGTGCAAACGCCAAGGGTCTTCATGGTCGAAGGGGTGGGCAATGTCCAAACGAATCGGCCCCACCGGAGAAACCCAGCGTACCCCCACACCAGCGCCTGTTTTCAAATCATTGGGCCCCCAGTTATCAAAGGCGTCGCCGTTGTCAACGAAAGTGGCACCCCACCAATTTCCCGTCACCCGGCGCTGATACTCAAGGGTTGAGGTGAGCATTTGTTGGCCGCCGCGCAGTCGGCCCTCGTCGTTGCGGGGGGATAAGCTCTCATAGGAGTAGCCGCGTACACTACGGTCGCCGCCCGCGAAAAAACGCAGCGAAGGCGGTATTTTAGCAAAGTCATCCGTTTCAATAGCGCCCAAACTAATTCTCGCCAAGAAGCGGTTATCGTTGCCGATCATACGAATCCACTCCGTATCCCCCGTGATGCGCGCAAACTTAGCATCCGAGCCCCAGACGGTGTCCGAGTACTCTAATGAGAGCTGCTGACGATCACCCCATAGCGGGAAACGCTGGGGGCGTGTTCTGGTGCGAGACCACTGGATACCTGGATAGAATAACCATACTTGATCCGCTTCACCGCCCTGCTCGAAGTCTTCGTAGGTAGTGCGGAAATAGAGGGTTTGTACCCAGTCATTCTCGAACTGCCATCGCCGAGCCAGCTCAACGGTGCCTTCTAGCGACTTGGTGTCGCTGTCGTCGACATTACGGATACCGTATTGAAGCCGGTAGCTATCGCGCAACGGGTCTTCCAGCGGTACGTTATACACGCCGGTAAAACGCTGCTCCGGGGCGGATAAATAGAGATCATGATCAAGGCTATGACCATAGCGGTTAATCCACGGCTGCTCCCAACCAAAGCGCAGTCGCGGCCCCACATCAGTGGCGTAGCCAATACCCACTTCAAACTGATGACGGTCAGCCGGTTCAACGCTGACATCAATAGGCAACCGGGTATCACTGGGTTTATTAAGGCTTAGCGCGCTAGCCAAAGCAGCGCTGGTAACGCGTGGTCGCTCTGGCTGAGAAGCCGTTGCCTCACTCCACCAGGGGGATCCGCCATCGGCAGGAGCAATCACCAGCTCTTGGGCTGTTTCAAGGCGTGGACGCACGGAAACAGAGCTAAACCAGCCGGTTTCCGCAAGCGATTGATTATAGTCGGCTAGGGTTTGCGCCAAATAGGGATCACCGCTTTCAAAGGGTTGCATGCGGAGCAATCGATCTAGTTCAATATGGCTGCCGGTGATCGAGGTTTCACCAAATTGATAGCGGGGGCCGCTATCAAAATCCATATAGAGGCGGGCACTTTGCAAATAGGGGCGTACTTCCATACGCCGATCGGTAAATCCCCAGTCAAAGTAACCTCGCTCGATAGCCAATCCGGAAAATTGGCTGCTGAGTCGATCCCAAGGGGCATGCCGCAGCACATCCCCCTCTTCCAGAGGAAAGTCTTCTACGGCCTGCTGAAAAGGCCGATCTTCACTGGCATCGCCTGCCACATTGATGGACAGAATTTCAATTTCAACCTGAGGGCCGGGCTCAATTTCAAGCTGCACACGCTCGTCAGTGGCGCTTTCAAGGGTTATCTCAGGTTCGTAATAGCCATAAACGCGCATGGCTTCCTGGGTGCGACGGCGAATTTCACCTTCTAAGCGCACCTCAGTATATTGCGTTGCATCGATATTCTGTAAATAGGCTTGGATGTTGCCTTCAACCTCATCGGAAACACCCGTAACCGTTGCCTCTAGTGCCCATGTTCCAGGTGATACGCACAACATCGGTAGCACTACAATAAACGAGCGTCCTGTGGCTGATGTCCATCGCCGTTGTCTTCCCATACATTTTTATCCCAACCTAAATCAGCGGCTTCATCGACTAAGCCCAACGCAATAGCATATTTAAAGATTAAGCAGTCACACTCATACTTACGACGCAGCTTATTAACGCAACATTTCTAGCTGAGCACTGAAAGCAAGCTGTGCTTGGCGTACTTGGCGCACATCGCTTTCTAACGAATTTAGGCGTTGAGCCCACTCTTGCTCCAATGCGTCCAAGGCCTCTTGGTCCGCCGGCGCTTCCACCTCCGCCAGTGACGCTGAGAAAGATGTTTCCAGCTCATCAACACGAGCCTCTATCGCGGCTCTTTGTGCTGATAGCTGCTCTTCCCAGTCACTGCTAACATCGTTGATCTGACTATTCAGTACCGAGAGACGCTGTTCGGTCAATTGCTCCAGGTGTGACACTTCCTCAACAAGGTTTTGACGACCAGATGTACCCGTTTGTTCCAAGGCATCGAGAGATTCCCGCATCGCCATGAGCTGTCCATCGCGGGACTCGGCCTGCTCTCTGAGCTGGGTCAACTGTTGCATCAGCGTATTGATCGAATCACTGGAAACCGTATCCTCGTTAGTGGTGAGCAAACTGTATAACTCTTCGCGGGTAGTAGCCAACGACATAGAGAGCTGCTCCTGCTCTTGGAAAAGCGTCGACATCTGAGCTTGTACAAAGGTTATCGTATCTTGTACGTCAGTGTCATCCGAATCCAGGCGAGCATGCACATTGGAAACCTCTCCACTCACTCGGTGCAGCTCAGCTAACAGTCGTTCACGCTCGTACCAAAGTCCTGCCGCCGAGGCGCCCAATAGCGCAATGATCAGTAGCAAACATAACCATAGTGGCCATAGGGTGGGCCCCTTTCGGTGGCGCAAGTGTTGCGCCGTCAAGCTTTGATCCACATCGGGCACGATACGAGAGGATCCGGTGGCGTCTGGCATGACATTTCCTCAAAGAGTCTTCGGGTCGGCACGACGGCCAATACCTCGGTACATTAATCCACAGCTGGCAACAAACTCGGGATCGTAAATATTGCGCCCATCTAATACGAGTTTAGCGTTTAATAGCGAACCGAGCCGGTGCCAGTCAGGGTTCCAATACGTTTTCCATTCGGTCACCAGCATCAGCACATCGGCCCCTTCACAGGCTTGATAGGGGTCATGCGTATAGGTGCGCAGGTCGTCGCGCTCGCCTACCAAGGCGCGCAGAGCAGGCACCGCCGCGGGGTCATGGAGTTGAACCTTAACCCCCTGCGCCCACAGCGCCTCGAGCAGCGTTAATACCGGCGCATGGTCAATACGCGCAGTGCCGGGCTTAAACGCAGCCCCCCAAATCGCCACGGTTTTACCCGCCATTTCGCCAGCAAAGTGAGCCCACAGTTTGCGAAACAGGGTCTCTTTTTTCTGCTCGTTAATATCCATCACCTGCTCAAGCAGCGCGGAGTAACGGCCACTTTGCAGTTGAACATCGGCCAGGCGCATCAAATCCCGGGAGAAATTCGGCCCGCCAAAGCCACACCCTGGGTAGAGGTACTCAAAACCGATGCGTGAATCGGCGCCCATTCCCTGTCGAACATGTTCAACATCTACCCCCAGGGTATCAGCCAAGCCAGCAATTTCATTCATATAACTGATGCGCGTAGCGAGCATGCCGTTAATGGCCAGCTTAGTGAGCTCTGCCGCGCGGCGTGGCATACACTGAAATACTTCGCTGCGGCGATTAAACGCGCGTAACAGCTCTCGGGTGACCTGCTCACCCGTTGCATCATCGCAACCCAGCAGACGCCTGGTGGGGCGAGTAAAAGAGTCCCACGCGCGCCCTTCTTCGAGCGTATCGGGGAGCGCCACACTGGTGTGCTGTGCGCCCATCAGGGCATGCAAGCGCTCGGTTTCGCCGACCGGAAACGTTGAGTTATTGATAAGCACAATGCCCTGCTGTTCAGCTAACAGCGGATCTTCAACCAGGGCGCTCGCCGAATTGCGCTGCGCGGGGGATAACGCCAGCCAAATCACTTCAGGTGTGGCAGCCTCCTGGAGTTGCTCTATGACCTGAAGCGTCCCCTCCGCCAAGCCCTGTTCCAGATGTGCCATCAGAAGGGGTTCGCTGCGTAGCCAATCCACCTGGGAAAGTGCGGACCAGGGGGCATCGGCGTGCGGCAACCACTGCACCTGATGCCCCACCCAGGCCAACGCCGCCGCCGCTGTCGCCGCGCTTAATTCGCTACCGTAAAGTAACACCCGCATGGGTTACTCTCCCTGGTGGTAACGTGATAGCAGGGCTTTGAAACCCTCGCCAAACTCGGGATGACGACGAGCATAAGCAAGCGTCGCTTCAAGGTAACCCAGCGGTTGGCCACAATCGTAGGTAGTGCCCTGCATACGGTAGGCCTGAACGCCCGACTGCTCGCGCAATGTTTCCAGTGCATCGGTAAGCTGTATTTCACCCCCGGCGCCCGGCGGCGTAGCTTCTAAAATGGAGAAAATATTGCCTGGCAGCGCGTAACGACCAATCACCGCCAGATTTGAGGGCGCGGCATCGCGCTTAGGCTTTTCCACCATACCCACTAAATCTGCCGACTGATTCGGTGCGGGCACGTCACCGGCTGGCGCCACGATGCCATATTTTTCAACTTGCTCCCAAGCCACCTCTTCCACCATCAACTGCGCCGTTTGCTGCTGATCATACGCCGCTAACATACCGGCTAAATCCGTTGCTGAATTGGCACTATTATCGACCAATACATCGGGAAGCAGCACCGCAAAAGGCTCGTCGTCGCCAATGATTGGGCGAGCACACAGCACCGCATGCCCCAGCCCTAGCGGTACACCCTGGCGAATGCTGATAATGCTAACGTTATCCGGCACCAGGTTGCGCAGCATCTCCAAAAGTTCGTGCTTACCTTTCGCTTCCAGGCTGGCTTCCAGCTCGGCGTGGGTATCAAAGTGGTTTTCAATCGCGCTTTTATTGCTACTGGTGACCAGTACAATCTCACGAATGCCTGCGGCAATCGCCTCTTCGACCACATATTGAATGACGGGCCGATCGACAATCGTAATCATCTCCTTGGGAATGGCCTTCGATGCAGGCAAGCAGCGAGTGCCAAACCCAGCGACAGGAAGTACGGCCTTGCGAATCATAGAGAGGTCCTTTTCATGCGTTCCGACACAGGAGTGGTTAGAATGTCCATAATACTGAAGGCGCGGATGGATGCCACCTCGCCAATGGACGATAACGAGTGTTAATGGTTAATAACCAGTGATTAGGCGTCAACTTTTTGCTTAATACTCAATGACAATGGGAGTCACAACATGCAAGCGACACCACAGGATAGCACTGCTGGTCACTATCAAGGCAACGTCGATGCAGCCGAAGTCGCTAAATTTGAAGCACTCGCTAGCCGCTGGTGGGATCCGCAGGGTGAATTTAAACCGCTCCATGAGATTAACCCTTTGCGCCTCGATTTCATCGATGCCCGGGCAGGTCTGGCGGGTAAAAAGGTGCTTGATGTGGGCTGTGGCGGCGGTATTTTAAGCGAATCGATGGCTAACCGTGGGGCTAACGTCACCGGTATTGATCTTGGTGAAGCACCGTTAGCAGTCGCCAGGCTACACGCGGAAGAGCGTGGCGTTGAGGTTGATTATCAGCACATCAGCGTAGAAGCCATGGCGGTTCAAAAGCCCGGTTTTTACGATGCGGTGACCTGCATGGAAATGCTTGAGCACGTGCCCGACCCGGCATCTGTCATTCGTGCCTGTAGCGCCCTGGTTCGCCCAGGTGGCTATGTGTTTTTCTCTACGCTAAATCGCACTGCCAAGTCTTACGCTTTCGCTATTTTAGGGGCCGAGTACGTGCTTAGACTGCTGCCCCGGGGTACGCATAACTATGCAAAATTTATTCGCCCTTCAGAAATGGCCGCCTGGTCTCGCGACAGTGGCTTGGAAGTACGTGAGCAGACAGGTCTTACCTATAACCCGTTAACCCGCCACTATCGCTTGGTTAGCCATGACGTTTCGGTCAACTACATGATGTACTGCCGCAAGGTGAGTGAATAAATGCCGATCCAAGCGCCTCAAGCGATACTCTTCGATCTAGACGGCACACTGGTCGACACCGCCCCCGACTTAGCGCAAGCAACCAATGCGCTGCGTGTTCATCATGGCTTAGCCCCGCTCCCCTTTGAAGTCATTCGTCGCCAGGTCTCTAACGGCGGTAGTGCCCTGGTCACCCTGGCACTGGGGTTAGAATCCACATCAGACGGGCATACTCAAGCGCGTCAGTTTTTGCTTGACGCCTATGAGCAGGCAGTTGCCGTTCACAGTCGGGTTTTCTCACCACTCGATGTATGGCTAAAGGAGTGGCATGGCGACCAGCGTCCCTGGGGAATTGTGACCAATAAACCGCGCCGCTATACCCTACCACTGCTAAGCGCATTGGCTCTTGAACCAGGCGCCCTGCTGTGTGCGGATGACCTAAGCGTGAAAAAACCAGCACCTGAGCCACTTTGGGAGGCCGCTCGCCGACTCGGTGTTGAGCCTGCACAGTGCTGGTATATCGGCGATCATGCGCGGGATATCGAAGCCGCCGTCGCTGCAGGCATGACCGCCGTAGCGGTGGGCTATGGTTATATCAGCGAAGAGGATGACTACCAGCAGTGGCCTGCCGATTTATGGTTTGCAGAGTGCGAGGCACTCGTCGATGCCCTCGGGGCGTTTAAACGCTAGCCGCCGAGCACATCGACATTGGAGTGTTTATACCCTGGGCGGCTGGGCATCAAGCTTTTGGCCGCTGGTACCTGCACTGTCGGGCCCCATCAGCCATAAGTAGGTAGGCATAATGTCTTCTGGGGTGCGTAGCGCTAAAGGATCTTCACCGGGAAACGCGGTACGCCGCATTTGGGTACGCGTTGCCCCTGGGTTAAGCGAATTAACCCGGATATTGGGTTGGTTATCCAGCTCATCGGCCAACACCTCAACAAACCCTTCGGTGGCGAACTTAGAAACTGAGTAAGCGCCCCAGTAGGCGCGACCTTTTCGGCCAACACTTGATGAGGTGAAAATCACCGAAGCATCCTCAGACGCTTGTAGCAGTGGCAACAGCGCCTGAGTCATCCAGATGGGCCCGTTAATATTCACCTGCATTACCTGCTGCCAAAGCTCAGGGTTATACTGCTCAAAGGGCGTGATACGACCTAACAGTCCGGCGTTATGCAGTAAGCCATCCAAGCGACCAAACTCTTTATCCAGGGTTTCCGCCATCTCATGAAAATCTTTGAGCGTGGCGCCTTCAAAGTTGAGCGGAAAAATCGCTGGCTGGGGGCCTCCGGCCGCTTCGATTTCATCGTAAACGCGCTCTAGCTTGGCAATGGTACGCCCCAATAGAATCACAGTGGCCCCGTGCTGGGCATAGCTTAATGCCGCGGCACGGCCAATGCCGTCCCCTGCGCCGGTTACCAACACGATGCGATTTTCCAACAGGTTGGGCGCTGGTTGATAGTCGATCTTGCAGCTCATGCTGATTCCCTGAAGCAAAAAAAAGAGCAAAAAATATTAACTTGCTGATTGACGTAAAAAGTCATTGGCAAGGCCCGCGGCACTGCTTTGCGGGTAGTCATCACGTACTTGCTCAAGCAGCTCTCTACTTCGCTCTGCTTCGCCTTTACGTGCTTTCACCAAGCCTAGCTTATAGATCGCATCCGGCACTTTACTGCTGCCGCTATACTCATCGATTACACGACTAAACGCTTGATCAGCAGCATCCAGCTCACCCTCTGCAGCGTATAGCTCACCCAGCCAGTAGTGGCCATTAGCCGTTAGGCTAGTATCAGGGTGGTCGCTAACAAAGGCTTCAAAGGCCGCAATCGCTTCGTCAAAACGGCGCGCCTGAACATGCGCAAAAGCCGCTTGATAGTCGGCCTGGGCATCCTCACTGACATTGCGGCTAGAGGGCGCATTGACCACTTCCTCGGCAGCTTCAGGCTCTACCGCTGGGGTGGACTGCTCAATCTGGGTTGGACCGCTGCTCATCAGACGATCTTCAATATCGAGATACTGCTGCTGCGACTGGCGACGCAACTGCTCCAACTGGTGGCGTAGCTCTTCAATCTGACCACGTAGCTGCTGGATCTCCTGCTGGTGCTCCTGTACTTGATTAAACAGTACAAGATTGCCGCTGGACGCTTCCTGACGCTGCGTCTGGTCGTAGAAACCGCTGCTGCTTGAAGAAGAGTTGAGGTCTTGAACGAGGGGCTGTTGAGCGATCGCCGCAAGAGGCAATACGGACAGCGGGAGCGCTAAGGCTCCCGCACCGCACAGCCTCTCAACGTAACGCTTGAGACTGGGATTCATTATGACTCCGGGGACGTAAACGGCGTGCGGTTAGCCGCACGCCGGATTCATCAGTAGTTAAACACGACGCGGCGGTTCTGAGCGTAAGCGCTCTCGTCTTGGCCATTGACGGCCGGACGCTCTTCGCCGTAGCTCACAACACTCATCTGTGAAGGAGAGACACCCTGAATATTCAGGAAGCGCTCTACTGCACCGGCACGACGCTCACCCAGCGCCATGTTGTATTCACGGGTACCGCGTTCATCCGTATGCCCATGGAGAACCACCTGGGCATTAGGGTTGGCACGTAAATAGCGCGCATGAGCCATGACCACAGACTCGTATTCGCTCTTAATCGTATCGCGATCATAATCGAAATAGATTGTGCGTACTTCTGGAATGCGTGAATCAGCTTGCTGACCAACGCCTGAGCCAGAAGTGGAACCATACTGACTGCCCGCGCCTGTACCCGAGGTGCTGGAACCGGTCGTGCTGCCATCCTGGCTACCGTACGAGTCACCGTCTTGGGTTCCGCCGGTGCTGGAACAGCCAGCGATTACCACGATAGATAGCGCTGCTGCTAATGAGCGAGCCAACGGTTTAAGTTGCATAATCAGACTCCTTGCCTGAAAACAAAAATTTCAATGTTAATCACTTGAGTGGATCAATTTAAGAAGGGTGACCAAGCTGGATCACGAACATCACCTTGTGCTGATGGCAGCCTGAATGATGAACGGCCATCAGCCGAAACGGCACTTAGCACCCCACTACTACCCTGTTGGGTAGCGAAGATTACCATGGTCCCGTTCGGCGCAACACTAGGAGATTCATCTCTTGTTGATTCACTCAAGACCACTAAGCGATCGCCGCTTAGATCTTGCCTTGCTACTTGATAGCCACGGCTAGAGCGGTGGATCAAGAATATCTGCTCGCCATCGGGTGAGTAGCGTCCGCGAGCGTTGTAGTTACCGGTATACGTCAACCGTTGGGCCTCGCCACCACCCAATGTATATTGATAGAGCTGGGGGCCGCCGCTACGATCCGAGGTAAACAGCAGGCTGCGTCCATCCGGTGCCCATGCGGGTTCCGTATCAATGCTGTTGTTATTAGTAATACGCTCTACGGACCGGCTACCAACATCCATAATATAAATTTCAGGCTGACCATCTTTAGACAATGACATGGCGATACGTCGTCCATCGGGTGACCACGCCGGAGCGCCGTTAATGCCATCGAACGAGGTCGCTTGTACGCGCTGACCAGTCGCTACATCTTGGATGTAGATAGCAGGACGCTCAGTTTCAAACGAGACATAGGCGAGCTTAGTGCCATCAGGCGACCACGCCGGTGACATAATCGGTTCATCCGAGGTCAACACCTGTTCGCTGCGACGACCATCGGCGTCGGCAACGTACAAGCCAAACTGCATATTGTCACCAATACCTTGGGCAGTGACGTAGGCAATCTTGGTCGAGAAGGCACCACGAATATCAGTAATCTCCTCAAAGATTTGGTCGCTGATATAGTGCGCTGCGCCACGGAGGTCATTGCCCCTAACGGTGACGGTTTCACCCATCATCCGGCGTTGGCCGCTAATATCCATTAGCTCAAACTGCAGTTCAAAACCGCCATCCGTCTGCTCTGCCGTACCGACCACCAAATAGCGCACGTCTAGCGAACGCCAAGTGCCGAACTCTACGTCGCCGGACTCGCTAGGCTGCTCAAACATATCGCCGCGCGCCAATGGGTCAAAGTAGCCACTCCGTTCAAGATCATCTTGAACAATCTGGGCAACATCTTCAGGCAGGCCGCCTGAGCCTGCGAAGGGCACAACACCTATCGGCAGTGCTTGATCGCTGCCTCGCGTGATTTCAATGGTTAAGTTAGCACTTGCCACACTGCTAAAAGTGATCAGCAAGCAAAATAACCACAATTTCTTTAACACTTGAGTTTGCATCAACGGACTCCCCCTGGGGAAAAGTTCAAAGTGATATTACGTCGGACTTCGCGCTGTTGATCTTCTGATAATTGTAGTAGCTCAGAAAACGGTGCCGCTTGCTCAACCGCCTGAACAATGGATTGATCAAAGGCACTATCGCCACTTGATGATGTTACGTTTACTAATAATACCTCCCCCGACGGCCCCAGGCGCACATTCACAGAAGCCCGCATACTATCACTTGATCCGCCGGGAATTATCCAGGCTTGTTCAATGGCTCGTTTCATTAAGTTGCTAAAATTATTCGCAGCCTGCTCCGCCTGCTGAGCATTGGCAGCTGCTTCGGCCTCCCCTTCAAGCTGGCGCTGCATGGCTGCCTCTGCGGCTGCTTCCGCTTGACGTTGACGCTCTGCCTCCGCTTCACGACGCTGCTGCTCTTCAGCTTCACGTTGTCGCTGTACTTCGGCCTCGCGCTCACGTTGTGCCTCCTCTTGCTCGCGAAGGCGCTGCTCTTCAGCTTCGCGCTGGCGCTCGGCTTCAGCTTCTTCGCGCTGCTGCTGTTCTGCCGCTTCACGCTGCCGTTCGGCTTCTTCCGCTTCCCGGCGCTGTTGTTCTTCCGCTTCGCGCTGGCGTTCGGCTTCGGCCTCTTCGCGTTGCTGTTGCTCTGTGGCTTCCTGCTGGCGCTGCGCCTCCTCCACCTCGCGTTGGCGCTGCGCGGCAGCTTCCGCTTCGGCTTCACGTTCAGCCGTTTCGGCTGCTTGTTGTTCAGCTTGCTCAGCCGCCTCTTCTGCTCTGCGCTGGGCTTCAGCCTCTGCAGCCGCACGCGCTTCTTCTAACGCTTGCGCCTCAGCTTCTGCCGCCTGCTGGGCTGCCTCTTCTGCTGCTTGCTGCTCGGCAGCAGCCTGCTGTTCACTGGCAGAAGCCTCCTCACTAGCTGAAGACTCTTGCGGCTCGGCAGGGGCTTCCGCGGGCGCATTCAACGCCGCCTGCTCTTCTGTGGCCTGCTGAGCCTGATCAGTAAACGTTTCAGTACTGACCAGTGTCGCCTGCACAATCGAGGAGCTATCAGGCTCTGTGTTTCGACTAGGCAGGCTGATCAAGCTAAACGCTACAATCGCGACGTGCACGCCTATTGCCAGAAAAGTCGGCCATTTATAGCCAACATCTTGAGGATCGCGCGGGGCTTCCGGTGCCATGTGCTGCTTACCCTTACCCATCTTGCGGCGGCTCAGAAAGCAGTCCCACATTAGCCACACCGGCGCCTTGCAGGGTGCTCATCAAGACGACAATCTGCCCGTAGGCCACGTTACGGTCACCGCGCACCATGACCGGTGTACCTGGACGGCGCTCAAGAATCGTCGTCACCCGCTGGGACATCTCGTCCAGGGTAACCGATGTGGAGTCTTCTCCCAGCGTGATGAAGTAGCCCCCGTCGCTGTCCACCGAGATAATGATGGGATCATTATCTTCCTGGGCATCAATAGGCTGGGAGGTGACTTGCGGCAACTCAACTTGTACGCCCTGGGTCAACATGGGCGCAGTAATCATAAAAACCACCAGTAGTACCAGCATGATGTCGATGAAAGGAACAACATTAATTTCCGCCATCGGCTTGCTTTTATTACTGCGATTGAACGGTCCTTGCATAGCTCTCTCCCTTAGCTGGCGCTCGATTTGCCGTCACGACCTTGCAAATTGCGGTGCAGGATAGCGTGGAACTCTTCGGCAAAGTCTTCGTATTTGCCCAGTAGGCGAGATGATGAATTGGACAGACGGTTATAGAAAATTACCGCCGGAATCGCCGCAAACAGCCCCATGGCTGTGGCAATCAGGGCTTCGGCAATCCAGGGAGCCACCGTGGCTAGAGTCGCTTGTTGGGTTAGGGATAGGGCCTGAAACGAGCCCATGATGCCCCACACGGTGCCGAACAGGCCGATATAGGGGCTCGCAGAGGCCACTGTGGCAAGAAAGACCAAGTGCTGGGTTAAGCGATCCTCTTCCCGCGACCACGCCACGCGCATACTGCGCTGCACACCTTCCAGCACGGTATCCGGGTCGCGGGTTTTAGGCATCAAACGGTTAAATTCGCGAAAACCAGCTTGAAAAATGTGTTCGGCGCCATGGCGCGGGTCATCGGCGGGGATCTCACGGTAAAGCTCGTTTAAGTCGACACCTGACCAAAAGGATTCCTCAAATTGGTTGTACTCTTTCTTGGCACGGCCCAGTGCAATACTGCGCTGAAAAATCACTACCCAAGAGAGGATCGACCCCACCAGCAGTAGTAGCATTACCAGTTGCACTACTGTACTGGCATTCATTATCAAATGGGGAATGGACATGGTGTTATCGTTCACAGGTGCCCTCATCAATCTATTAAGGTCGGTATTGCCGACGCAGTGAATGACCTCTTGGTTAAGAGGCCCGGGTCAAAACGTTAAGCGCTGCTGGCCATGCTTTGGGTCGCAAACGCTCGGTGCTCAAGCAGGCTATCTCGACTGTGGCAGAGCAAAGGAGTTCCTCATCACGCCAAACCCGCTGTTCAAATGTCATTCGACAACGCCCAACATCGCTAACGTAAGCGCTAATTTCCAGCGCATCGTCTAGGCAAGCCGGTTTCGCGTAGTGACAGGGCAAGCGGTATACCACTAGCTGTGTACCTTCGTCTAGCAGCGTTTGCTGATCAAGGCCCAACTGGCGAAGCCATTCGCTACGCGCACGCTCCATAAACTTCAAGTAGTTAACGTAGTAGACAATACCGCCTGCGTCAGTATCTTCCATATAAACACGCAGCGGCAGTCGGTAGCTTTCGCTTATGTAACCGCTCACGGACGGCGCTCCCCTTCCATATCGGTCGCGTGCTCATGGGGTACACGGTCAAAGTGCAGCCAGGCTTGACGGGTGACAACACGACCGCGAGATGTGCGCATTATTAACCCTTGCTGAATCAGATAGGGCTCAATCACATCTTCAATGGTGTCGCGCTCTTCGCTAATCGCGGCGGCAAGCGAATCAATACCCACGGGACCACCGTCAAACTTATCGATCATCGCCAGCAGCAACCGTCGATCCATATGATCTAAGCCGTGGTGATCCACATTAAGCATATTAAGTGCAGCGTCAGCAATGGCCACATCGACGATGCCATTACCCTTCATTTCTGCGTAATCACGTACCCGGCGTAATAACCGATTGGCAATCCGCGGCGTACCCCGCGAACGGCGAGCGACTTCAATCGCCCCTTCATGACTGGTCTCGACACCTAGCAAACGCGCCGAACGCGATACAATTTCAGTCAACTCTTCCAGGTTATAAAACTCAAGGCGCTGAACGATACCAAACCGGTCACGTAGTGGTGATGTTAATAATCCTGCCCGGGTAGTCGCGCCGACTAATGTAAAGCGCGGAAGGTCGAGCTTAATCGAACGCGCCGCGGGCCCTTCGCCAATCATGATATCGAGCTGAAAATCTTCCATGGCGGGATAGAGCACTTCTTCTACCACCGGTGAAAGGCGATGAATTTCGTCAATAAACAGTACGTCACCGGGCTCTAAATTAGTCAACATGGCGGCTAAATCGCCAGCCCGCTCGAGCACCGGGCCGGAAGTCGATTTCATACCGACCCCCATCTCGGTGGCAATAATATACGCGAGGGTCGTTTTACCTAACCCTGGGGGGCCAAATACCAGGGTGTGATCCAGGCTCTCTTCGCGCAGCCGAGCAGCACCAATAAAGATTTCCAACTGTTCACGCACACGCGGCTGGCCAATATAGTCATCCAGCCGCTTAGGGCGAATAGCGTAATCAATGCGCCCCTCACCCTGCTCAGGCTCAGCGGCGATCAGCCGATCGTGTTCTAGCATAGGTGCTCTTCTTAATATCTAGGCAAATTAACGAATTTGGACGGCAGCTTGGGCCTCACTTAGCCACTCATACGTTGGGTCAACGCCGCTTTGATGAGGGCTTCAGTGGACTGGTTGGGGTCAATATCCGCAAGCATCTTAGATGCCTCAGTAAGCTTATAACCCAGGCTGACCAGTGCTGCCTCAGCATCAGCCAAGCTATCGCGAGCAGCAGCACGGCCATTAGTGGCTTCCAGGGGCAGTAGCGCATCGCTGCCATCTTCCCACTCAGGGAAGCGGTCGCGCATTTCAATAATCAACCGCTCGGCGGTTTTTTTACCCACGCCTGGCAAAGTTGTCAGCGCTTTGCTGTCATCATCACGGACGCAGCGCATAAAGGCGTCTTCATCCATACCCGACAGGATGGCCAGTGCCAGCTTAGGCCCTACGCCGTTGACTTTAATCAATGCGCGAAAGAGCGCACGCTCATGCTCACGACCAAACCCATACAGTAGATGGGCGTCATCACGAATAGTCAAATGGGTAAATAATGAAACACTTTCGTTGACTGCAGGAAGTGCGACCAGTGTATTCATTGAGGTTTCCAGCTCGTATCCTACGCCGTGAACATCGATCACAATCCAGGGAGGCTGCTTCGCCACTAACTGTCCACTTAGACGTCCTATCATAAAGTCGCTCGCACCAGGCTGAAAATAGAGGGTTACTATAAAGCGACTCTGTACAGGTGACCAGTAGTAGCGCCATCGGTACGCGGGCGATTAAAGACGCCAGCGCCCCGTGGAGCGACGACGGCCCAGGGATGGCGAAGCAGACAAGCCCTGGCTGCTAAAAGCAGAACCGTTATAAGCATGCGTTAATGCAATGGCCAACGCATCTGCAGCATCCGCTTGAGGAGTAGCAGAGAGCTGCAGAATAGCGGTTACCATATGCTGCACCTGCTCTTTATCCGCACCGCCCTGACCGGTCACGGCCTGCTTGATCTGTCGCGCGGCGTACTCGGCAAGGCTCAAACCATGGTTGGCCATGCACACCAGCGCCGCCCCTCGGGCCTGGCCCAGCTTCAGCGCTGAATCAGGATTCTTGGCCATAAAGACCCGTTCAATGGCCACTTGGGATGGGCGATGTAAACCGACGACTTCGCTTAAACCAGCGTAAATTTGTGCCAAGCGCTGCTCTAACGCCCCTTCCGCTGTGCGAATACAACCACTGGCCACATAGCAGGGCTTGGCACCGACAACATCAATCACCCCGTAGCCAGTCACGCGTGACCCGGGATCAATGCCCAAGATGCGGATAGGTAAAGTGGGCTTTTGCTCTTCCATGGCCTCAGTACTCTTACAAAAACACCGACGCCGGAGCGTCGGTGTTGAGTGTCGTTAACCCGCCGGTTTATTCCGTCGCTGTTTCTGCTTTGGCTTTCTGGCGCAGGCGGATGTTTAAATCTTTTAACTGCTCGGGGCTAACTTCGCCCGGCGCGTTGGTCATCAAACAAGCAGCACTTTGGGTTTTCGGGAAGGCGATCACTTCACGAATAGTTTTGGCACCGACCATCAGCATGACCAACCGATCCAGACCAAAGGCTAAGCCACCATGGGGCGGCGCGCCATACTGCAACGCATCCAGCAAGAAGCCGAATTTCTCTTGGGCTTCTTCTTCGCCAATACCCAGAATCTCAAATACGGTGCTTTGCATGGCTTGGTCGTGGATACGAATAGAGCCGCCGCCCAACTCGGTTCCGTTGAGCACCATGTCGTAAGCGCGGGAAAGTGAATTGGCAGGGTCTGCCTTCAGTTCTTCCGGTGTGCAGGAAGGCGCCGTGAAGGGGTGGTGGAGCGGACTCAGGCGACCGTTGTCGTCGGCTTCAAACATCGGGAAGTCGACTACCCATAGCGGTGCCCACTCCTGGGTGTAGAGCTCAAGGTCAGCACCTAGCTTGACGCGTAGCGCGCCAATCGCCTCGTTAACGATGCGAGCTTTATCGGCGCCAAAGAAGATAATGTCACCATCTTCTGCGCCCACGCGGTCGAGCAGCTCTTCAACGATGTTTTCCATAAACTTGACGATCGGTGACTGCAGACCTTCAAGCCCTTTGGCGCGCTCGTTGACCTTGATCCACGCCAAGCCTTTGGCACCGTAGATGCCAACAAACTTGGTATATTCATCAATCTCTTTACGCGACAGCTTGGCACCGCCGGGGACTTTCAATGCCGCGACGCGACCATCATCTGCGCTAGCGGGGCCAGAGAAGACTTTGAAGTCAACCTGCTGCATAAGGTCGTCAACATCGGTCAGCTCAAGCGGAATACGTAGATCCGGCTTATCAGAACCGAAACGATCCATCGCTTCCTGCCAGGTCATGCGCGGAAACTCAGGCAGTTCAGCTTTTAGTACGTCCTGGAAAAGCTGACGAATCATGGCTTCAGTAATGCCCATGATGTCGCTCTCTTCCACAAACGACGCCTCGATATCAATCTGGGTAAACTCAGGCTGACGGTCGGCGCGCAGGTCTTCATCGCGAAAGCACTTGGCAATTTGGTAGTAACGGTCAAACCCCGCCACCATCAATAGCTGCTTAAACAGCTGCGGTGACTGGGGCAGCGCAAAGAAACTACCCGCGTGGGTACGGCTGGGCACCAGGTAATCACGGGCGCCTTCTGGCGTGGCACGGGTGAGTACCGGCGTTTCGATATCCAGGAAGCCCTGGTTTTCGAGATACGCCCGCACGTTGTGAGAAATACGCGAGCGCAGCCGCAGCTTCTCAATCATATCCGGGCGACGCAGGTCGATGTAGCGATGCTTTAAGCGCACCTCTTCACCCACTTTGTTGTGCTCGTCCAACTGGAATGGCGGGGTAATGGCGGTATTGAGGACTTCGACATCTTTTGCCAATACCTCAATCATCCCCGTTGGCATGTTGGGGTTTTGGGTGCCCTCTGGACGCAGCCGAACGCGACCGGTGATGCGCAGGACAAACTCACTGCGGGCACGGTCAGCATTAGCGAACGCCTCGGCGGTATCAGGGTCAACCACGAATTGAGCGATACCATCGCGGTCGCGCATATCGAGGAAAATTACCCCACCGTGGTCACGGCGGCGATGAACCCATCCGCATACCGTAACCGTTTGATCCACCATAGTTTCGTTCAGCTGGCCGCAATAATGGCTGCGCATGTCAAATCCTGTTCTGTTGCGTGGCAATGTAAGTGTTGCGGGTCGTTTCGACCCTGATTGCCGCGGCTATGCCGCGGCGCCCTTGTCTTTGGGAGTAACGCTCTTGGCGGTAGCACTGGAATCGCTGGATTTTCCAGCATCTGCAGAGGCAGTTTTGCCATCAGCAGCGAGATTCTTTTTGCTGCCCGTTTTGAAATCGGTTTCGTACCAACCGCCGCCAGCCAAACGGAATCCCGCTGCCGAGACAAGCCGTTCCAAGCCATCGCTTTGGCATGCAGGGCAATCCTTGAGAGGATCGGCGCTAATTTTTTGCAATTTTTCCATGCGATGGCCGCAGGCCTTGCACTCATATTCGTAGATGGGCATCTTGATGACTCCTAATAAGCTCAACCCTGACAAGCTTGGTTCTTTTAGAGGACAGTGGCGAACACAAACGCTGCCAGGCTGCAATATGTGGCCAGTCGGGGTAAATTCCAAGGCTGCGGTTGATAAAGCGCTACCATTATACCCTTTTGTGCCCCCTGGCGAGCAAGGTTATACAGCCCTCGGCAGTTAATGGAGAGAAGAAAATGCCCCATGCGGTGATACTGGATGCAGAAAGCCTCGGCCCGGAGATCAATTTAGACGCTATCCGAGAGTCGGTCTCACACCTGGAGGTGTTTGAGCAAAGCACGACCCAGCAAGCGCGGGAGCGCCTGGCCGGTGCAGACATAGCGATTGTGAACAAGGTGGTGCTGGATGCCGAGACCTTGCAACTGCTGCCCAACCTGCGGCTGATATGCGTATTGGCGACAGGCCTCAATAACATTGATCTTGAAACCGCAAAACAGCAGAACATTACAGTGAAAAACGTTGCGGCTTACGGCACCGCCAGCGTTTCCCAGCACACCTTGATGCTAATGCTGACATTAGCCAATCGCCTTCCCCTCTACCAACGCGATGTCGCCGCAGGCGAGTGGCAGCGCAGTGCTTTCTTCTGTCTGCAGGATTACCCAACACTGCAGCTGTCAGGCAAACAGTTAGTGATGGTCGGGCAAGGCGAGCTTGGCACTGAAGTAGCACGCTTGGCAGAGGCTTTTGGCATGCAGGTCACCTTTGCCGCCCGTCCTGGTAATGAAGCGAATGATAAGCGCCCTGCCCTGGATGATCTGTTACCCGATGCAGATGTGATTAGTTTGCACTGCCCGCTAAGCGAGGCTACCAAGCATTTGATCAATCGCGAGCGCTTAGCGCGCGCCAAGCCGTCGCTGATACTGGTCAACTGCGCCCGCGGCGGGGTGATCGATGAAGTCGCTGCGCTGGCAGCGCTACGCAGTGGCAAACTAGGTGGGTTAGGGGTTGATGTTCTGCCCGCCGAGCCGCCCAGAGATGGCCACCCGCTGCTGGATGCGCTCAGCGAGCCACTCAACTTAATTGTCACGCCTCACAATGCCTGGATCACCCCAGAGGCACGCCAGACTATTGTCAGCCTAACGGCGAACAATATTGCCCATTGGAAAGCCTCTTAACATCACTGGGTCGCAAAGTGGTCCGGGGCGTGGCAACCATCCAGCACGTCGAGTGCGACGTGGGTAACCCGCGCCCCCTCTGAGCCCTGCCATAGCCACTCACTCAGCAGCTTGACCGCGTCAGAGTGGCCGCACATCAAGACTTCAACCCGGCCATCGGGCAAGTTCTTGGCGTAGCCGGTAATGCTATGTTGAAGGGCTTTCTCTTGAGTAGCACGACGATACCAAACACCCTGCACCTTACCGGTCACTAGAGCACGTACACAGCAATCGCTCATACTCTTCTCCTTAGCTTGTGAATGGTACTATATTTTAGTATCATTTTAGCATGAATCGAAAACATGCCAAAACACTGGCCGCTATTTTCAGCCGCCCTACTCCTGGCAGCATTGCTTGGGGTGATATTGAATCGTTATTCAAGGCAATGGGCGCAGACATCCAGGAGCGAGAAGGTTCACGTATTGCAGTAGTGCTGTTTGGCGAAGTGCGTGTCTTTCACCGCCCCCACCCCTCGCCAGATACCGACAAGGGCGCAGTTGCAAGCATACGCAAATGGTTGGAAAAGAACGGAGAAGCACCGTGAATAACATTATGATCATTGACGGCTACCGCGCCGTTATTCAATACGACCCCGACATTGAACTATTTCGCGGCGAATTTACCGGCCTAAGCGGCGGAGCAGATTTCTATGCCGACAGCGTTGCCAAACTTCGCGATGAAGGCAAGACTTCGCTGCGTGTCTTTCTGGATGAGTGCCGAGAGCGCGGTATTGAACCTACCAAGTCCTACTCTGGTAAGTTTCAAGTACGCTTACCGGAAGACCTGCACAAACATGCCGTCGATGCCGCCACCGCCAAGGGGCAAAGCCTTAATCAGTTTGTAGCCACTGCCATTAAGCACGAACTTTCCACCTAACCCCCCGGGCCGCCACAGCGGCCCTTGATCTTAGTGCCTAACGCTTACCCATCAAAGCCAAAATAGCACTTAATCAATCATCTCTCTTCGCACCAAAACCGCTGAATTCCTTGGCTTTATCACCCTACCCCTAGCCAATAAAAGGCTTCGGGTAAACGCTGCTCCAAATAAAAGAATAAGCGAACTGTAGTAGACCCAGAGTAGAATCATTACCACCGACCCGGCGGCGCCATAAGTGGATGCTGTTGCCGTATAGGCTAGATAAATCGCGATCACACTGCGGCCTAGGGTAAACAACACGGCGGTTACCACAGCGCCAATCAGCACATCCTGCCAGCGTAGCACTACGTCAGGCAGAACTTTAAAAATAGTGGCAAACAGCAAGGTGACAACGCCCAGCGAGATCAGCGACTCTACGGATGTCGTTAACAAGCTGGCATAGGGGACTAAATTATCGGCTGCTTGCAACATGCCTCGCAGCACGACGCCCATCACCAGTGAGACCAGTAATATAAACCCAATAGAGAGCACCACCGTTAGTGATAGCAAGCGACTTTTAATAAACCGTAAAGCACTATTAGAGGTAGGCTTTGCCGTTACCCCCCAAATGGTATTAAGCGAGAACTGCATCTGGGCAAATACCGTTGTCGCACCGATCACAAGCGCCCCCACGCCTAATAGTGTTGGCAAAATACCGGACTCTTCAATTCTCGACTGAGCGACGGCTTCTTGGATGGCGACCGCTGCGTCGACCCCTAATGTTCCTTGCAGCTGAGCAACAATTTGCCCTTGAGCTGCCTCTTCACCCATTACAACCCCAATCACTGTGACGGCAATAATGATCGTAGGCGCCAGGGAGAAAAGCGTATAGAACGCTAGTGAGCCCGCGTAGCTAAAGGCATTGCGCTCCAACCATAGCGACGTGGCGTCTTGGACTACTTTCCACCAAAAGATAGCGGTGCGCTTTATCATATTCGCTCCCTGTGTACTGGTACTGATGCTAGTGAGGCTTTTTACAAGCGTTATCAATCGCCTATTTCTTCTAGCATACCTAACCACAGCGTTTAGCGCAGTTTTCTGGTACGTTGCATCTCTGAGATTACCAAACGAAAAAGGAAGCTTGGATGGCCACTGACACTTCGCACTCCGCCACCGCCTGCGACTTCGACTGTTTGGTGTTTATTGGTCGTTTTCAGCCGCCGCACCTGGGGCATCTGGCCATTATTCGTGAGGCGCTTAAACGCGCGCGGCAGGTCATTGTGTTAGTAGGCTCCTCTTGGCAGGCCCGCTCACTGCGTAACCCCTGGCGATTCGATGAGCGTCAAGCCATGCTGCGCGCGGGCTTTGACGACACGGAGAATCAACGCTTAGAAATCACCCCGCTACTCGATGCCCTCTATAACGACGACGTTTGGGTGCGCGACGTGCAGCGCAAAGTGCGCGATTTAGCTGCGCCTGCCAATGCCCGCCTACCGCGCATTGGCTTGATTGGAGCCAGTCGAGGCCAATCAAGCTACTACCTGTCACTGTTTCCACAGTGGGAGTCGGTCAGCGTACCGTCGGTGGAGGGTATTTCCGCCAGTCAAATACGCGAGCGCCTGTTTCGCTCCCCCAGTTCTACGGATGACTACCTGAGTACCGGGGCGTATCACGATTTACCGCCGGGCGTAGTGGCGAGCGTCAAATACTTTTGCAATGAACGCGCCTATCAACGACTGCTGGAAGAGCAGCAATTATTGGATCAGTACCGTCAGGCATGGGCTCACGCGCCTTATCCACCTATTTTTGTCACGGTCAATGCGGTGGTAGTACAGTCTGGCCATGTGCTGCTGGTGCGGCGCACCGCGGCACCGGGAAAAGGCCTTTATGCCCTGCCAGGGGGATTTATTAACCCTCATGAGCGACTACTGGACGCCTGTTTGCGCGAGCTTCGCGAGCGCATCCGCTTGAAGGTTCCGGAACCGGTACTCAAGGGCTCACTGCGAGGCCAACGCCTGTTTGATGAGCCCCACCGCAGTTGGCGCGGACGCACCTTGGCAGAAGCCTTCTACTTTGCGCTACGCCCTGATCAGCAGTTGCCGCGCCTAAAACCTGTCAAAGGCGGCGATCATGCACGATGGGTAGCGCTTGCCGACCTTGAACCCGACAGCCTGTTTGAAGATCACTTCTTTATCATTCAGAACTTTTTAGGACTACCTGCCGATTTTGGCAGTGGCTAGACTTCTACCCTTCACCCTTCACCCTTCACCCTTCACCAAGTTAGGCCTGAAGAAAGTCTCGCGGCAGCTTCATCATCTGCCGCCACAAACGCTCCACACCAGGTTTATGCACCATCGAGCAGCGATATAAACGAATTTCCAGAGGAATATCCCAACTCGGCGCGCCCGCCCTTACCAAACGGCCGCTTTTTAACTCCTCGCGAATACAAAAATCGGGTATCCACGCCACCCCAACGCCTTGTAGCACCATCCCTTTCAAACCTTCGGCCATGGCGGTTTCGTAAACGGTGCGTAGCTTCATGCGCAACGGATCATTCTTGAGCAGCATGCGCACACTGCGTCCTAAAAAAGCCCCTTGAGTGTAAGAAAGATAGGGGATAGAAGTGTCGTGCTGGAGTGAAAATTTAGCTTTGCCATGCTCGTCGGGCAACGAAACGGGCAGCATATTGACCTTACCAATCGAGAACGAAGGAAAGACCTCGGCATCTAGCTGCATCGTGGCAAAGGGGTCGTAATAAGCGAGCATCAGATCGCAGTTACCCTCCCGCAGCACATGAATCGCTTCGCCCACATTCATGGCGACCAAGCGAGTCGGCAGCTCGCCCAAGCCCTGCTGCAGGCGGGAGATCCAAGGCGGATAAAAACTCAGCGCCAAAGAGTGCGCGGCGACAATATCCAGCGCCTCGTTGGCAATTGACAGGCCGCGTAAATGGCTCAGCGATTCGTTTAATTGCTCAACCAGGTTGCGCGCAGTGACCAGAAACAGCTGCCCTTCTGGCGTTAACCCAACGGGGGTCGTCGAACGGTCCACCAAAGTGACATCAACGGCCTGCTCCAGCGCTCGAATACGGCGACTAAATGCCGGTTGGGTAACGTGTCGCTGGCGTGCTGATGCGGAAAAGCTGCGCGTGTTGGCCAGCGCTACAAAATCTTCCAGCCATTTTGTTTCAAGATTCACCCCATGACTCCTTGTATCACCCTGCTTTCACGCATGTTGGATTTCCTTTTGGGCTAACTTAATTATTGAACCGGGGCCATTAAATAGGCCGCACGCGAGACGACTTTCATCCACACCGGACGCTGGTTAATTTCATCAATGGTCACACGCCTGCAGTGTGAAAAGTCTTTTTCCAGCATCTCTTCGACGCTGGTCGCAAAATCGCGGCTTGGTATAAACGCGGTAATCTCAAAATTTAACCGAAACGAGCGATTATCCAAATTGACAGTACCCACCGTCGCTGCCTCGCTATCGACCAGCATGACTTTTTGATGTAAGAACCCAGGAAGATAACGGTATATTTTAACGCCCGCCCTTAACATATCGGGTAGAAATGAGAATGCAGAGAGGAAAACCAACAAGTGGTCGGGGCGCTCCGGAATCATCACCCGAACGTCGACGCCGCGCATCGCCGCAAGGCGCAGCGCGTCCTGAACTCCCTGGTCGGGAACGAAATAGGGGCTGGTCACCCATAGCCGCTGCTTGGCACTATGAATAACCTGCTGCACTAGCAGGCTGGCGGTGTCCTGGCGGTCAGCGGGCCCAGAAGGCACAATAACCACGTGATGGTCGGTGGTGGGCGATGTATCCGGGGACCAGTTCAGGCTAATCACTTCATCGGTGGCCCAATGCCAATCTTCCCAAAAAGCCTCCTGCAAGCCCAATACACTGGGCCCTTCCAGCTTAAGATGAGTATCCCGCCAAGGCCCATGGCGTGGATTCTCACCGAGATACTCGACCCCAACATTAAAGCCTCCTACCCAGCCTTCCTTGCCATCTATCACGGTCACTTTACGATGATTGCGGAAGTTAAGCTGAAAACGATGCTTAAGGCCCCGCGATGAGCGAAAGGCACTCACGGCGACCCCATCAGTGATTAAATCATTGAGATAGCTATCGGCTAATTTACGGCTGCCCACCTCATCGTAAAGAAAATACACCCGTACGCCACGCTGGGCAGCACGCTGTAAATGATGCTTCAGGCGCTGTCCAAGGGCATCATTGCGGACAATAAAGAACTGCAGCAAAACATACTGCTCAGAGCGATCAATACCGTCAAACAAGCTTTCGAAGGTCGCGGTCCCATCGATGAGCAGTGTCGCTTGGTTGCCATGGGTGAGCGGCATCATGGCAAGCTGTTCCACCGCCTGAATATCCGCACTGCTGGAGGGGGCCACATAAGGCTGAACATTGGCCCGATAGCGCACCAGCACCCGGCGTAGCACGGTGTCCCGCTGGCCTCGGGCAGATACATAGCCATAAAAACGCGGTCGCCCGAAAAACCAGTAAGCAGGAAGCGCCACATAGGGGAACGTCAGTAGCGATATGATCCATGCCACGGCCCCCTGGGAGGTGCGGCTGGACATCAGTGCCATAATCGCGGAGACAATGCCTAGCACGTGTATCAGTAAGATGCCGGTCCCTAGCAACCAGGAGGTCATATCAACGTCCTCATAAAGCAAGGGCCTCGCCATCAGCGAGGCCCTTATGCCTTCAAAACTTATGCGTTTCAAGCCTAATCAAGCTTACCACTCCATCATGCCGACTGGGCAATAATCTCTTTCCACTTCGCCGGTCCGGTTTGATGTACCGATGTGCCCAGGCTATCAACGGCAACGGTTACCGGCATATCTTCGACCTCAAACTCGTAGATTGCTTCCATGCCAAGATCTTCAAAGCCTACAACCCGAGATTTCTTAATCGCTTGGGCAACCAGGTAAGCCGACCCACCTACTGCCATCAAGTAAACCGCTTCATTATCGCGGATGGCATCTATGGCGGTTTGACCACGCTCGGCCTTACCGACCATGCCCAGCAAACCGGTCTCTTCCAGCATGGTGCGGGTAAACTTATCCATACGCGTGGCGGTGGTGGGGCCTGCCGGGCCGACGACTTCATCGCCAATCGGGTCAACGGGGCCAACGTAGTAGATAAAGCGGCCACGCATATCGACAGGCAGTGGCTCGCCTTTGGCCAGCATATCGACCATGCGCTTATGGGCCGCATCGCGGCCGGTTAAGAGTTTGCCGTTTAGCAACAGCGTGTCACCAGGCTGCCAGGTTTTAACGTCAGCAGGTGTTACCGTATCAAGATTGACGCGTTTGACGTTCTCGCCCGCCTCGCGAGTGATTTCTGGCCAGTCTTCAAGCTTGGGCGGGTCAAGTACCGCGGGGCCAGATCCGTTCAGCGTAAAGTGGGCGTGACGGGTCGCGGCGCAGTTGGGGATAATCGCTACGGGCTTGTTGGCCGCATGGGTTGGATAGTCTTTGACTTTAATATCCAGCACGGTGGTTAAGCCGCCTAAGCCCTGCGCACCAATGCCGCTCTTGTTGACCTTATCAAACAGCTCTAAACGCAGCTCTTCAGCACGGTTGCTGGGCCCGCGAGCCTGCAAATCCTGAATATCGATAGGATCCAGCAGCGCCTCTTTGGCAATCAGCATGGCCTTTTCAGCGGTGCCGCCGATACCAATCCCCAGCATACCGGGCGGACACCAGCCTGCGCCCATCTTCGGCAGTTGTTCCATCACCCAATCAACCACGCTGTCGGAGGGGTTAAGCATGGCAAACTTGGATTTTGCCTCACTGCCACCGCCCTTCGCGGCCACGTGAATATCGACGCTGTCACCGGGCACAATCGAGTGGTGAATAATCGCCGGCGTGTTGTCTTTGGTGTTGGCCCGCTTGCCGTCGGGATCCGCCAGCACCGAAGCGCGCAGGATATTATCCGGCAGCAGGTAAGCGCGACGAACACCTTCATTGATCATGTCGTCCAGGCTCATATCCGCTTCCCAGGTAACGTTCATACCCACGTGAACGAACACGGTGACGATGCCGGTATCCTGGCAAATCGGGCGATGCCCGGTGGCACACATACGCGAGTTAATCAATATCTGAGCAATAGCGTCTTTGGCGGCGGGGTTCTCTTCGCGCTCGTAGGCGGCCGCCATGGCGTCGATAAAATCTTTGGGATGGTAATAAGAGATGTACTGCAGAGCATCGGCAACGCTTTGAATAACGTCGTCCTGGCGAATCACGGTCATGGACTAATTGCTCCTAGGTTATCGTCTAGTTAGCGGCTTTCGTCCGCGCCTGCGGAAGTGCCGTCTTAGCGTGAGCCCAGTATACCGTATTGGCCCTTACGCAGCAGCACTCTGCGGGGTAGAACTGATTACTTCATCAAAGCTTGATCCAGGTGCGTTTTTACCAGCAAGATAACGGTATAAAATATTAAAGCCAGCGCTGCTTATCCTGACTGGCAGTGAGGGCAGAGATAGAGCCGCCGCGAACCAACCATTTTGCGCTCAATCACCGATCCACAGCGGTGGCACTCAAGGCCTGCCCTATCGAAAACCGCGAAACGCCACTGTCTGCGCGTCTCGCCAGCGGCTTTGGCCTGGGCAATCCAGGCCTCACGATTGGTAACGCCTGCGGTTTGGTAGGCTTGGCGGGTAATGTCAATGATGCACTCAGCCAGGGTTTGCTGCTGTTCTGGGGTCAAATCCACCGGTCGAGCGCTTGGCGGCAGTTGAGAGAAAAACAGGATTTCAGAGCGCAAATAATTACCCAGCCCGGCGACCAACCCCTGGTCGAGCAGCAGTGCCCCCAGGCTGCGTTTATGAAATCGCTTCAAATTCAGGCGCTGCTGCACATCGGATGGAGCCACCTCTTGGCTCAACAAATCAGGGCCCAAGCGGGCTAAGAAAGGGTGCTCGGTGAGATTGTCTGCATGCCAGAGGGAAATATCCGATGCGCTATAGAGACTGGCGCTACGCCCTTCTGCTGTAAGTCGAACACGCAGGGTGCGCTTGGTGTTGGGCGGTTTATCCTCACTATGCAGCTTCCACACCCCATAAAGCTGATTGTGGGAGTAAAGCACGCGCTGGTCGGCAAAACGGATCAACATGGCTTTGCCCCAGGTATCTACCCGAGAAACCCGAATACCGATCAGTGACGCGGCCTGCTCGGCAAGCTCTGGAAAGGCGAACCAGGCATTGCCAATCACCCGCCCACCTATTTGCTGTTCAATACGATCCGCCGCGCGGCGAATTTCTGGGCCTTCCGGCATACCGTTAGCCCAGCGCCAGCTGTTTTTCTTTCATCTGGTGGAGTTGATCACGCAGCCGCGCGGCCTCTTCAAACTCGAGATTTTGTGCGGCTTCAAACATGGCATCCTCAAGCTTACTGATGGCCCCCAGCAGGTCTTGCTTGCTCATAGTAGTGACATCGTACTCTGCAGCGCTTTCCGCCACTTTACGTTCGTTGCCACGCCGACGGCTGTTCTTCTTGCCTGGCGCCTGGGCGGCTTCAAGTATATCGGCCACCGACCGCGTCACGGTGGTCGGTGTAATACCATGCTCAAGGTTGTGTTCGGTTTGCTTCGCCCGCCGCCGCTCGGTCTCATCGATCGCTTTGCGCATCGAATCAGTAATCCGGTCCCCATAAAGAATCGCCTTGCCGTGGGCGTTACGGGCCGCGCGACCAATGGTCTGGATCAACGAGCGCTCGGCGCGCAGAAAGCCCTCTTTATCCGCATCCAAAATCGCCACCAACGACACTTCGGGAATATCCAGGCCTTCACGTAGCAGGTTGATGCCCACTAACACATCAAACTTGCCCAGGCGTAAATCACGAATAATCTCAACCCGCTCAACGGTATCGATATCCGAGTGTAAGTAGCGTACCCGTATGCCGTGCTCGTCAAAATACTCGGTCAGGTCTTCCGCCATGCGCTTGGTGAGCGTGGTTACCAGCACCCGTTCGCCTACCGCAGTGCGCAGTCCAATTTCCGAAAGCAGATCGTCTACCTGGGTGCTGGCCGGACGCACTTCGATTTCAGGGTCCAGCAGCCCTGTGGGCCGCACCACCTGCTCTACCGTTTGGCTGGCGTGCTCGCCCTCGTAACGACCTGGGGTGGCGGAGACAAAGATCGTTTGCGGAGAGATTGACTCCCACTCTTCAAACTTCATGGGCCGGTTATCCAGCGCCGAGGGTAGCCGAAAGCCATACTCGACCAACGTCTCTTTGCGCGAGCGGTCGCCTTTATACATGCCGCCTACCTGGGGCACGCTGACGTGAGACTCGTCAATAAACAGCAGCGCGTCGTCGGGCAGGTAGTCGAAGAAGGTCGGCGGTGGCTCGCCCGGCGCACGGCCAGAGAGATAGCGGGAGTAGTTTTCGATACCGTTGCAGTAACCCAGCTCCAGCATCATTTCGATATCATAGAGGGTGCGCTGCTCTAAACGCTGCGCTTCTACCAGCCGCTCGTGCTTACGCATCCATTCAAGGCGCTCTTTGAGTTCCTGTTTAATGTCATCAATGGCGCCTAGAATTGTTTCCCGCGGGGTAACGTAGTGGGACTTGGGATAGATGGTCATCCGCGGGACTTCCCCGCGCACGGCACCGGTGAGCGGATCGAACAGGCGAATGGTGTCGATCTCGCTATCGAACAGCTCTACCCGAACCGCCTCTTCGTCGGAATCAGCGGGAAAAATATCGATCACATCCCCGCGAACCCGGTAAGTACCGCGGCGGAAATCCATATCATTGCGGGTATATTGTAGCTCCGCTAAGCGGCGCAAAAATGCGCGCTGATCAATCAATTCACCACGGGTGAAATGGAGGCGCATTTTAAGGTACTGGTCAGGGTCACCGAGGCCGTAAATCGCCGAGACTGACACCACAATCAGCGCGTCGCGACGTTCTAGCAGTGCCTTGGTGGCCGAAAGCCGCATCTGCTCGATATGGTCGTTTATCGAGGCATCTTTCTCGATAAAGGTATCCGAGGAAGGCACATAGGCTTCCGGCTGGTAGTAGTCGTAGTAGGAGACGAAATACTCTACGGCGTTATCCGGAAAAAACGCCTTGAATTCGCCATACAACTGAGCAGCCAGGGTCTTGTTCGGCGCCATCACAATGGTAGGACGCTGCTGCTGTTCCACCACGTTGGCCATGGTGAAGGTTTTGCCCGACCCGGTCACGCCAAGCAGCGTTTGGTGAGCAAGCCCAGATTCCAGGCCACTAATCAGCCCTTTAATAGCAGCAGGCTGGTCGCCAGCGGGCTGAAATTTTGACTGCAATCGAAAGGCTTTGCTCATCGGTGCTCCTATAAAAGATATAATTTAAACTAACCGGGTGGCGATCTCGACCGTAGACTGGGTCATCAGGCGTTGAATGGGGCAGCGGTGGCTAATATCTTCCAGCCGGGCGCGCTGCTCCGGGTCATCAATACCGTGCAGCGTTAACGCCACGTCAAGCTTGTAGATACCCTGTTTTTCCTGGCTATCATCCCGCTGCACGGTGACGGTAATACCCTCAAGCGGCCACTCTTTACGCTTGGCGTACATCTGCACGGTAATCGCTTTGCAGGTGCCCAAGGCAATATCGAAATAGTCGTGGGGATCCGGGGCGCTTCCCTCTCCGCCAACGATGGCTGGTACATCGCCATAAAGATCTTCTAAGCCATTGACTTCAACTCGCTGCCTAAAGACATGGTTGCGTTCACTGATCACGGTAATCGGAGGGTGCATTAGGATACCTTTACGCCTAGCTTGAGTTTTTCAATGGCATTAATCAGCGTTTCGCGCCTTGCTCGGCCGTCTACATCGGCGCCATGCCGACCCACTTCGGCACTATCAACGCCATCAAGCATCATCAGCGCCGTGGTGATTTTGTTGACCTGATCGACCGATTTAACACCTTGGAATGTTAACGACTGCTGCGCCATAGCGTTTCCCTGCCTGTTGACCTGTGCAAAACTGATACAAGAGAAAGAGTCTAGCACGCTAATGGTGCCTTGCAATCAGCGCTGACCGCCCACACCTAATAGTACTAACGTTACTTTTGACTCTTACGTACTGAATACATCACTACCGAACGCTTTCCCACTTTTTCAGGAGTTTTTATGGCGACCGTTACCGCTAGCACCCCCGCCCTTGGCAGCGTCCGCCTAAATCATTTAGCCGCGCTGGATGTGAAGGGGGCGGATGCCGAAAAGTTCCTTCAGGGCCAGACCAGCGCTCAGGTCAGCTTGGCCGATGGACGCTTCGCGCCGCTCACCTGTTTTTGTACGCCTAAGGGGCGGATGTTAGCCAACGCTCAACTGATGCGCTTGGGCGATGAGCATTTTCGTTTGCTACTGAGCGTTACCCTACTTGACAGTTTAGCCAGCCATCTTAAAAAATTCGCCGCCTTCTATAAGACTGAGCTGGTCTCGCTGCCCGGTCTTATCGTGATTGGTTCAAGCGATGATGCCCAGTCGATTGCAGACCAATTTGCTTTATCACTACCTGATCAAGTGGGCACCCACAGTAACAACGATCAAGCCTGCGCACTCCGCTACCCCGGTGAGACACCGCGCTGGCTGTTGTGTTTCGATCACGATACCCCGGCATCGGTTAAGGATGATGCGGTGAGCCGCAACGCTTGGCAGCTTGAGGATATTCGTAGCGGCCTGGCGTGGCTTACCGATGCCCAGCAGGATCATTTCCTGCCCCAGATGCTTAACTGGGAAGCGCTGGGGGGCATTAGCTTTAAAAAGGGCTGTTATACCGGTCAAGAAGTCGTTGCCCGGGCACACTTTCGTGGCCAAGTGAAAAAGCGTCTGATGCACATCAGTGTAGAAACCACATCGCTGCCTGAGGTGGGCGCCAGCATCGTTAATGGTGACGATAAATCAGTGGGTGAAGTGGTAGCCAGCGCGACGACCCCGCAAGGCGACATCGAGCTGCTAGCGGTCATGAGCACCAAAGTGGCCGAAGAAATGACGCCGCTGTTTTTAGCTGGGACGCCAGCCACCCTGCTTCTATTACCTTATGCGATTGAGCGCGTTGATCCCGAGCAGCTGGCGGTTAGCCTCAACGGCTAAGGCTTACGTTTTAGGATAAGCCAAACAACGTTGCAGCGGTTTCACTGCTCTGGGCCGCAACCTGTTCCACTGTTTGTCCACGCAGGGTGGCCACAATGTCACACACCTCGGCCACTCGGCGCGGTTCGTTCCGCATCCCCTGATAGCCGCTAAGCGGCATATCAGGGCTGTCGGTTTCCAGCACAAAGGCATCGTCAGGCAGCGCCGCTGCGGTTCGCCGTAGCCGCTTGGCGCGCTCATAGGTAACTGCTCCACCCAACCCTAGCTTGAATCCCAAGTCGAGAAACTTCGTCGCTTGCTCAATGGAGCCTGAGAAGGCATGAATCAGCCCTGCCTTGGGCAGCGCCAGCTGGCGAAGGCGCTTAGCGACCTTGTCGTTGGCGTGGACGCAGTGCACCACCACCGGCAGCTCATGCTGTTTGGCTAGCTTCAATTGGGCATCAAAGTAGTACCACTGGGCCTCAAGGGTATCGGTAAAGCGACCATCGATACCGCACTCGCCCACGGCCACCACCTTAGGGTACTCACTGAGCAGGTTGTCCAGCGCGGCAATATCCACCTTTTGATGCTGATCCACAAAGTAAGGGTGTAAGCCCAGGCATACCGAGGTGTCCGCTCGTGCGCCAAGCGCCAGCACCTGCTGCCAGCGGGAACGGGTGGTGCCCGGCACCACAAAGTGCGCCACGCCCACTGCCTTGGCGCTCTCACATACCTCAGTTCGATCCTTATCAAACTGGGCAAAGTCGAGATGGCAGTGGGCATCAACCAGCATGGGGCCTACCTATAAACGTTAGTGCTCGCGGGTTGGCTGGAAGCGAATGTCCGGCCAGCGCTCCTGGGTCATCTGTAAGTTAACCCGGGTAGGCGCGATATAGGTGAGGTAGCCACCGCCATCAATTGCCAGGTTAGTGCTGGCTTTACGCTTAAACTCTTCGAGTTTTTTAGCATCTTCGCAGTAGACCCAGCGGGCGGTCTGAACGTTGACGCCTTCATAGAGGCAGTCGACCTTGTACTCCTCCTTGAGGCGGTGGGCGACCACATCGAACTGCAGGGTACCCACGGCGCCGAGAATCAGGTCGTTGTTGTCCATGGGCATAAAGACCTGGGTAGCGCCCTCTTCAGAAAGCTGCTGCAAGCCCTTTTGTAGCGCCTTCATTTTCAGCGGGTCTTTCAGCCGCACGCGCTTAAAGAGTTCAGGCGCAAAGTGGGGGATGCCGGTAAAGCGCATATCCTCACCCACGGTAAAAGTATCGCCGATCTGGATCGTACCGTGATTGTGCAGGCCGATAATATCACCGGGCCAGGCCTCTTCTACCTGGGAACGGTCGGAGGCCATAAAGGTCAACGCATCGGCAATCTTAACGTCCTTGCCGATACGTACATGGCGCATCTTCATGTTCTTTTCGTACTTGCCTGAACAGACCCGCAAAAAAGCGATGCGGTCGCGGTGATTGGGATCCATGTTGGCCTGGATTTTAAACACGAAACCGGTGAAGCGCTCATCGTCAGACGTAACTACCCGCGTATCGGTTTCGTGGGCCTGGGGCGGTGGTGCGTACTCGACAAAACCGTCGAGCATTTCACGCACGCCAAAGTTGCCCATCGCGGTGCCGAAATAGACCGGTGAAAGCTCACCACGACGATAGGCATCTAGATCAAACTCATGGGAGGCACCGCGCACCAGCTCCACTTCCATGCGCAGCTCTTCGGCCTGCTCTTCCCCCAGCACAGCCTCTACTTCGGGGCTATCCAAGCCCTCAATGCGCTTATCCTCGGGAATGCGGCTACCCTGCCCTTGGGTATAAAGATGAACCACGTCGTTATAGAGGTGATAAACGCCCTTAAAGTGGCGCCCCATGCCAATCGGCCAGGTCATCGGCGCACACTGGATATTGAGTACCGTTTCAACCTCATCCATCACTTCAATAGGGTCACGGATATCGCGATCCATTTTGTTGATAAAAGTGAGGATCGGCGTGGTGCGCAGACGGCACACTTCCATCAACTTAATGGTGCGGTCCTCAACGCCTTTGGCGCCGTCGATGACCATCAAGGCAGAGTCAACCGCCGTGAGCGTGCGGTAGGTATCTTCAGAGAAGTCTTCGTGACCTGGGGTATCCAGCAGATTGACGATGCGACCGCCGTAGGGGAACTGCATCACCGAGGTCGTCACCGAGATCCCCCGTTCCTGCTCCATCTTCATCCAGTCTGACGTTGCGTGGCGATCGTTACGCTTGCTCTTCACCGAGCCGGCTAACTGGATAGCATTACCAAATAGCAGCATCTTTTCGGTAATGGTGGTCTTACCGGCGTCGGGGTGCGAAATAATCGCAAAGGTACGCCTAAGCCCTGCTTCATGGGCTAGCTGTGTCTCTTTCATTGTGCCTCTTCAACTATAGGGTCTCAGCGCAGCTCTCAATCAGCAGCTTTCGCTAATTAGCCACCGCGCAATGAGCAATGTTCATTGCGTCAATTATAACGCCTGGAGGCAGCGGTTGTCGCGGGTGGCAGCAAACGTGCCCCCTTGTAAAAGACCAAAAAAAACGCTGAGCAAGTCAGCGTTTTTTTCGTACTAACGGTCATGACCGTTGCCAGTCCACCATTATGGGTACTGGGCTCTAGGCGTAGGTATTAACCTGCGTACCTACGTTGCCCTCTTTGGCTAAATCCGGCTGAGCGCCAGTGTCCGCAGAGGCCATGATTTCGGTCACTTGCTGCGCCTGAGTATCTAGCGCTTCTTTAAACACCTGCATTTGTGCCTGCTCAGGAGTTTGCGCTTGGTTCATATAAAGCGACGCGCTAACTGAACTGCTGATGCCTACATCCATACTTCCACCTCATGGTGTGCAAAGGTACTTATAAACTAGCAAAGCATTAGATCACGCGCAAAAATATCGTTCCCTATTACTAGTACCAGTATCCATTACTATCGGCTTAACTCACCTGATCATTAATGAATATAGCGCTAGCTAGAACCTGTCAGCGCGAAAGGGTGCCATATCAATGTCGGTAGGCTGCCCTTCCATCATATCCGCCAGCAGATGACCTGTAGCAGGCCCTAAGGTAAATCCTTGGTGGCCATGGCCAAAGGCCAGCCATAGCCCTGGGTGCCGCGGCGCAGGCCCAATTACCGGCTTCATATCGGGCAAGCAGGGCCGCGCGCCCTTCCAAGGAGCGTCATCACGGCGCTCGCCTAGCGGGAAAACGCTGCGTGCGACTTTCTCTGCTGCGCCCAGCTGATTAACGTCAGCAGGTGCATCCAAGCGATCCAACTCGGCGCCAGTGGTTAAGCGAACCCCGGCATTCATCGGTGCCAGCAAATAGCCGACCTCTGCATCCATGACCCAAAAATTCAGCTTCGCCGGCGCTTGAGGAGCGTAGTGCATGTGATAGCCACGCTTAACAAAGGTAGGAAAGTGATAGCCCAGCTCTTTTAGCCAGCTTCCCGCCCATGGGCCTAGCGCCACCACGACCTCATCTACTTCTAATGTTTCAGGTTCTAACGTTTCAGAGGCGGTATTAACCTGCCAGCGCTCCCCCACCTGCTTAACTGACTTAATGTCCGCCTGCAAAATGCGTCCGCCGTCGTTGCTAAACGCCTCCGCGTAAGCCGCAACCAGCGCACCGGGATCAGCAACGGTCCAGGGATCCAGCCAGTGAATCGCACCGATAATGGTGTCGCTCAGGGAAGGCTCTTTATCCACAAGTGCCGCCCTATCCAGTTGCTCAAACTCCACACCGTAAAGACGCCGCGCTTCTTCAGCCTCTTTTATCCGCGCCGCCAGTTTTTCAGGAGTGCGGTAAAGCTCAAGCCACCCCTGTCTACGCACTAGGTGCTCGGCGCCTGCGGCATCAATCATCGGGCCGTGGGTTTTTAGCGAAAGCTGAATAAGAGAAGCATATTCCGGGACAATTTTCTGGTAAGTCTTCGGCGCCGAGTTCATCCAGTAGCGCAATAACGGGGAAGCCGCGTTAACCATACCCGCCGTGCGATAACGAATATCTACCCGGCGATTAGGCAAGACGCTAAGTAGCGTTTTGACGTCGCGGGGAAAAGGGTACGGCCTAACCGCTTCACGCTGAATGATACCCGCATTGCCAAACGAGGTTTCACGGCCAGGCTGAAGGCGATCCACCAGGGTGACCTCATGCCCCCGCTGGCGCAGATGCCAGGCGATGCTGACGCCGACCATGCCTGCTCCCAAAACTACCGTTTGACGCGCCATTTTGATGCACTCCCTTTCGCCGATTCAAAAGCATAATTGAAGATAGATAACTATTTGAAAAATATCACCAATTCATTCGCATTTATATAGTCGTAAACGCTATTTTTATATCAATAAACAGCAATTAAAACTGCTATAAGCGCTAAAAACGATGACTTCACTATTAGCGGCATAACAATTGCTTAGTTTCTATTAGGAAACCTTAATGGCATTCAGCTAGCGCCGCCGTAAGGGTTTCTTCTCCCACCGCGCAAAACCCATAAAGCACCAAAAAGAAGCGCACTTGCACCAAAAGTTGCTAAGGAAAACATCATGCCTGCCACGCTAGATTTGCATAGCTCGCTGCTCGATACACTTTGGGTGCTCTGGGCAGCTGCCCTGGTATTTGTCATGCAAGCCGGATTTCTCTGCCTGGAGGCGGGCACTACGCGCACCAAAAACGCCATCAACGTCGCTATGAAAAACGTAGCGGACTTTGCCATTGCCGTCAGTGTTTTTTGGTTAGTCGGCTTTGGCATCATGTTTGGCGACGCCCACCACGGGTTAATCGGTACGACGCTGTTTGGTTGGCAGTTAGAAGCTTCCAGTAGCTGGGTGATTACCGTTTTTATTTTCCAGGCAATGTTCTGTGCTACTGCCGCTACCATTGTGTCGGGCGCGGTGGCAGAACGCATGCCCTTTTTAGCCTACACATGGACGGCTCTCTGGATCGCCTTACTGATCTACCCGGTATTTGGCCACTGGGCATGGGGCGGGCTTTTGGGCGGCGCAAAGGGCTGGCTAGGGTCGCTTGGGTTTGTTGATTTCGCGGGCTCGACGGTGGTGCATAGCGTGGGCGGCTGGGTGGCGCTGGCAGCCGTACTCTGTATTGGCCCTCGAACTGGGCGCTTCACCCAGGGCAAACCACCCACCGCCTTTCCCTCTGGCAACCTCCCCCTCGCCATGCTCGGCGCGCTGTTTATGATTTTAGGCTGGTTTGGCTTTAACGGCGGTAGCACCCTGGCGGTTACCGCGCAAATACCCAGCATAATAGCCAATACTATTTTGGGTGCCGTCGGCGGTATTCTGTCAGGCATGCTGATGGGGCTGCGTACGCGGCGCTACGCAGACGTGATGTATGCCATTAATGGTGCCATTGCGGGCTTGGTTGCGGTCACCGCCAGCGCTCACGTGATTTCTTTATCGGCGGCATTTGGGCTGGGTGCAGTTGGTGGTGTTCTGATGGTGTTGACCAGCGAGTGGCTGCTAAAAAAGCATATTGATGATGCGGTCAGTGCCATACCCTCGCACCTAGTCGCAGGCATCTGGGGGACCCTAGCACTGCCCTGGGTAGCTGACTTAACGCTGCTGGATAGCGGCCTGTCTCGATCCGCTCAGTTTGGCGTCCAACTGCTGGGCGTTGTGGTGTGCGGCATCTGGAGCTTTGGCAGCGCCTGGCTGCTGTTTCGTATTACCCGGCGCTTCCTGCCCATTCGTGTCACACCGGAGGCAGAAAAGATGGGCCTCAACCTCGCCGAACATGGTGCCAACAATGAGCTCAACCAACTACTTGAGCATATGCGCCAGCATGAACAGCAGGGCGATATGCGCCAGCGCATTGACGCTGATCCGTTTACCGAAGTGGGCGAAATAGCCGCAAGCTATAATCGTGTCACCGCCGCCCTGGAGCGTGCCGTTGGGCATACCCGGGTAATGCTGCGCAACTTGCGTGATGGGGTGATTACCTGGCAGGCAGACGGCACCCTCACCAGTCTTAACCCCGGAGCAGAGCAACTCTTCGAAGTCGATGCCGAACAGCTTATTGGCCAACCTGTCTCACAGCTATTTCTGGCCCACTCTTTAACACCTGGGGCACGCCATGAAATTAAGCGACGCAGCGCAGATATGCAGGTGCGTTACCTGGAAATACAAGTCAGCGAAGGAGCCAGCGGTTCCGCGTCTGAGCGCTCGGGCATGGTGCGCGACATCACCGAACGCAAACAGCTCCAGGAGCAATTAAACCGAGAGCGCGATCTTGCGCGCACTACGTTAGCGTCTATTGGTGACGGGGTGATTACCTGCGACGCCAGCGGCAACGTGACGTTTATTAATGCCGAAGCGTCACGCTTAACCGGATGGTTACCCGACGAGGCCATGGACAAACCCATCTACAAGGTGTATCAATTAATTGAGGAGGCTAGCGGTGAGCCGCTAAACAACCCAGCCAGACAAGTGCTCACCCAGCTAACGCCAGTGCACTCCACCGAACACTGCCTGCTGATGAATCGTAATCACGCGCAAACCCCCATCCAACACAGCGCTTCTCCGATACGTTCGCGGAGCGGCATCACCCTAGGTGCAGTGGTTGTTTTTCAGGATGTTAGCCTCACTCGCCAGTTGACCGAACAGCTCAGCTATCAGGTCAGCCACGACAATCTAACCGACCTGCTTAATCGCCGTGCCTTCGAATCCGCACTCACCACACTACTCAACCGCGACGATGATCACCATGTGCTGTGTTATCTGGACCTTGATCAGTTCAAGATCGTCAATGACACCTGCGGCCACCTAGCAGGAGACGAACTGTTACGCCAAGTGGCGTTAAAACTCAAAGACCATGTGCGCAGCAGCGATATCGTCGCCCGCCTGGGCGGTGATGAATTCGCTTTGCTGCTACCTAATTGCGCCATAGAGCAAGCAATGACGATAGCAGAATCGCTTCGCTGCGATATCGAACAGTACCGCTTTGCCTGGCAAGGGCACACCTTTGGTATCGGAGTGAGCATTGGGTTGGTGGAACTCACCGCGGCCCAGCCCATGCAATTAAGCCAGGCACTCCACGCCTCTGACGCGGCGTGTTACGCCGCCAAAGAGGCCGGTCGTAACCGCATTCACTGCTATCAGCCTGACGATCATTCTGTGCTGGAGAAGCACGGTGAACTGCAATGGGTGCAGCGCTTGCAAAATGGCTTGGATAACGACACCTTCCGCCTTTTTACTCAACCGATTACAGCCGTTTGTGCTGACGCCCCCGGCTACCGTGAAATTCTGCTCCGCCTTGAAGAGCAGGGAGAGGTCATTGCGCCGGGGAGCTTTCTGCCCGCCGCGGAGCGCTATCACTATATGGTACGCATTGACCGCTGGGTTATCCGTAACACCCTGGCCTGGCTAGGGGATCAAAACCGCCACGCAGCACTGCCGTCACATAGCCTGTGGGGTATCAATCTTTCGGGCGATTCGCTTTCTGATGCTGATTTTTGCCAGGACCTTATTAGCCAAGTTGCCAAAGCAGAGCTACCCCACGGCACGCTGTGTTTTGAAATTACCGAAAGCACCGCTATTGCCCAACTCTCAAGGGTTAGCGAATTAATTGCCACCCTAAAAGAGTACGGCTGCCGCTTTGCACTGGATGACTTCGGCACCGGCCTCTCCTCTTTTAGCTACTTGAAGCAGTTGCCCGTCGATTATTTGAAAATTGATGGTAACTTTATCCGCAATGTGCATCAGGATCCGATTGACCAGGCGATGGTTGAGGCGATTCATGCCGTCGGCAAGGCGCTAGGGATTGAGACCATCGCTGAATTTGTGGAGACCCAGGCGACGCTAGATATGTTGCACCATATAGGAATCGGCTACGCTCAGGGGGATTTGCTCGGCAAGCCTGAACCACTCACTCATATGGCGGGCCACCGCATTAAAGTGATGCCGCGTTAGCAAGAACATGGAAAGCCTAAAAGCCAGAAACGCTAAAGTCCCATTTAAGGTCGTCATTTCTAAAAAAGAAACTGATTAGAAGGAAATAACAATAACAGAAGGGGAATATGCGGGGATAATGGGGTGGATGATGGGACTTGAACCCACGACCACCGGAGTCACAATCCGGGGCTCTACCACTGAGCTACACCCACCACAACCTAAAACTGGAAACGCAAATATTGTCACTGGGGTGGATGATGGGATTTGAACCCACGACCACCGGAGTCACAATCCGGGGCTCTACCCCTGAGCTACACCCACCAAAGACAATCTTACGTAAAAACAAACAGCATGCGCTTGAAGATATGACCCTGACAGGTTGTTACCACTGAATTAAGTGGCACGCCCAGCAGGAATCGAACCCGCAACCTACGGCTTAGAAGGCCGTTGCTCTATCCGGTTGAGCTATGGGCGCACAAAGAGCATTCGGAAGTAAGAATACTGATGAGCTAGACCACAACCGCAGCTTGGAAAAGCAAACTACTACCTTTCGTGCTAGATGAATGGTCGGGATGGAGGGATTCGAACCCCCGACATCCTGCTCCCAAAGCAGGCGCGCTACCAGACTGCGCTACATCCCGATTTTTATCACCTTAGACGCTACCGTGCTGCCCGTCTCAAGCGAGGCATATATTACTATTTTTAATTTTAAAGTCAACCATTAAAGTGATTGTTAATGAAGGCGCTTTGCCTGGATGCCCCAACATGCGAAAATTGCCGTCTTTAAGGCGCTGTTGCGTGAGCGCTTTAATGCCTAGGCTATTTTTAACATTCACAGGGACTCCATTACATGACCGCCCAACTAATCGATGGCAAAGCCATCGCTGCTACTGTCCGCCAACAGGTTGCCGAAAAGATCGCTGCACGCCGTCAAGCAGGCGGGCGGGCACCGGGGCTAGCCGTGGTTGTGGTTGGGGACGATCCCGCCTCTCATGTGTATGTCAGTAATAAGCACCGCGCCTGCGAACAGGCTGGCATTCTCTCATTTCAACACGCCCTGCCTGCCTCGACCTCACAGCATGAGCTGGAAGCCCTGGTTGACCAGCTCAACAGCGATCCTGCCGTTGATGGCATTTTGGTGCAACTACCGTTGCCCAAACACTTGGATGCAGAGCCTATTCTAGAGCGTATTCTCCCTGGCAAAGACGTCGATGGCTTTCACCCTTACAACATTGGCCGTCTAGCACAGCGTATGCCCGCCCTACGCCCTTGCACGCCGAAAGGCATCATGACCCTGCTGGCACAGAGCGATATTGCGCTACGCGGCCTGGACGCTACCGTCGTGGGCGCCTCTAACATTGTAGGCCGCCCCATGGCGCTGGAACTGATGCTGGCAGGCTGTACCACTACCGTCTGCCACCGCTTTACCCAAAATCTTGAAGCCCACGTAAGCCGCGCCGATATTTTGATTGTGGCTGTCGGTAAGCCCGGCATCGTCAAAAGTGAGTGGGTTAAGCCGGGTGCGATAGTGATCGATGTGGGTATCAATCGCCAAGAAGATGGCAAGCTAAAAGGCGACCTCGACTTTGCTGCTGCCGCCGAACGCGCCAGCTTTATCACCCCGGTACCGGGTGGTGTGGGGCCGATGACAGTAGCAACGCTGTTGGAAAATACCCTGGAAGCCGCTGAGCAGCACGATTTAGCCCAACAGGCATAGCCAATTCAGGCATTATGAAATCATTTATCTAGGAGCATGGCGCAGTGAAGCGTATTGGTATTATTGGCGCAATGGCGCAGGAAGTAAGCACCCTGGTGGGTCAGCTGGACGCCCCCCAACGCTATGAGCACGCTGGTTTTGTCTTCCATACCGGCACGCGTTATGGCCTTGAGGTCATTGTGCTGCAGTCAGGGATTGGCAAAGTCAATGCCGCGGTAGGCACGGCTATTCTATTAGAGCGCCACCAGCCCGACGCTATTATCAACACCGGGTCTGCTGGAGGCTTTGCCACTGATTTAGCCATTGGCGATGTGATTATTTCAGACGAAGTGCGTCACCACGACGTTGACGCCGTGGTGTTTGGGTATGAAATAGGCCAAGTGCCAGGGATGCCCGCCGCCTACTTAGCCGACGCAGCACTGCGAGAAGTTGCGCGTAATGCCATCGCCTCGTTAGGTGAAGTCCAAGTACGCGAAGGCTTGATCGCCACTGGCGACGCCTTTATGTCAGACCCTGCCCGAGTAGACGCGACCCGCGCCCAGTTCCCCAGCATGCTGGCGGTAGAGATGGAAGGCGCCGCCATTGCCCAAACGTGCCACCTGTACCAGTGCCCTTTCGTGGTAATCCGCTCGCTCTCGGATATCCCCGGCAGTGGCGACAACCACCTCTCCTTCGATGAGTTTCTGGAAGTGGCCGCCGATCACTCATCACGCATGGTTGATCAAATGCTTAAGCAGCTTGGCAACACCTAACAGGACTTGCTAAACGCTCGATGCCGTCGACCGTTAAACCGTCGACGGCACTCTTCCCTCGCTAAGACTTAATCATCCAGCCAAGCATCTCCCCCGCCAAAAGCGGAATAATTTTCTCCCCCTGGGCGTAAGGATAACTCTCAGGCAGCGTCCACTCGCGTCGCTCAAGCGTAATAGTGCCTGAGTTAGCTGATAGCCCATAAAAACGCGGCCCATTAAGGCTGGCGAAAGCTTCCAGCTTGTCCAAAGCATCCATTTCATCGAAAGCAGTGGCGTAAAGCTCAATGGCCGCGGGTGCGGTATAGGCACCGGCACAGCCGCAGCTTGACTCTTTAGCGCCCTGAGAATGGGGCGCACTATCGGTGCCCAAAAAGAACTTATGGCTACCGCTGGTGGCTGCTTTGAGCAGCGCCTGGCGATGCTGCTCACGCTTAAGGATGGGCAAGCAGTAGTAGTGAGGACGAATGCCACCCACCAGCATCTTATTGCGGTTAAACAGCAGGTGATGGGCGGTAATGGTAGCGGCCACATTATCCGGTGCTTGGGCAACAAACTCCGCTGCCTGTTGGGTAGTGATATGCTCGCACACCACTTTTAGCGTTGGATGACGCTCCATCAATGGCTTCATCACTGTTTCAATAAATACCGCTTCGCGATCAAAAATATCGATCTCGGCATGGGTGACCTCACCGTGCACCAAGAGCGGCATACCGACTTTAGCCATCATCTCGATAGTGGCATCACAATGAGCTAAATCGGTAACCCCAGAATCGGAGTTAGTCGTGGCGCCCGCAGGGTAGAGCTTCACCGCTTTAACAATGCCACTTTGCGCCGCACGCTCGATCTCTTCAGGCGGCGTTGTATCAGTGAGATAGAGCACCATTAAAGGCTCGAAGGTACTGCCCGCTGGCAAGGCAGCAAGAATACGCTGACGGTATTCAAGCGCCTGGGCCGTGGCAGTCACTGGCGGGGTGAGATTGGGCATAATGATCGCCCGCCCCATTTGCGCGGCGGTATGACCTACTACCGCTTTAAGCGCCTCATCGTCGCGCAAGTGAAGGTGCCAATCGTCTGGGCGGGTCAATGTCACAGTGTCCACGGCAAGTCCTGTAATGGTGATGAATCGAATAAAATACGGTGTACACAGTATACGCAATTGCGCACTCGGATAAATCCGCCACTCAAGCGCCCACACACTTGCCCAAGTGTCGTATCATGGCGCTGTTTTTGAGACATGGCTTTTTTAGCCCCAGGTCTAACGGTTAGCTTTTACAATCTTTTTATAACAGTTAGTTTTTGACGCTAAGGATTCGGTTATTTATGCAGAACGTGCGGCGCTACGCGGATATTATTGCCAGCCTGGAAGGGTTGATGTGGCTAAGCCTCGCTTGGTCTATTTCGCTCTCCGTTCATATCGGCAGCACAGAACCCACTCTTGCTAGCTTACTGGTGATTGGCGCTCTGGTGGTTTTCTGCTGGGCTCATCGGCCTCTGCGTTACCTGTTGCGCCGCTACCATATTCGTAAACGGCGCACCGATATGTGGATCCATACCCTGGCGCTGCCGCTGCTGCTGGCGATGTTCTTCCACATCATGCTTGAAGCGTTATTGGGTAGCGCCTGGCTGCCGCCTAAAATGTTGCTGTTCAATATATTGGCATCTGCAGGTTGGGCAACCTACGTCATGACCCTGTTTATTAAATTTGTCATTCATGGCTTTAAAGCCAAAACCAAGTAAGCCCAACATGCCAACTGCTCTCCCCCTTCCGCTGTCTACCCCCAACCGCAACCTGGTGCGGCTGACTATTGTGCGCGGCATCACCTGGACCGGTTTTTTACTGGCGATCGTAGTAGGCGTTGAGCTGCTGGCCTTCGATCTGCCGGTAACCGCCGTGGTAAGCGTGGTTATTTCCATGGGCGTGCTCAACATTGCCACCTGGTGGCGCCTGGGGCGGCCTCGTGCAGTGACGCATCTAGAGTACTTGCTGCATTTACTTGCCGATATTACCGGATTAACGCTACTGTTCTATTTCTCTGGGGGGTCTACCAACCCTTTTATTACCTACTATCTGGTACCGGTCACCATCGCCGCCGCCACCCTGCCCTGGCGCCATGCCTGGACCATCGCCGCCTGCTCCATGGCGGGTTACACCTTTTTAATGTTCTCCTACCACCCCATCCCCCAGTTGGGCCATATCAATAGTGATAGCCCCTTGAGCCTGCACATATTAGGCATGTGGCTTAACTTTGGCCTATCTGCGGGTCTGGTGACGTTTTTTATTTACAAAATGGCCCACGCACTGCGTAGCCGTGATCAGGCGCTCTCCCGCACTCGGGAAGCCGCCCTGCGTAATGAACAGGTATTGGCGGTCGCTACCCAAGCCGCGGGCACCGCCCACGAACTGGGCACTCCCTTGTCTACTATGGCCGTCCTTCTCAAAGAGATGCAGGCCGACGCCCCCGCCGGATCGGAGCTTAATCAAGACATAAACCTATTGCGCCAGCAGGTAGACGTCTGCAAATCACGCTTGCAAAATTTGGTCTCTAACGCTGATCGGCGGCGCATGGCGGAACCCGAAGTACTCAATGCGGAAGTGTGGTTAGCGGGCGTTGTGCAGCGCTGGCTAGTGCTTCGCCCGGATGTGAGTCATCAATTCGATGTGGCCGAGAAACGCGGAAGGCCTTGGCTGGCCGTCGATGCCACCCTCGACCAAGCGTTAACCAATCTACTCAATAACGCCGCTGACGCCAACCCTGAGCACATTGCCATACGCTTAGACTGGCAGAGTGAGAGCGTGGTGATTGATATACGTGACCATGGCCCAGGTGTCGCCATGTCGATCGCCGACCAGTTGGGTGAGACGTTTATTTCGACTAAAAGCAAGGGCATGGGCATCGGTTTGTTTTTAACCCATGCCACCATCAATCGCTTTGGTGGCGGCGTAAGCCTGTATAATCACCCGGAAGGGGGTACGCTTACGGAAGTTACGCTGCCTCGCTGCGCGGCGCCAAACTAAACGCGACCGCCCCAAGCACCGCCAGTAATGGATTGAGGACAACATGCAAACGCGAGAGCAACGCCTGCTGATCATTGATGACGACGAAATGTTTTGCCATGTGCTGAATCGTGCCCTAACCCGCCGCGGTTACGACGTTATCGTTGCCCACGACGCAGAGCAGGCCCTGACCCTGGCCGCGCAATATTCACCTGCCATGGCGACCCTTGATTTAAAGCTGGAAAACAGCTCAGGCTTAAAACTGCTTCCCGAGCTACTTGCCACCGTCCCCCAGTGCCGGATTGTAGTGCTAACCGGCTACTCGAGCATTGCCACAGCCGTTGAGGCAATGAAACTTGGCGCGGTTAATTATCTGTGTAAACCGGTGGATGCCGATGATGTTTTAATCGCTTTTGAGCACCAAACTGGCGACCCGGATATTGAGCTTGCTGACAATCCACCCTCGATTAACCGCATCACCTGGGAGCATATACAGAAAGTGCTGCAGGAGCACGATGGCAATATATCCGCCACCGCCCGGGCGCTGGGCATGCATCGCCGCACCCTGCAGCGCAAATTACAAAAACGCCCCGTACGTCGTTAAAGCCTGAAAAAAACCATCTCGTCAACCACGCAAGGTCATTGGCGAGGTCAGGCTGATGACTTAATGTGCCGTCCAGCCTAAATCGATATTAAAGCTCGATCCGGTCACGGCGCCGGCAGCGTCAGATGCCAGGTAAGCGACTAACTGCGCCACTTCTTCTGGCTCGATCAAGCGCTTGATCGCCGCCTGTTTGAGCATGACCTTTTCGATCACTTCCTGCTCATCCATACCGTGCAATTTAGCTTGGTCGGCGATTTGGTTGTCCACCAGCGGGGTTTTAACATAGGCAGGACATACGGCATTAGCAGTAATGCCTTGCTCACCGCCCTCCAGCGCCGCCGTTTTGGTCAAACCGATCATACCGTGCTTGGCACTGATATACGCCGCTTTACCCGGCGAAGCCACTTGGGCATGTATCGAGGCCACGTTAACAACTCGCCCCCAGCCTTTTTCACGCATATGCGGCCATGCCGCCTGGGTCAGCAAGAAAGGCGCCGTCAGCATCAGATCGATGATTTGACGCCACTTCTCTTCAGGGAAGGTCTCGATTGAAGCAACATGCTGAATCCCAGCATTATTGACCAAGATATCTACGCCGCCAAAACGCTTAACCGCATCGGCCACCGCCGCACGGCAGGCATCAGGGTCGGTTAGGTCAGCTTCAAAAAAAGCCGCTCCGGCTTTTTCTGCGATCGCCTTACCCGCCGGATTAAAGTCGACGGCGAGCACTTGATGGCCCAGTTCGCAAAAGTGCTTAACCACGGCGGCACCGATGCCACTGCTGGTACCGGTGACCAGCGCAACTCGCGGCGTTGTAACGGCTTGGGAAGTCATAGGCCATTCCTTTTTCACTACGTAGATGGAAGGTACTGTCTGTAGAAACCCTGTCAGTATAGCTGCCTACACTTAGGCGTTGAGCTCTTTGGCAGGTTGCATTAAACGCGCCATCATTTGCTGTGCCAGCCTTGCAGCCTCCTGCATGCTCTCAAGTTCGCCCAAATCATGCAAAATGGCGCGCTTATAGAGCTTATAACCGCCTGGCAAACGCTCTAGGGATACTTTATAGGCACCTGACGGTAGCGAGAGCGTTAGCGTATCCGCCAAAGGCTCAGTAAGCAGCGATTGATCAGGTAACAAGACTAACCACAGCTCACAAGGCGTAATCAACGCCCCCACCCTATGCTCAGCGCCATGATGCTGAAAGCATAGCGCATCAACCCCTAAACGCGGGTTCCAGCCACTCCTTTGTTTAATGGCGGGTAAGTGGACATCGCGGTACGCCTTCGCCAGTGCAGTAAGGAAAGTGTATTCGTCAGTGGTAAGCATTTGCATAGGCTTGTTCGTTTTTCCAGATGATAACGGGCATTAATGGTTCATGTAGCGAGCTGCTATTGGCGAAACGTGCTCTGCTCAGCCACAATGGGCGCAAATTTATCGCTTAGCCAACGGCTATTTTCCACTCAGTTACTGCCCACTTGGTAACTTAATCTGCTTATCGTAAAGGAGCGCCAGCTATGTTTGTGGTTATTTTTGGTCGAATGTCATGCCCCTTCTGTGTGCGTGCAAAACAGCTTGCCGAGCACTTGGAAAAAATCGGCAAAATTGAGGGTTATCGCTATGTGGATATGCCCTCAGAAGGCGTAACTAAGGAAGATATCGCCAAAACGGCAGGCAAGCCCATTCACACCGTGCCGCAGGTATTTGTCGATCAAGCCCATGTGGGCGGCTTTACTGAATTTGATCAGTTTGTGCGCGACCAGCAGTTGCTTGCCGTTTAACCGCTCGTTAATACCCGTTGAACCCTTGCTTATCTCGCTTGCCTATACTTAGCAGTTATTAAATGGCTCACGCTAGGTGTGCCACTTTGGGCAAGGAGTTCACCATGCAGCGTCAGGAGTTTGTTCAGCAGCTGTGGCTTGACTATGTACATACCCATCCCGATATCGGTGCCCTTCGGCTGTGGCCACTAGCAACCGCAGCCGAATATCTTACCTTAGTCACGCTTAATTACGGCCCCTTTGCCGCCACCGCACTCAGCGGCAACTTAGCCCATATGGGTTACCGCGCTATCGGCCACTACGCCATGGCTGACAGGGGCTTGCTGGTGCATTTACTCTCGCCGAGTGACGGCGGTAGCTGGCTGGTGCTGGCAGAACTGCAAATTGGCACATTATCCAAGGCGCCACGGGAAGCCATCGAAGGACTGGTACGGCAATCGCATCCCCAGGATTGCAAGGGGCATAACTTACTCTGCCGGGGGCGCCCCTGGCCTATGCCTACTTGGGCGCTTTATCACCAGCTGCAGCAAGCGCATCCTTTGGCTGCCTGGATAGCCGTCATGGGACCCCGCCTGCATCACGCTGGCTTTGATTGCGGTCAGCTTGGCGAGCCCTTGGCAGAGCTGGACCAACGCCTCAACGAGGTAGGCATGCCCAGCCTACCGGGGCAGCAGAACGGCGTTTTTACCGTATCGTCGCTGCTTGATCACCGCTTCTACCCCACTACGCCGCAAAAAATGGTGTTCGCCGATGGTGATGAACACCGTCTCTGCCTGGGCGGCCTGGCATTAGTCCAAAAACACGTTGAAGATAACCACGAGCGTATTGCCGATGTTTTGCTCCCCCACCACACGCGCTGCGAGATGGCATAAGACGCTAGCGACAAAAACGCTAGCGTCTCACAGAGTTGCCTATTCAAGCGCTACGCCAATAGAAGTGGGGCTTATTCGGCATCAAACGTCATTTCAGGCACATGGTCAGGCACAATTAACTTGCCCGCCGTTTTCTCGACGATCTCCTCAACGCTTACGCCCGGGGCGCGCTCCTTGAGAATAAAGGCACCGTCTTTGATTTCAAGATAGGCGAGATCCGTCAAGACGCGGTTAATGCAGCCTGCGCCGGTTAGCGGCAGTTCGCATTTTTCTAACAGTTTGGACTCGCCATGCTTGGAGGCGTGCGTCATGGTGCAAATAATGTTTTCAGCGCCGGCGACGAGATCCATGGCACCGCCCATGCCCTTGATCAGCTTGCCAGGAATCATCCAGGAAGCGATGTTGCCCTGCTGATCCACTTCAAAAGCCCCCAGTACGGTCAGATCCACGTGGCCGCCACGAATCATCGCAAACGATTCTGCCGATGAAAAAATCGCCGCGCCCGGGCGAACTGTCACCGTCTCTTTGCCTGCATTGATCATATCGGCATCAAGTTCGTCTTCGGTGGGATAGCGACCCATTCCCAGCAGCCCGTTTTCGGATTGCAGCATGACATCGATGCCATCCGGGATGTAGTTGGCAACCAGGGTGGGAATGCCAATGCCCAGGTTGACGTAAAAACCGTCTTGAAGTTCGCGGGCGACACGCTGAGCCATCTGTTCTCGTGTTAAAGCCATGGTGACTTCCTCTTGTTGAATCGTTAAATGAGAAGCAAGTGTTGCGTTTGAAGGCGCGGTGTATTAGCTGCGCACCGTGCGTTTCTCTATCCGCTTTTCAAACGTGCCTTGAATAATCCGATCCACATAAATGCCTGGGGTATGGATCTGGCTAGGCTCAAGCTCACCCGGCTCAACGATCTCTTCAACTTCCACCACGGTAATTTTCCCTGCCGTGGCGGCCATGGGGTTAAAATTTTGCGCCGTATGGCGATACATCACGTTGCCATAGCGATCCGCCTTCCAGCCTTTCACAATAGCAAAGTCGCCTACGATGGCTTCTTCTAAAATACAGTGTCGGCCATTAAATTCGCGAACCTCTTTCCCCTCACCAATCGGCGTGCCGTAACCGGTAGCAGTATAAAAGGCAGGAATACCAGCGCCGCCTGCGCGCATCTTTTCCGCCAATGTGCCTTGAGGCGTTAACACCACTTCAATCTCATCGTTGAGCATTTGCTTCTCAAACAAGGCATTTTCACCGACGTAAGAGGCCAGAATTTTACTAATTTGGCGGTCTTCAAGCAGTATTCCCAAGCCAAAACCATCGACACCGCAATTATTGGACACCACGGTAAGGTCAGTGACGCCGCGACGCTTGATCTCGGCAATCAGGTTTTCGGGAATACCGCAGAGCCCGAAGCCACCGGCGATGACGGTCATACCGCTCTCGATGCCTTCCATAGCCTCTTCGTAGGAAGCTACACGCTTATCGAATCCTGCCATTGTTGTGCCTCACATTGTTGTTGATGATCACTATTAGCGTAGATGAGTGCTGCCCAAAATACGCCAACTGACGCTAACGATAGTGCCAGTGTTGTGCGAGATGATATATTTGTTAAGTTTGTTTTTCTTATCAATTTATTTTTTAAACTTATAAAAGGTACTTTAATGACCGTCAAACAGCTACGCGCCTTTCTGGCGGTCGCCCAATCCCTCAGCTTTACACAAGCCTGCGAGCGACTGCACCTATCCCAGCCGGCGTTAAGTCTGGCGATTAAAGGTTTGGAAGAATCCCTGGGTGGCAAATTGCTGATTCGCAGCACCCGTAGCGTCAGACTAACCCCTGAAGGCGAGTCGCTACTACCGTTAGCCAAACATTTGCTGGCCCAGTGGGACAATACCGAGGAGCGTTTGCGCCAGCGCTTCACCCTCCAGCTGGGGCGTCTCAGCGTGGCGGCGATGCCCGCCTTTGCCGGTAACTTACTCCCTGCGGCGCTGGTTAAATTTCGCCAACAGTACCCCAAAATCAACATAACCGTGCACGATGTCATCAACGAGGAGGTTACCGCCATGGTGCGCTCCCGACAGGTAGAGATGGGGATCGCATTTTCGCCGGAGGGCACCGGCAGCCTGCTGTTTACACCGCTGTTTGAAGACCACTTTGTGGCGGTCGTACCGCCTGGCTCTCCATTAACCCACTCTTCCCAGCTCGCCTGGTCAGCACTACTCGACCACGATTTCATTACCCTTCAGCGCCCCTCCATGGTGCGACGCTTACTGGAACAGGAGCTAGGCAAGCAGCATATGGCGCTAACGGTGGCCTTTGAGAGCCACCAGCTCTCCACCGTGGGTAGAATGGTCGCCGATGGCCTGGGCGTCAGCGCGGTGCCTTCCATGTGCATTCGCCAAATGCATGAACTGGGCGCCCGCTGCATACCGCTAACGGCGCCCGCTATCTCCTGTCGAGTCGGCATCCTGACTCACCAGGAACTCTCTGTCGCCGCCCATGCACTGCGCACCGTACTGCTTGATACCGTTCAAGCGCCCTCACTCTCTCGACTAACACCAGACTAAGTTGATGAGATGCACAGGGTTTCTGCTGGGCAGCGTGGCTAGGATCATTTAGCATTCAGTATTACGCTATGGGTTTGACGGTAAGGAAACGCGGTATGCCTATTTTTAAGGGGCTGGTTAGCGCACTGCTGCTAACGCTCAACACGCTGTTCTGGGGCGTACCTCTCATTCTGCTGACACTACTTAAAGTCATCGCCCCAGGGCAACGGCTTAGACAATTAGTGCTGCGGGGGCTGAATGGTGTCGCGCTAAACTGGATAGGCGTCAATCTCTGGTGGATGCGCCACTGGCTCAAGCCTGTGCTACACGCCAGCGTGCCCGACCATTTGAGCCCACAGCAGTGGTGGTTGGTGATATCCAATCACCGCAGTTGGACGGATATCTTTATGCTGTTGATGGCGTTGCATCGGCGTATCCCCATGCCACGTTTTTTCTTAAAACGTCAATTAATCTGGATCCCCATCGTAGGATTGGCTTTTTGGGCGCTAGAATTTCCTTTTATGCGCCGCTTTAGCCGCGAACAAGTCGCTAAAAATCCTAAACTGGCCACCATTGATCGAGCGGCTACCGAACGGATGTGTCAGCAGGCGAGGCTCTCGCCCATTGCGATTTTTAATTTTGTCGAGGGCACCCGCTTTTCGGTTGCCAAGCGCGATGCCCAGCAAAGCCCCTACCGCCACTTACTTCGCCCCAAGGCGGGCGGCGTTGCCCAGGTACTTAGTCTGCTAGGCAACCAATTGGATGGTATCCTGGATGTGACGATCAGCTACGCCAACCCCTCGCCAACGTTTTGGGGCTTTTTATGCGGTAGAGAGGCGCCCATAACATTACAGGCACGGCAACTCAGCATTCCTGAGTGGATGTACGCATCAGAAAACCACGAAGAAAAGCAGCATAAGGAACGCTTCCACACATGGATCAATGCACTCTGGTTGGAAAAAGATGGCATGCTGGACAGCCGAACCGATCACGCCTAGCCGGCTGGCTCACTGCTTGGCTGTTAGCGGGACTTCTGGCCGGCTGTTCCAGCGCTCCTCCATCACCATCCCATCGAGCGGCCACTCCTAGCGCCAGCCAGATCAGTGGCAATTGGGTGCAAGTACAGCGTGGCGACACGCTGGGTAAGTTGGCAGCCCGGGCTAACGTGCCACTGGAACGCTTGGAGCGCTTTAACCCAGGTGCCGATACGCGGCGCCTGGAAATTGGGCAACGTCTATTAATTCCTACCCAGCAGGAGCGGGCACCTTCCGGAGGCCCCTACCGCTATCAAATCCGCCCTGGTGATACGTTCTCGAGCATCGCCCGACATTTTGGCACTACCAGTGGCCGCATTCAGAGTGCCAATCCTAGCGCCTCGCCCACTAGCTTGAGAATTGGCCAAATAGTCAGCCTCCCCCTTAGCGGTTCAGCGGCGCGAAGCTCATCTAGAAACTCAGCAAATAGTAGTAGCTCTTCAAGCGCTAACAAGCCTGCCGCTGCTCCTACCAGCAGCGCGCCCAGTCAGGCACTGCCCTCTTCAGCTCGGCGCTGGCCCTGGCCGCTGGAGGATTATCGCGTGGTTCGTCGTTTCGGGCCGGACAGTCGTGGCACTCTTCAGCCCATGCTGCTGGCTACTCAGGCCGGTGCCCAGGCTAAAGCCGTCGCCCCCGGCGAAGTGCGCTTTGCCGACGGTATGCGTCAGCTAGGTGAAGTGGTGATTGTGCACCATGCCGACAATCTGCAGACCGTGTACGCCCTTTGCGAGCGTATTTTGGTCGAGGTAGGCAAGCAGGTGAGCACAGGGGATCCGCTCTGCGAAGTAGGTCAAAGCAGTGCCACCCAGCGCTATGATCTGCTCTTCGATCTGCGCCAAGGTGGCAAGCCCATCGACCCCAAACAGGTACTGCGCTAAAACAGTTGTGTGGTCATACTGTTCTTAATAAAACAGCGGCCCCCTACATAAGCGGGGGCCGCGGGACAGTGGTTACACCTTTATCCCCTGTAGTAGCCCGGTTTTACAAACGGCATGGGGGTCACCACCATGGGTAACTGCTTACCACGAACTACCGCGAACACAGCACTTTGCGGCGTTTCCAGTTCACGACTGACATAGCCCATCGCCACCGGTTTGCCGACACTGGGGCCAAAGCTGCCGGAGGTCACAATCCCAATCTCATTGCCTGCTTCATCTACCAGCGGAGCACCCTCGCGGACCGGCGCTCGGCCTTCAGCTAATAGCCCAACACGCTTGCGGGTGTGATCTTTGGCATCGACCTGATGAAGAATCACGTCAGCGCCTGGAAAACCGCCTGGCCGATCACCGTCGCGGCGACGCGGCTTGCCTATCGCCCAGATCAACCCCGCTTCGACTGGCGTGGTTTGCTCATCCATGTCGTGGCCGTAGAGGCATAAGCCGGCCTCTAACCGCAGCGAGTCCCGTGCCCCCAGGCCAATTGCTTCGACTTCGGGCTCGGCCAGTAATCGCTCGACGAACGCTTCACAGGCATCAGATGCGACGGAAATCTCAAAACCATCTTCGCCGGTATAGCCGCTGCGGCTCACCCATACTTCCTGCCCAGCAATGGTGAAGCGGGCATGCTGCATAAACACCAGCTCGCAGGCTTCAGGGCACAGCCGTTGCATCACCTCACGCGCCTGAGGCCCCTGCAGCGCCAGCAAGCCGCGATCTAGCGACTCAATCGTGTGGGTTGATGCCAAATTAAGACGCAGGTGCGCCAAATCCTGATCTTTGCAGGCGGCGTTCACCACCAAATAGAAGTGATCGCCTGCGTTGACCACCATCAGGTCGTCAATAATGCCGCCCTCGCTATTGGTGAAAAGCCCGTAACGCTGGGCGCCCTTTTCAAGCCCCACTAAATCAGCGGGTATCAGGGTTTCTAGGGCTTCGGCCGTGTTGTCACCGGAAACGCTAATCTGCCCCATATGGGAGACATCAAACAGGCCGCACTTTTGACGGGTGTGCTCGTGCTCTTTTTTGACCCCCAGCGGATACTGCACCGGCATATCGTAGCCTGCAAAGGGGACCATTTTGGCGCCCAGTTTAAGGTGCAACGCGTGCAGCGGCGTTTGCTTTAATTCGGACATGGGGGGCTTTCCTCACTTAAAATTGCTGACTTAAAAACTGTTCGTTCAAAAAATAAGACGGGAAGCCACCTGATTAGTGCCTTCCCGACTCTACCGTTATTCACGTCCATCGACAGCGCCGATTAACGCGCTGCGGCTATTATTGATCGTGATCCAACTCTTCACCCGGCAATACGTCTTTGCCGTCGAAATAGTCCTTGGTTAGCTTAAAGACTACCGGCGAAAGCAGTGCCAAGGCAATCAGGTTAGGGATCGCCATCATGGCATTGAAGGTATCCGCCATGAGCCAGATAAAGCCCAGTTGCGCGATAGCGCCCAATGGGATAGCCAGTACGAACAGCACCCGATAGATCATAATTGAGCGGGTGCCAAACAGGAACTGGCAGCACTTCTCACCGTAAAATGACCAGCCCAGGATGGTGGTAAAGGCAAAAATGGCTAACGCCACCGCCACGATCTGATTACCAAAACCTGGCAGCGCTGCATCAAACGAGAGCGCGGTGAGCGACGCCCCGGCTTCGCCTTCGATCCATACCGTGGAGGTCAAAATCACCAGTGCAGTAATGGTGCACACAACGATGGTATCGATAAAGGTACCCAGCATCGCGATTAAGCCCTGACGCACCGGGTTTTTGGTTTTGGCCGCCGCGTGAGCGATAGGCGCGCTACCCAAACCCGCCTCATTAGAGAAGATACCGCGTGCTACACCAAAACGAATCGCCGCCATAACCGCTGCCCCGGCAAAACCACCGGCTGCCGCCATGGGGTTAAAGGCGTAGTAAAAGATTAAGCCAAAGGCCTCACCGATCTGCCCGGCATTGATGATCAAGACCAGCAGGCCAGCCACTACGTAGGCAATGCCCATAATAGGCACCAGCTTACCCGCCACTTTAGCGATGCGCTTGATGCCGCCCAGAATCACCGCGCCCGCCAACACCATAATGATCACGCCCGTTAGCCAGTGCGGCACACCGAAGGTGGCGTCCATGGCATCAGCAACGGAATTGGACTGGACGGTATTACCAATGCCGAACGCTGCCACGGCACCAAAGAAAGCGAATAATCCGCCCAACCATAGCCATTTTTTACCCAGGCCATTTTTGATGTAGAACATCGGACCGCCCACGTGGAAACCGGTGCTATCCGTTTCACGGTAACGTACCGCCAGCACCGCTTCGGCAAATTTTGTTGCCATCCCCACCAGCGCGGTAATCCACATCCAAAACACAGCGCCGGGGCCACCTAACGCAATGGCCGTGGCGACACCGGCAATATTACCGGTGCCGATGGTCGCCGAGAGTGCGGTCATCAAAGCGTCAAAGGGGGATATTTCCCCTTCGTCACCCTCTTTAGCCGGCGCCGCTTTACCCACACCCGGCTTAGCATCACGTCCCGCCCACATTAGCTTGAAACCCATGCCGAGCTTCCTAATCGGCATCAGTTTCAAGCCAAGCTGCAGGTAAATCCCCACACCGAGCAGCAGAACCAACATGACGGGCCCCCAGACCACGCCGTTGATCGCCCCTAAGAGGCTAGTTAATGCTTCCATGTCCATCTCCTCACTTTGTTGGTATGCAATATGGGTGTGTATTATTGGCTTGTTGCGATTACGGGCTAGCCCTAACGTCGCTATTGTTGGTTAGCGCACGATTTGAATGTTTTACACCATAAACTTAGCAAGCATCTAGGGTGATGTCGCTTGTGCATAGAGGATACCGCTTTTTTCATAACCCAATCTTCCGCACAAACCCTGCGAAAAGTACCTGAGCCGATAACGCTACACAGCAAGCTTTGAAGCAACGAAGAAATTTGTTTCCGATTGGAAACACGTTAACATGCTTGCTTATTCGCTCGATCTACCCCAGCCACTAGTCGCCAAGGCGAACGACAACCGCTAGTATGCTCGGGCCCAGAAAACTGTTTCATATAGGAAAACACCATGAGCAATCTTCCTACTAATCTTCGTTACGCGGAAAGCCACGAGTGGGTGCTGGATAATCAAGACGGCACCGTTACCGTGGGCATTACTGATCACGCCCAGCAGGCGCTCGGCGATGTCGTGTTTGTTGAACTGCCCGAAGTGGGAACCGCCCTAAGCAAAGGCCAAGAGTTTGGCGTTATCGAATCGGTCAAGGCCGCTTCAGATCTCTACTCGCCGGTGGTGGGCGAAGTCGTCGAAGTCAATGAAGCCCTTGAAGACGCCCCTGAAACAGTCAATGAAGCGCCTTACGAAGGTGGTTGGATCATGAAAGTGCGCTTAGAAGGCGACGCCCTTGATGGCCTGCTAGACGCAGACGCCTATCAAGCAACGCTAAGCGCCGACGAGTAAGTTTTGCATTCTTGAGCCTGCCCTTAACGGCAGGCTTTGCGCTGTTTGCTCCTGCACGGTTCTCTCTTAACGTCCGGAATCTTCTTCATGTCTTTTGAAACACGCCGTCTGGCCGAGCTGGCCGATCACGATGCTTTTATCAAACGTCATAATGGTCCAAGTCAAGGTGACGTGGCCACCATGTTAAAAGCGCTCAACATGCAGCACATGGAAGATCTGATAGAACAGACCGTGCCGAGCGATATCCGCCTTAACCGCGAGCTAGCGCTCGATGAGCCACGTAGCGAAGCCGAGGCACTTGAGTACTTGGCGCAGCTAGCGCGGCAAAATCGGGTAGCCAAAAGTTATATTGGTCAGGGCTACTATGGCACCCATATGCCCGCGGTGATTCAGCGTAACGTATTGGAAAACCCGGGCTGGTACACGGCCTATACCCCCTACCAGCCGGAGATTTCGCAAGGCCGCCTGGAAGGCTTGCTGAACTTCCAACAAGTGGTGATGGATCTAACCGGTATGGAGTTGGCGAATGCGTCGCTGCTTGACGAAGCCACCGCCGCCGCCGAAGCCATGGCGCTGTGTAAGCGCGGCAATAAGAAAAGCAAATCCAACGCCTTCTTCGTCGCCGACGACGTTTTCCCGCAAACCCTGGACGTGGTTAAAACCCGCGCCGAGTTTTTTGGTTTTGAGCTAATCACCGGCCCAGCTGAAGAGTTGGCTAAGCACGATGTGTTTGGGGCACTTGTCCAGTACCCCTCTGCCAGTGGTGAAGTGCGCGAGCTGGCACCGCTATTAAGCGCCGCGGCTGAACGCAATATCATGACCTGTGTGGCCAGCGATCTTTTAAGCCTGGTGCTGCTTAAAGAACCCGGCAAACTGGGCGCTGACATTGTCGTCGGCAACTCCCAACGCTTTGGTGTACCCATGGGCTTTGGCGGCCCCCATGCGGCGTTCTTTGCGACTTCCGACAAGCTCAAGCGTTCGATTCCTGGGCGTATCATCGGCGTATCAAAAGATAGCCGCGGCAATACCGCCCTGCGCATGGCAATGCAGACTCGCGAGCAGCATATCCGCCGCGAAAAAGCGACCTCCAACATCTGTACTGCCCAGGCGCTGCTGGCCAATATCGCAGGCTTCTACGCTACTTATCACGGCGCTGAAGGGCTGCGCAAAATTGCCGGTCGCGTTCACCGCCTAGCCACGCTGCTTGCCGAGGGCCTTAAGCAGGCAGGCGTAACGCTCGCCCATGACAGCTGGTTTGATACGCTGCGCTTGACAGGCGTTGACGCAGGCAAGATTCATGGCCGCGCCATGACCCACGATATTAACCTGCACTACTTCACCAATGGCGATGTGGGAATCAGCCTGGATGAAACCACCACCGCCCACGATGTGGTAGCGCTGTTTGACGTTCTACTGGGCGATGAGCACGGCCTTTCCGTCGCCGTGCTGGACGAGCAGGTAGTGGCTGACGGCGCTTCAGGCATTCCCGCTGCCTGCCAGCGCGAAAGCGACTTTTTGAGCCACCCTACCTTTAACCGTTACCGCAGCGAAACCGAAATGCTGCGCTACTTAAAGCGTCTGGAAAATAAGGATCTGTCGCTTGCCCATGCGATGATCCCGCTTGGCTCCTGCACCATGAAGCTTAACGCCACCAGCGAAATGATCCCGGTCTCCTGGCCTTCGTTTGCGCATCTGCACCCCTTCGCGCCCCGCGACCAGGTAGCTGGCTATCAGCAAATGATCGACGAGCTCTCGGCCTTCCTGGTCGAAGTCACCGGCTATGATCATCTCTCGATGCAGCCCAACTCCGGTGCTCAGGGTGAATACGCTGGCCTAGTAGCGATTCGCCGCTACCAGGCGGCCCAGGGTGAAGGCCATCGCGATGTCTGTTTGATTCCCAGTTCCGCCCACGGCACCAACCCAGCCTCGGCGGCGATGGTTCAGATGAAGGTGGTGGTGGTCGAGTGCGACCAAAACGGCAATATCGATATGGCAGATCTGCGCGCTAAAGCCGAGCAACATCGCGATCAGCTCTCAGCCATCATGCTGACCTACCCGTCCACACACGGCGTGTTTGAAACCAGCGTGCGCGAAGCATGCAAGGTCGTTCACGACAACGGTGGCCAGGTGTATATCGATGGCGCCAACATGAACGCTCAGGTCGGATTAACCCGCCCCGGCGATTTTGGCGGCGATGTGTCTCACCTTAACCTGCATAAAACGTTCTGTATTCCCCACGGTGGCGGTGGCCCGGGTATGGGGCCTATCGGCGTTAAAGCGCACCTCGCGCCTTATGTGTCTAATCATGTGGTGACACCGATCAACGGCGTTAACGCTGATAGCGGCGCAGTGTCCGCGGCAGCGTTTGGCAGTGCCTCAATCCTACCCATCTCCTGGGCCTACATTAAGATGATGGGTGCCCGCGGTCTGCGGGAAGCCACCGAGCTTGCCATCCTAAACGCCAACTACATTGCCAAGCGTTTAGAGGCTTCATTCCCAATTCTTTACCGCGGCCAGAACAGCACCGTCGCCCACGAATGCATTATCGATATTCGTCCGCTCAAAGCGGCCTCGGGGATTAGCGAAGAGGATATCGCCAAGCGCCTGATGGATTACGGTTTCCACGCGCCGACCATGTCGTTCCCGGTGCCGGGCACGCTAATGATCGAACCGACCGAATCGGAGTCGCTGTATGAAATTGATCGTTTCTGCGATGCGATGATTGCTATCCGGGCAGAGATCGCCCGAGTGGAGAGTGGTGAATGGCCGCTGGACAATAACCCGCTGGTCAATGCTCCGCATACCCAGGCGGATCTAATGGATAGCGACTGGCCGCGGCCTTATGACCGTCAGTTGGCCGCTTTCCCGACCGCGGCTGTCCAGGCCGCTAAGTACTGGCCCGCAGTGAACCGTGTCGATAACGTCTTTGGCGACCGGCAACTGATCTGCTCTTGCCCGAGCATTGATGAATATCGCGATTGATCAGCAGGCCGTAAAGCAGTAACGTCTGAAAAAATATAAACGCCCCTGGAACCTAACTATTCGACGGCGCTAGCTATTCGATGGTACGGGGGGCGTTTTTTCTTGCAGGCGCTGAGCGTGAAAACCGTCTAACAGCTTCTCGTAGCGCTTGGGCAGCACCGAGTCGCGGCGGCGCAACAAATAAAGCACTTCATTGACCGCGTTAGGAAGGTTCAGCGCTTTGACCTGACGCTGCCAGGGCGAGGTCTCCAATACCAGCCGCGAGACCACGGTAAACCCCAACCCCCTTGCCACCGCATCCAGCACCATACTGACTTCATTGGTAAAGCCTTGATGGCGGAAATGCGTCATTGAGCGAAACTCGTCGGGGTAATTCGCGCGCAGCAGCGCATTGGCGTGGTTAATCCCGTCGTAATAATTGAGAAAACCAATACCCATTAAATCGGACAGCGTGTTACCCGCAAAATCAGCTGGCACCACGAGGCAGAGCGGTTCTTGGTGCCAGATTGTGCAATCAAGCTCGGGGTGGCGCATTGCCTCGGTGACTATACCGATGTCATAGCGCCCTTCGAGCAGGTCATTGACGATTTCGTGATTAAACGCAAAGCTATAGTTAACCGTTAGATTAGGGTGCATTTGCTGCTGCCCCAATATATACGGATAAAACATCAGGCCAACGCTGCCCGGTGAAGCAATACGGCAGTCACCGCTATCCAAAGAGTCATCGTCTAGTCCGTGACGGAATTGCTCATGTTCAGCAAATAGCTTTAAGGCGTAATCGTAAGCACGCCGCCCCGATTCGGTTAACGTAAAGCTCCGCCCCTTACGCTCTAGCAACTCTTTATTTAAATACCCTTCCAACTTACGAACATGCTGGCTGACGCCCGGCTGGGTCATTTCTAACCGCTGAGCTGTGCGGGTAAAACTGCCTGTTTCAACAAGCGTAATAAAGGTACGAAAATAGTGGGCATTAAACATAGTGAAGCGCCATGGTCTTGGGTAACGGTCTTTAACGGTTAACTCTCTACTGCCGCCGCCCTTGAAAATATGCCTCATAATAGCACAGCCGAGGAGGCCAGCCGCTGCGCTGTACCCGCTGCGTGGTCATGGTAGTATGCAAGGAGACATCACACGATTAGGGACAGCCCCGCTAATGACCGAAAACGTTCAACCTCGCGCCACCCTCTCCAGCATCATTTCTCCCGAAGGAAGCCTCGAAGTACTCTCTCAGCATGAAGTTAATCGGCTGCACAAAACTTCTCAAAGCGGCCTACACGATCTGCTTCGGCGCTGCGCGTTGGCAGTACTCAATTGTGGCAACCCCAGCGACGACAGTCTGGCGATTTTAGAAGCCTATAAAGATTTTGATATTGAAGTGCTACAGCAAGACCGTGGTATTCGCTTAAAACTAACCAACGCGCCCGCCGAAGCCTTTGTTGATGGCCGTATGATTCGCGGTATTCGTGAGCATCTGTCCTCAATCATTCGCGATATTGTTTACGTCTACAATGAGATTCAACACCACAATCGTTTTGACCTTAGCACGGGCGAAGGTACCACCAATGCGGTTTTCCACATTCTGCGCAAAGCGGGCACGCTAAAACCTGGCCGCGATCCTAGCCTGGTGGTGTGTTGGGGCGGTCACTCTATTTCCCGGGAAGAGTACGAATATACCAAAGATGTGGGTTACCACTTAGGTCTGCGCGATTTGGACATTTGTACCGGCTGTGGCCCTGGCGCAATGAAAGGCCCTATGAAAGGCGCTAACGTTGCCCATGCTAAGCAGCGGCGCAAGGAAGGCCGTTATTTAGGCATTTCAGAGCCCGGCATTATCGCTGCCGAAGCGCCCAATCCCATCGTCAATGAACTGGTGGTAATGCCCGACATTGAAAAGCGGCTAGAAGCCTTTGTGCGCCTGGGTCATGGGATTATCGTGTTCCCCGGCGGGGTCGGCACTGCGGAAGAGATTCTCTATTTACTGGGCATTCTGCTGCACCCCAGCAACAAGGATATTCCCTTTCCGTTAATCTTCACCGGGCCCGCCAATTCTGCGGCCTACTTTCAGAAAATTGATGAGTTCCTGGTCTATACCCTGGGTGAAGACATTCGCCGCTACTACACCATTATTACTGGCGACCCGGTCGCGGTAGCGCGCGCCATGCGTCACGGTATCGATGAAATCGCTGAATTCCGGCGCACCCATCAGGATGCTTTCTACTACAACTGGCGATTGACCATTGCGCGCGACTTCCAGGCCACCTTTGAGCCGACGCACGAAGCTATGCGCGCCTTGGCCCTGCACCGCCAGCAGCCCACCCACGAGCTCGCCGCCAATCTGCGCCGCGCTTTCTCGGGAATTGTAGCGGGCAACGTCAAAGAGCCCGGTATTCGTGCCATCGAAGCTCATGGTCCCTTTGTACTGACCGCCGAACCCGAATTGATGCAACGCCTGGATGAGCTACTGACCTCTTTCGTGGCCCAAGGCCGGATGAAGCTTGATGGTCAGCACTATACGCCTTGCTACGTACTCAACTAACGGCGCTAAATCCTGAATAAACAATACGCACCGCTGCCATTAGAATGGCGGCTGTGCGCTAAAGGTGGGCCGAGTAGTCTTTTATGCTATCGATTGCGTTTATAGCCCTGCTAGTTGCAGGCATCGTCAAAGGGGCCATCGGCTCAGGCGTGCCAGTGATTGTCGTGCCCGTTCTCACCATGCTGTACGACGTTCAACTCGCAATCGCCCTACTAGTCGCGCCTAACCTATTTAGCAATGCCTTACAGGTATGGCAATATCGACGCCACTTATTGCCCCTGCGCATTTTAGCGGCTTTCTCTATTGCAGGCGGGCTAGGCATTGTTCTGGGCACCTGGGGATTAATCGTTTTATCTCCCGATATACTATCACTGGGTGTCGCAGGTGTGATCGTGCTTTACCTGATCATCAAAGTCATGAAACGTCGCATCGCCCTGCCTTTTAATATCGCTACGCGCCTAGTGATTCCCATTGGGCTACTCGCTGGCATACTTCAAGGTGCGGCAGGCATGTCAGCGCCCGCTTCGGTTACGTTTCTCAATGCGATGCAGTTAAAACGTAACGTATTTATTGGTTCAATCTCGGTTTTCTTCGTCGCCATTACCATCGTTCAAATACCGGCGCTTTTAAACGCAGGTATTTTAACCCTAGAACGCTTCCTTTTTAGTATCCTGGCCCTGGTAATCATACTTGCCGCCATGCCGCTCGGCGCTCGCCTGGGCAATCGGCTGCCCCACTACTGGTTCGATAATTTGGTTATGCTGCTGCTAGCGAGTATCGCCGGTAAGATTTTTATCGATGCGCTGATAGCCGCCTAAACCCACGGAAAGCCTTCTCTACCTTTTTCTCACGACAGCTAAACAGTGCAGGGAACCAAGTCAGGTAAAAGTGGCCAGAATAGCTACACTTATCAGGCAACACCTCACTATTGACCTTGAAAGGAACTCAATATGTCGATGATTAACCAGTTAAAAGATGTAAAAACCAAAGATTTCGCCAAGCACTGCTATGAAAGCAGCAGCGTCGACAAACTGCGCGAGGCGTCGGAAGGCAGCGCCGATCAGGCAGAAATGGAGCACTGGGGGCTAACCGAAGGGCAGTGGGAAGAGGCAGTTGTTGCCGCTCTCGCCGACCATGAAGCCAAAGAGTAGGTAACACCGCGGCTTTGTAACAAAGCTAATTAACAAAACTATTTAAAGACCACCTTAACAATATCTATGCATGCGCCCTATCGGACAACCGATGGGGCGCTGTGGGTTTGGCATCGTTTACTTCGCACGATGCTTACTCCACACCCGACAGCGCAACGCCGCCATACTCCTCCCGCAATCGTTCAAGCTTGGCCATTTCACGCTCTGTTAGCTCAGGGGAGTTCCATAGAAGCTGCTCATCACTCCCCTTCAGCCCTTCCAGGGTTACTGTCAGTTCTGCATCAGTGGGTATTTGGGCATTTCCCCAGGGGCCAAATCGGTTGGGTGCCAGGCTCCACTCCAGCGTTTCCCCCGGCTCAATGCCACTAGGAACAACGTAGTAGAAAGACTCATCAACCCAAGGCACCGAGCGGTCAGAGCTAGTCACAACGCCCCTCAACAGCAGCTCAGCAATAGCCTGATCCGTGCCATTGGTCACTTCAAGATCAATCACTGGCTCTGGGGCGCCATAGGGGCTTGCGCCGATGTAATAGCGAGCACTATCAATGGTGAACCGCGCTAGCTGCTGCTGATCACTGGCGGCTTGTGCTTGCTTCTCTTCCAGACGCCTTAAAGTACGAATCGCCTGCTCGCGCTCGCGCACACGGCGTTCGCGCAGGATCTGATCGGCACGCTGGATCACCTGATCCCCCGTTAACCCGTGCATTTGCGCATTGGCTGTTTCGGCAATCTCAGCAGCATTCATGCGGTGAGGGTTGAGAATATCGATACCACTAAACGACGTTGACGTGGCGATGATGATCAATCCTTGATCAAACTCATCGCGCTTGTAGGAAGGCAACGAGTTACGCACTTCTTCAACAGAGACAACCGACGCAGGCATGGAGCTAGTATCAATTTTGGGATCTGAGCAACCAGCTATCATGAGTACTGATAATGGTATTGCAGACAGCCTTATCAGGCGCCTCATACAAACACCTCGTAACAGGGCAAGTAAAAATTGCTGAAGAGCTTAACGGAAAGCGCTATTAACCACTACCCCTGGTAGTTTAGAGCATTAGCCGAATCGTATTACCCAGCTGCTGCATTCATAGACCTAACTATCTCAACATCCCATCTGTGGTGAACTGATGGCGCTCTGGGTTTTTCTTCATTGCCGCTTCAATGAGCGATTGGCTATCCACCGTGCGGTAATAACGGGATGGCTCCAGAGTGATCTCGAAGCATAGCGTGTTAGTGACATAACCGATGTCGCTACCATGGTATGGATGCACTGCTTTGAGGTCACCCTGGTATCGATTATTTAGATATGAGTACACCCTTCCTGGTGCCACCGCAGCATTAACTGCCGTAGCGGGTAGCGAAAATGTGCATCAATCAGGCTGGCCATGTCCTATTTTACCCATTGGTATTAGCTGCATCATTATGCTTTCTGTGGCTATTACGATTAACAACCTTGCCCGCCATCAACGCTGACCACGCTATTGGTAAAATAGATAGGCAAAGCATCAAAATGCCTCGAAATGGGGCATTTTGATGTTTAAAGTGTCAACTACACGCGTTCCTCTACAACCCAACTCACTACCTCTTCATTACCAAATTTAGCTTTCCATTCTTGAATTACCTTATGATTACCTCCACGGGTTTCAACCACTTCGCCAGAATGGGGATTCCGGTAGATCTTCAATGGACGTTTCTTACGACCATCCGTACTGCTAGTCTTCGTATTCTTACTGGAAGTTCTACGATAGGAAGCATCAAGCATGGCACATACATCTTGCGCCAATTTGCCATGTTCCGTCATGAGCGATTGTAATTTTTCTTTAAACTCAATCTCTTTTTTCAACTCACTGTTATTTTCAAGCGCTTTTAGCTCTTCTTGCAACTGCTTCAACATCTGTTCTTTTTCAATGTAAGCACTCAGCACTGATGCCATGGGTAGTATCCTTTATTTTGAATAATTAACGATTGCACTTCACGCACATATTACACCATATGTTCAATGCTTATACATCATAAAGCTTAGTTTGCATACCTCTGCCAGGCTCTGCTTAAACGCTCACTTAAATTCGTACTTAACTGCCTTTTACGCACTTTGTTTTCTACATATGGCAGTATCAGATCCTTGCCACCAGTGGCGCCGCCGAAACCATGCCATCGAGTTGCGCTACCTCTTCATATTTTTCAAACAGAATCTGCGACGGCATACAGTACTAAACTCGGCGCCTTCAGGCCTCTCCTGATCTACTCGTTTTTCCGAAATTTTACTAAGCCAAAAAAAACCGCCGATTGGTTTTAACCAAATCGGCGGTTTTTAATAATCTTTGGTCGGAGCGACAGGATTCGAACCTGCGACCTTTGCAACCCCATTGCAACGCGCTACCAAGCTGCGCCACGCTCCGCTGTCTTTATTGGCTCCTACATCTTTGCCTCAAGACGGTGCGTATAATAGCGGTTTCCTGCATAAATGAAAAGCCTTTATAGCGCTTTCTTTTCAAGTATTTGTCGCACACTGTCAAAACTCTGCTAAACCTTTATGTTTTGCGTTGATCCGCCTCAAGCAACAGATAGGCCATGGCATCATAGACACCGGGGGCCGCTACGATTAAATGATCTGGGTAAATATCTTCCGGCACCCCTGTTGGTACTGGATATAGGTGCCCTACTCTTGCACCGGCCTCGCGGGCAATCACCCAACCCGCGACGAAATCCCAGGGCGAAACACTCTCGTAATACGCATCCAGGCGGCCACAGGCCACATCGCATATATCGAGCGCCGCAGCGCCATTGCGACGAATATCTCGGCACTCAAATAGCACAGCTTCTAACCGCTTCAACAGGTGCTTACGCTCCTCTTTACGATAGGGAAACCCCGTCCCTACCAAAGTGTGCACCAGTGAATCTGCACTACTGGGCTGTATGGATTTACCGCTGCAATAAGCCCCGGTGCCTTCGGCAGCGCTAAAAGTCTCGCCTAAAAACGGTGCATGAACAACGCCCACCTTGGCAACGCCATCTTCCATCCAGCCAATGGAGACCGCTACGTGACGAAGTCCTTGGGCAAAATTAACCGTGCCATCAATAGGGTCCACCACCCAAAGCTGCGGCGCCGTTGCATGCACAGCGCTTTCTGGGGCAAGCTCTTCACTTAGCCGCGCTTCACCAGGAAAGTGTTCCTCCAGGCGCTGACTAATAAGCTTGTCGACGGCCACATCCACATCGGTGACCAGTTCATTATCCTTTTTTAAGCGCTGGGCAAAGTCCTGCTGTTCCCGCGCCCTGATAATCATCTGCCCTGCTTCCTCGGCAATAGCGATAGTAATTTCAAGACGTGCGGCTAGTGTGTGATCGCTCATTGAACCTCTCTTTAGAACGCGGTAATGCTATGAGCCTCTACCATAAGCCGCCGTGACGTAATTTTCGAGTCATACCGCCTTTGGATCGCCGTAGTTAACGCAATACATCTACCAACACATCCACCACGATGCGCGTGGCAGCTTCGATTAACACAACGTCAGCGCCCACACGTTCCCACTCATAGCCTGGGTAGTGCGGCAATTGAGACGCTAGCTGGCCGTCAAAACGCTTGGCGATACCCGGCGGTAACGGTTTGCCACGCTCAAGGTTGCGCTGAATACCCGGCGGCAACGCTTCGGCTCGCGGCGCGTCATGTTGGCGAAATATCTGGCGTAGCTCACGCTCGTTGATGCGAGGCAGATCGACCCGTTCATCGCGGGATTGGCTGGGTCGACTAGATTCATGCTGCTGACCTTGGTCACGCATATTGTGATTCTTATCACGGGCGCCGTGGGCAGAGGCATGGTCAGGCTGAGCAAAGGCGGCGCTATTGAGTAGCAGCAGCGCGCCAAGCGCACTCATGGCAATCTGTTTGGTGGGATTCACTGTAAGCTCCTCGCTGAGGTTAGAACTTAAAGTGTAAAGAACAAATGCGCAGGAAGTATGGAATTAGAAAAAGGCCCGAGAGGGCCCTTTAAAACTAATAGTAAAGGTTTACGGACGAGATGCTGAAGGAAGAAAGGTATCGCCGATAGAGGTGCTGCTACAGCGCCACCCAGTAATTTGCCCACCGCTGGTACTAGTACTAGCAGTTGCCACTGCATCATTGGTAGTCCCATTGCTGATAAGTGGCTGAATCACCATTGAAGAGCCACTATGAACGCCATTATCAAACGCCACCGTAAACCCACCGCTCGCTTGCCCGTTCAGTGTCACACTACTGACGTATTCACCACCAATTTGACCTGCAGTATTGGAAATGTACGAAGGGTTACCGTTTAGAGTTTGATAGCCTACAAAGTTTCCATTCTCAGAAAAATATAAACCAATATCAGTCCTCAACCCTGCTGTAGCTGTGAAAGCCTGTGCGGCTTGCGCGCGACCTACATAATTTTGATATTGAGGTATGGCAATAGAAGCCAATACACCAATAATCGCAACGACAATCATTAGCTCAATCAGCGTGAAACCGCCTTGCTTGGTGTTGCGAGTGATGGGTTGTGCAGCATTCTGCATGAAGGAATCTCCTGAAGGGGAAAGGGCAAGCCTTTAAAAGGAACGTGGATCCTTAAAAAGAATTAGAAATAATTGCGTTCACACTAGCTTACGATAACTATTTTTTCAATAACCTCTGTTAACCTTATCGGCCCACGGTTCTGCTACTTTAGCGGCTTGGCAGGATTAGTCATTTAATGCCCGTCAACGCTGGTTTATGGTACAAGTGACATGCCTACATTGATGTAAAACAGGTTTTTTGGATGAGCCAGCCTCCTTTCGAGTCGACGTTAAGTCACGCCGCTGCGCGTGGTGGCCTGCGCGGTATTGCCCAGCGCTTGGTTAAGCACGGTCTGCTAACCGATGGTCAGGCCACCACGGCGGAAACAACCGCGTCGGATTTAGAAATATCGCTACTTCAGCATGTTATCGAAAGCGGCCTGGTCGACCCTATCGAAGCCACATTAGCGGCTGGTTGGGAGTATGGGCTGCCGGTCATTGACTTGGAGACTGTGCGGCTTACCGCACTGCCCTCAGCTTCTGACTACCCCATTAAAGTGCTGCAAAGCCTTAACATTCTGCCATTAGCTCGCCACGGTCATCGCCTCACGGTCGCGGTGCCTTACCCCGCCACGTTGACGCAACTGGATGAATTGCAGTTTGCAACGGGCCTTAGCGTTGAGGGTATCCTTGCGCCCGTTGATCAAATTACCGTCGCCCTCAATAGCTACCTGGCGCAAAACGAGCGCGGCATGTTGGATGAGCTCGACGATATTGACGATGCGGTGAGCTCGCTGAGCATTGTTCAGAATAACGATGGTAACGAGGTACCGCTGGAAGAGTCTTCCCAAAATAGCGAAGACGCGCCCATCGTCAAATTTGTGAATAAAATTCTGTTGGATGCGATCCGCCGGGGGGCATCCGATATCCATTTCGAGCCCTACGAAACGCTCTACCGAGTGCGTTTTCGTATTGATGGGATGCTAATAGAAGTGGCACGCCCCCCCTTTGCCATGCGCAACCGTATCGCGGCGCGCCTGAAAATTATGGCGCGCCTCGATATTTCCGAGCGTCGCTTACCTCAGGATGGGGCAATAAAACTTAAGCTTTCCCGCACCCGCTCGCTGGATTTCCGGGTTAACTCATTGCCTACCGTCTACGGGGAAAAGCTGGTACTGCGGATTTTAGACCCCACCGCCGCACAGCTGGGTATTGAGCAGCTTGGCTTCACCGATGAGCAGCGTGGCCATTATGAACAGGCGTTAAAACAACCCCAAGGCATGATCCTGGTAACCGGCCCCACCGGCAGTGGTAAGACCGTATCGCTGTATACCGGCATTAATATACTTAATAAAGTTGAGCGCAATATTTGCACCGCCGAAGATCCGGTCGAGATCAAAGTCGCTGGTATTAACCAGGTAAACGTATTACCCAAAATCGGCCTCGATTTTGCCAGTGCGCTCAGGGCGTTTCTGCGCCAAGACCCAGATGTGGTCATGGTCGGGGAAATTCGCGACCTTGAGACCGCCGAAATTGCCGTTAAAGCCGCCCAGACAGGCCACTTAGTGCTCTCCACGGTACATACCAACTCCGCAGCTGAAACACTGACACGGCTGGCTAATATGGGCGTCTCATCGTTTAACATCGCCAGCGCCGTTAGCTTGATTATTGCCCAGCGTCTGGCGCGCAAACTATGCACCCATTGCAAAGAGCCCATTGAGATTCCCCACGAAGCGCTACGTAAAGAAGGCTTTAGCAGTGAGGAGCTCCACCAGGCAACTATTTACAAACCGGTCGGTTGCAAACGCTGCACCCACGGTTATAAAGGCCGTATTGGTATTTATGAGGTAGTCCCCATTACGGAAGCCATGCGCCAGTTGATTATGCGTGATGCCAATGCATTAGATATTGACCAGCAGGCGCGCAAGGAGGGCTATCCAAGTCTTCACCGCAGCGGGTTATTAAAAGTCATGCAGGGTATTACCAGCCTGGAAGAGGTTAACCGAGTGAGCAAGGAGTAAGGCATGGCTAAAACGGCACGTCGTCGCCAAACGCCCGCCATCAAGCTAGCGCGCTGGAAATGGAGTGGTAAAGGCCCGCAGAATAGACCGCTAAGCGGTGAAATGATTGGCCGCAGTAAAGCTGAAGTAGCCGCTGAACTAACCAAGCAGGATATTGTTATCCGACGGATTAGTAAAAAGGGCAACCTGGGTGGCAGCGGTCGCATTAACCCCAACGATGTCATGATCTTTGCGCGCCAAATGGCCACCATGATTCGTGCGGGCATTCCCTTACTGCAGGCGCTTCAGGTAGTGGCAGAAAGTCTCAAAAAGCCCGCCATGGTTGCCCTGGTTCAGCATATGATGAGCGATGTGTCGTCGGGTTCAAGCTTCTCTGACGCCTTGCGCCGCCACCCAAAGCAGTTTGATCGGCTGTTTGTTAACCTAGTCGACGCAGGCGAACAATCGGGTGCGCTGGATCAGATGCTTGATCGTATTGCGACCTATAAAGAGAAGGTCGAGTCGCTGAAAGCGCGGGTCAAGAAAGCGCTTTGGTACCCCACCGCCGTGATGACGATAGGTATTGCAGTGACCATGCTGCTGTTAATCAAAGTGGTACCTGAATTTGAAAGTATGTTCCAAAGTTTTGGCGCTGAACTGCCTGCTTTGACCCAGATGACGGTGAATTTATCCGAGCTTGCCCAGCGTTATTGGCTAGTAGCGCTCGGTGCAGTGGTTACCGCCGTTCTGCTAGTCAAGATAAGCATTCAGCGCTCGCCTATCATCGCCTACCGCATGCACGCACTGCTGCTTCGCTTACCGGTCATTGGCGATATTATGCATAAATCCGCCATCGCTCGTTTTTCGCGCACATTAGCGACCACCTTTGCCTCCGGCGTCCCGCTCGTTGAGGGCTTAGACACCGCCGCCGGCGCCACAGGTAACAAAGTCTATGAACGCGCAGTGGTACAGACTCGCCAGGATGTAGCCACTGGGCAACAGTTACACTTCGCGATGCGGATGACCAACCGCTTCCCCCCTTTGGCAATCCAAATGGTGAGCATCGGTGAAGAGGCGGGCTCGCTTGATGCCATGCTGAATCGCGTCGCGGATTACTACGAAGAAGAAGTCGATAATAAGGTCGATGCTCTTACGTCGCTGATGGAGCCGGTTATTATTGTCGTACTGGGCGTGCTGGTCGGCGGCGTGGTGGTCTCTATGTACTTACCCATCTTCGATTTAGGCTCTGCGCTCTAAGATGCACACGTTTAAACACTGCCCATTTAAAGAAACCCAAGGAGCGACATGCATCACCCTTCCATCATCCTGTGGTTAATCGTTTTATTGATTGGGCTATGCTTAGGCAGCTTTCTAAATGTGGTAATTACGCGGCTGCCGGTGATGCTAATGCGTGGCTGGCGTAGCGAAGCCCGCGAAGCACTTGAACTTAGCTCGGAACCCACACCCCGTTTTAATTTGGCCACGCCGGGCTCCATGTGCCCACGCTGTGAAGCCCCTATCGCATGGCACGACAACCTTCCACTGATTGGCTGGATAAAGCGGCGCGGACGCTGTGCTGCGTGCCAAACGCCGATTAGCGTTCAATATCCACTGGTCGAAATAGCCGGTGGCTTGTTGGCCATAGCGGTACTCGCACTCCATGGGCTTACGGTAGAGGCGCTGTTCATTTACACCGCTTGCCTAATGCTGTTAGTGCTTGCCGTAATCGACTTTCGCACCCAGTTACTGCCCGACGTGATCACCCTACCCTTGCTTTGGACAGGGTTACTGTTTCAGCTTCTTTTCCAGCCACTTATACTGCCAAGTGCCGTTATCGGCGCCATGGTGGGCTATCTTTCCCTGTGGAGTTTTTATTGGCTATTCAAGCTGATCACCGGCAAGGAAGGGATGGGCTACGGCGACTTTAAGCTGCTGGCGGCGCTGGGCGCCTGGCTGGGATGGAGTTTTTTACCGCTGATTTTGCTACTTTCCGCAGGCCTTGGGGCCATTGTTGGCCTGCTTGCCCAGGCTTGCTCACCACGCCTACGCGGCACACCGCTTCCTTTCGGTCCTTTTCTCGCCCTCGCGGGCTGGGTAGCGTTGTTAGTCGGTGATGAAATCATGGCGCTATATCTCAGCCTGCTTATGTAAAAATAAGCGATATGAAGCTCAACTATATAAACTCAGCTATATAAAATTTAGCTATGTAAAAGTTAGCTAAGCGAGGCAGCAGATGATTATCGGATTAACGGGTGGCATTGGGTCGGGTAAATCGACCGTTGCGCTCGCCTTCGAAACACTCGGCGCCGCCTGGGTTGATGCCGACGATGTCGCCAGGGAAATAGTCTTACCTGGGGAACCAGCACTATCAGCCATTAAAGAACACTTCGGTGATCAGGTTATGCATCAGGATGGCACGCTTAATCGTGCCGCCCTACGCGAGATTGTTTTTGACGATCCAGCACAGCGGCAGTGGCTAGAATCTGTCACACACCCCAAAATAAGGCATCGACTACTGCAGCATTTAGAGCGCCTTAAGATCCAGGGCGCACCCTATGTGCTGCTTGTGTCACCCTTACTGTTTGAGTCGGGACAAAATGCGCTAGTTAATCGTGCAGTGGTTGTCGACGTGCCCAAAGCGCTACAATTATCCCGAACCCAGCAACGTGATGGGGTGAGTGAAAGCCAAGTGCGTGCTATTCTCGCCGCCCAGCTTTCCCGCGAACAACGGTTAGCAAAGGCAGATGACGTGATAGATAACAGCGGTGACCACGCCAGCATGATGAAACAAGTGGCACAGCTTGATAAAACCTACCGTCGACAGCTCAACTACTGAGATATCGCGCTTGTTAACGCAATTGGAGTTTTTATGGCTCGCCCTGCAAACGATTCCCCGCTAGAAGTTAATTGCCCGCAGTGCGCTAAGCACGTGCCCTGGTTGCCAGAAAGCACTTATCGACCGTTCTGCAGCAAGCGCTGCCAACTTTTAGATTTGGGCGCCTGGGCCGATGAGTCGCACCGCATATCGGGCGAATCCGCAATGGATGAAGCCGATATAGAAACGCTGCTGGCGCAGGCCGACAAGGATGCACCGCTCACCTAAAGGCACTGTCTATGGCCGATATACACGCTAACCCATCATCGCCTTCGGCCTATCAACTGCTGCTTCAATTGGAGCAGCAGTTTGATCATCTACTTGAAACCATTGAAACCGCTGTCTTGCTATATGAACAGCAGCCATCGGCTACGTGGGTCTTTCATCAAACGACACCGTCTAGCGACTGGCTGCGTAAAGCCCTGCTCGATATGTGGCATGAGCAGGGTCAAGATGGACGTGAGACGCGCAATTATATTGCCGTAGTGGCCGCTAATGACGAACTACTAAAAGCAATAGGCGCCGTTAATCATGCCAAAGCCAGCTTTAGCGAGCTACTTCAGCATATTAAACAGGAATTTCCACAGGCACTTAGCGATGCAAAAAGTCGCTTGCCCCGACGCCATCCTCACGTTGATGAAGTGTTACGCCGCAATGGGCTTGCCCGCTTGCACCTTAAGCAGAGTTGGCGGCAGTTGCCTATCGCCCAGGCGCCTGTCTCACGGGTTCGTTTCGCTTGGTACAGCAGTGGTCGCTCTATTAAACGTCTATCTGTGCAAGAAGCTGAACACAAGCTTTTGCAACTCGATACCGATGCGCCGCATATTGGTATTCAGCTTCGCAAACTCGCCAGCATCCCAAGTGGCGAAGTACTCGCCCAGGTACAAACCCAGGCACCGCTGATGCGGGCCAACCTGTTTTTTACCGAACCGCTCGACGATGGGCATACACGACGGGCACTGAATGCCGCCATGCCTATTTTTGTGCCTGACAATAACCAGCGACTGCCCCACATTAACCTGCCTGCATTAGAGCCCCCCACCACCCGCACACGGGCACGTCGAAGCGACGAGAAACTAGAGCAAGATGTGTTTTTGCCCAGTTTGCGGATTTATCGCTACCGTTAGCCTAAAAGCACCTGCAAAGACTCTTGCTATGCTTTGCAGGTGCTAACTGCCAGGCACTACATCCTGCTGCCATATCCCATGGCAAAGCAGTGCTTCGATCAGCTCAGCCAGATCGCAATGATCCACACTATACTCATTCAACAAAGCCTCAAAGCGCTGCTTGAACATGCGCTCCTGATCTTGTTGCTGTTTTTTCTGCTGAATTTCTTCATCTTCTTCTTCCAATGCAGCGAGCGAACGTACCGGTGGACCTGTCGGTATATCGAAATCGCTCTCTGGATCATCTAATTGACGCAAAGCCTGCGCGAAGGCGTCGTCTAATTCACGAAACTTGCGCAGCTTTTCACGCTCATCCACCGGCTTTTGAACCTTTTGATATTTCATCGATGTTTCATTTACACCTTGCTTGAAATGGTCGATATGACTGCCAACATAGCTTTTTTTGGCGAAAACTGTGCACAAACGCGTAAAGATAGCGAGCAAACTTGCCTTTGTTACCCAATTGCCAGCATAAAGGCAGCATCAATAGGTATATAAGGGTAACAAGCACACTTATCAAACACGTCACAGTCAGCGACAACTCATTAAATTGATGCTTCTTCGCATCAACAATACCCACAAGTAGCCTGAATAGAGATTCAACGCTCATCTGTACGCTGAATTTTTTCTTTTTCAGCGAGGTTACTAACACTAACGCACTAGGAGAGTGCACTACAGGCGAGATAAGCACGACCTGTACGATTCACGCATGAGAGGCCAGATAATGTTCAACGCAATGACACGAGCTGAGATCTGGCTGCAAGACACACTTGATAAGCAACTCGGCATTGAAGACCTTGCTAATCACATAGGGTATTCGTCTTCCCAAGTTAGGCGTCAATTTCGCCAAAGCTTCCACATATCACCCAGCGCCTACCGTGAAATAAGGCGGCTGGAACGAGCGGCGGTGCTACTAGGGCTTACCCCTCTCAATATAGCGCAAATTGCGATACGTTGTGGGTACCACAACCACTCATCGTTTTCACGGGCCTTTCAACGTCGTTATCAGTTGAGTCCACGCAACTTTCGGCAAACGCTGAAAGCGGCTTTCCACAACCCGATGCCCGAGTATGGCTTTAACACACGTATCGAAAAAAGCAGTGGCCGCCGCCAAATGATCCTAATGCGCCTCTATAACGCGCCCGAGCGTATTAAGGGGCTGGGGGAAACCAGCTACCACAATAAGCAGCTATCGTGCTTACAGGCGCGTCTGCGGCTATCAACGACGATTATTGTACTACCTGACATACTCGCAGATAAGGTTAACGCGCTTAATAATGAATCGTCTCATGCTTACCGTACCGACTTTGGCCTTTACTTGGCCGAAACGGACAATGCCCAGGATATTGCGCTTCCAGTTCCCTATCGGCGGGTCGACATTCCCACCCATTACTACGCGAGCACTGACTTTGACAACTTAGCTGATCTTTATGGCGCTTTGACGCAGACCATTTGGTATCTGCTCCACAGGCAGGATGCTTGCCACGTTAGCGGCCATCCACCTCAGGTATTATGGAAAGCAAATCATTTAGAACTTCGTATCCCATTAATAGGCTAACAGCGATGATACAGGCACTGAGGCATAGCTGAGATATATGCTAATAAAAAACCGGCATTTCTGTACAGAAATGCCGGTTTTTAGCTAACTTAGTCTTCCATACGCTCCAACCAAGATTCTACGGTTTCATCGCCATACTGGTCTTTCCAGCTACGCAGACCTTTATGGTTGCCACCGCGAGTTTCGATCACTTCCCCTGTCTTGGGGTTTTTGTAAATTTTAAGACGACGCTTACGGCGGGCGTTGCCACTCGCAGTGGTTTTAGTACTGCGCTGGTCAGCAGCAGGGTCTAATAAGGCAATAACATCGGCCGGACGTTTGCCGAACTCAGTCATTAGCGCTTCAAGCTTGGCCTTGAATTCCAACTCGCTTTTCAGGCGCTGATCGCCTTCTAAGCGCTGCAGATCTTCTTGAAGCTGCTTTAGCTGCTGTTCTTTTTGGATATATTCGTTAAGTAATGACATCGGGGTTCCTTTAATATCGTATCCAACTGAACGAGGTTCAACTGAACGGGATCTAACTGGCTTAGGTGCAGATCGACAACCTTGGCACCCACTAGTTCAGAATGCAGGGACATTATTCCTGTAAAAAGAGTAACTGACAACAGTCTAGTTGATTTTCACTCAATTACTAATCGTTTTTTAAAACTCAATTGCCGTTTAAAGAGTTTAACCCAAATAGCATATGACGACTATGCGAACCAATCTGCTGAGCTATTACAAGCGCTCAAGTACTACAAAGCGGTCAACCCCACAAACAAAAGCGCCGCCCATAAGGGCGGCGCTTTTACAAACCAACAACTAATCAATAATTAGTCTTGGCCCATTTGCTGCTTGATCAAGTCACCGATAGTGGTCGGACCACCTGCTGTTTCCGGCTCTTGCTCACGCATCTTCTTCAGGTTCTGACGCGTATCATCCTGGTCTTTCGCTTTTACCGACAGGTTAATCTGACGGCTCTTACGATCGACGCTAACAATACGAGCTTCAACGCTATCGCCTTCATTCAGAACATTACGCGCGTCTTCTACGCGGTCAGCACTTATTTCAGACGCCTTCAGCAATGCAATAACGTCAGTCGCCAATTCAACTTGAGCTTCTTTAGCATCAACTTCAATGACACGACCGGTTACAATGCTGCCCTTATCGTTAACTGACAGGTACTCAGCAACGGGGTCGGAATCCATCTGCTTGATACCCAGCGAGATGCGCTCGCGCTCCGGATCAATAGACAGGATAACGGCTTCAGCTTCGTCGCCTTTCTTAAAGCTGCGTACAGCTTCTTCGCCAGTATCCGTCCAAGAAATATCAGACAAGTGAACCAGACCGTCAATACCACCTTCAAGGCCGATAAAGATACCGAAGTCAGTAATTGACTTGATGGTACCTGAAACGCGGTCGCCCTTGTTGTAGTCAGTGTTGAAGGTTTCCCACGGGTTAGCAGTGCACTGCTTGATACCCAGAGAAATACGACGACGCTCTTCGTCGATATCCAACACCATGACGTCAACATCATCGCCCACTTGAACGACTTTAGACGGATGGATGTTTTTGTTGGTCCAGTCCATTTCAGACACGTGAACCAGACCTTCAACACCCTCTTCCAGTTCGGCAAAGCAGCCGTAGTCAGTCAGGTTAGTGACGACCGCGTGCACTTTCATGCCTTCCGGATAACGCTCTTTAATGTTGACCCACGGATCTTCGCCCAACTGCTTAAGACCCAGTGAAACGCGATTGCGTTCACGGTCAAACTTCAGAACCTTGACGTTGATCTCGTCGCCAACGGCAACGATTTCGGACGGATGCTTGATACGCTTCCACGCCATGTCTGTAATGTGCAGCAGGCCGTCAACACCGCCCAGGTCTACGAAAGCGCCGTAGTCTGTCAGGTTCTTAACGATACCCTTAATCTGCTGGCCTTCTTGCAGAGTCGCCAGCAGCGCTTCGCGCTCGGCACTGTTCTCTGCTTCCAGAACCGCACGACGTGATACTACAACGTTGTTGCGTTTCGGATCGAGCTTGATGACTTTAAAGTCCAGCTCTTTGTTTTCCAGGTGCGCAGTGTCACGAACTGGACGAACATCAACCAGCGAGCCCGGCAGGAAGGCGCGGATAGAGTCAACTTCGACAGTGAAGCCGCCTTTAACCTTACCGTTAATAACGCCCTTAATGATTTCGTCTTTCTCGAAGGCTGCTTCCAGAATCTTCCAAGCTTCTGCACGCTTGGCTTTTTCACGAGACAGACGCGTCTCACCGAAACCATCTTCAACGGCTTCAAGTGCAACGTGCACGTCGTCACCGATAGCGATGTTCAGATTACCGTGCTCATCGCGGAATTGTGACGCAGGGATCTGACCTTCAGATTTCAGACCAGCGTTGACAGTAACCCAGTCACCGTCAATGTCGACAACCTGGGCCGCGACAATAGCGCCTGGCTCCATGTTGATGTCGTTAAGAGACTGTTCAAACAGCTCAGCAAAGCTTTCGCTCATGGTGTTCCTACGTAATTACGTTGTTGAGGCATAAATGCCTTCTCCGCACCACCAGCAAGTGCGGGCCTAATGTCACTCAGCCTTTGGAGGTGTTAACGCTGGTTAGACCTGACCGGGCTCACCGATGTGAGTTTAGTGCCCTGCCACGTCGTGACACCTATCCAAAAACGCCGCAAGGGAGAATCACACGCCGCTTACCAGCCCTCTTTGGGCGAGCAGTTCGGTCAGTCGATCAACCACTTCCGGTATGCTCAGGCGCGTGGTATCAAGCGTAATGGCATCGTCTGCCGGCTTGAGAGGAGCCACACTACGTTGCGTGTCGCGTGCATCGCGTGCCTGAATCTCCTTTAAAAGACTCGAAAGACTAGCATCCACCCCGGCTTCCTGCAACTGCAGATGACGGCGACGTGCCCTTTCATCGGCACTGGCAGTCAAAAAAATCTTTAGTGAGGCATCGGGGAAGACCACCGTTCCCATGTCACGGCCATCTGCCACCAAGCCTGGCGCTTGGCAAAAATCACGCTGGCGCTGTAAGAGCGCCTGACGAACCGCAGGCAGCGCTGCCACCTGGGAGGCACGCTCACCGGCCTGCTCCGTACGTATTTGCTGACCAACATCTTCACCTTCAAGAAAGGTACGCGGCTGCCCCTCCTCAACCGGAAAGGCCACATCCAGCTGCTCCGCCAAGCGTGCAAGCCCAACCTCATCGTCGACCGCCACGTTATGCTTCAACGCCGCTTGTGCCGTCAGCCGATAAAGCGCTCCGCTATCCAGTAGATGCCAACCCAGGCGTTCTGCTACCAAACCGCTGATGGTACCTTTACCTGCCCCGCCGGGGCCATCAATAGTGAGCACGGGAACAGCGGCAACGCGATCAATCATGAGCACCCTCCACGCTAACGCCCATACCAATGCGTGTCGCTAACTCGACGAAGTCAGGGAACGAGGTGGCCACATTGGCGCAATCTTCAATGATAATGTCGTCACTGGCACGCAGCGAAGCAATGGCAAACGCCATGGCAATGCGGTGATCCCCCAGGCTATCGACACGCCCACCGCCGTAACTGGCTACTTGCGCATTACCGTTACCGACAATATCGATACCATCTTCTACTGTGGTGTGCTGCACACCTAAAACAGCCAAGCCATCGGACATGGCTTGAAGGCGATCCGACTCTTTAACGCGCAGCTCTTCAGCACCTCGCAGCCGCGTTACGCCTTCGGCATTAGCGGCAGCGATAAACAGGGCAGGAAATTCATCGATGGCGAGTGGCACTTGATCGACAGGAATATCAATCCCTTTAAGCGGTACGTAGCGAATACGAATATCCGCTACCGGCTCCCCGCCAACTTCACGCTGGTTCTCTAGCGCCAAATCAGCCCCCATTAGGGTAAGAATATTAATCACGCCGATCCGGGTTGGGTTAATGCCCACGTGCTCAAGGGTGATATCTGAGCCTGGGGTGATCGCGGCAGCCACCAGGAAGAAGGTCGCCGAGGAAATATCCGATGGCACATCAATCGGCCCCGCCGTTAGCTTACCGCCACCCTTAAGCCAGCAGGTATCGCCCTCACGGGAAACCGCATAGCCAAAACCATTGAGCATACGCTCGGTATGATCACGGGTCGGCGCAGGTTCGCGCACCCGAGTTTCGCCTTCGGCGTACAGCCCGGCCAACAGCAGGCAGGACTTGACCTGGGCGCTGGCCATCGGCATATCGTAATCAATGCCTTTAAGCTTGGCGCTCCCGCGAATTTTCAGCGGTGGACGGCCGCCCTCAGCGGTATCAATGGTGGCCCCCATCAGCCGCAGCGGGTCAGCCACACGCCCCATAGGACGCTTAGTCAGCGATTCATCACCGGTTAGCTCGCTGTCAAACGCCTGGCCAGCCAGCAGTCCTGAAAACAACCGCATAGCGGTGCCCGAGTTACCCACATAGAGCGGGCCTGCGGGGGCTTTTAAGCCATGCATACCGACACCATGAATGGTGACCTTACCCTGATGCGGCCCTTCAATCGCCACGCCCATTTCACGAAATGCCTGCAGAGTCGCCAGACTATCTTCACCTTCCAGAAAGCCTTTTACTTCAGTGACGCCTTCCGCCAACGCGCCCAGCATAATAGAGCGGTGCGACATGGATTTGTCGCCCGGTACACGTAAACGCCCCTGGGCTTGACCGCCCGGCTGCACACGGTAGGTGACCTTACCTTGTGGTTGCATATGATATTCCGCCTGATAACTGGTTTTGTTCAATAAAGAGTCGAAATAGTGCCGGGCGTGGCTCGCCCGATCAAAGGTGGCAATCAGCGCATCGCTGTCACCGGCCTCTACCGCAAGACGCAAGCGAGAAAGCCCCGATTCAAAATCATCCAGCGAGGCCAGTACCGCCTCTTTGTTGGCAATAAAAATATCCCGCCACATCACCGGGTCACTGCCCGCGATACGGGTGAAATCGCGAAAGCCGCCTGCTGCGTAACGGAAAATATCTAACCGCTCGTCCTGCCGGGCCAGCGTGTCTACTAAAGAAAATGCCAGTAGATGAGGCAAATGGCTGGTGCGCGCCAGCACCTGGTCATGGCGCTCAACGTCCATTTCCAGCACCTCGGCACCGCAGGTTTCCCATAAGCACCGAACGCGCTGTAAAGCACTACGATCGACGTTCGGCTCAGGGGTCAGAATCACCTTGTGTTCCACATAGAGGCGCGGATTTGCCGCTGCTACACCGCTTTTCTCTGAACCGGCAATGGGGTGGCCCAACACCATGTTGGCGGGAACTTGACCAAACACCCGCTGAGCGCAGGCGCGGATGGTCGCCTTGGTACTGCCCACATCGGTAATTACAACATCAGCCGACGCGTTAGGTAGCGCTTCGGCCAAACTGGCCATCACGCTTTCCATGGCGAGCACCGGCACCGCCAGCACCACCATGGTGGCGTCATTGACTTGCTCGACTAGATAGGCACCGCCCGAATCGATCAGTCCCATCTCGATACCGCGTGCGATCTCCTGCTCATCAGGATCACAGGCAGCAATCTGCCCATTAAATCCTGAAGCGCGCAGTGCTGCCGCAAGGGAACCACCGATCAACCCCAGCCCAACAATCAATAGGCGCGATTCATGACAAGCTGATGCTTTTACGCTGTTATCGACCATTAACGTCACAGCACGCCTATGGGGTAGGAACCCAGCACGCGTAGATCCGCTGCCCGCAGTTGCACTTCTTCAAGTACTGCCGCGACCTTAGGCTCATCACGATGGCCTTTAAAATCAATAAAAAACACGTAGTTCCACACCCCGGTGCGGGAAGGACGTGTTTCAAGACGGGTTAAATCGATCTGGTGGCGATGGAACGGCTCCAGCAATGCGTGCAAGGTACCTGGCTGGTTACGCATAGCGACCACAATGGAGGTTTTATCCTCCCCCGCCATGGGCACATCCTGGTTACCAATAATCAAAAACCGCGTGGAGTTATCCGGGCTGTCCTCAATTTTTTCGGCGATATGCTCCAGACCATAGAGCTTAGCCGCCATATCGCCCGCGATGGCAGCACTATGCCACTCGGTTTTAACTAACTTGGCCGCTTCCGCATTAGAGGAAACCGGCACCCGCTCCGCATGGGGAAAGTGCGCATCCAGCCACTTGCGACACTGCGCAAAAGACTGTGGGTGCGAATAGATACGCGAGACCTTATCGCGGCGGGTGTTTTCACTGACCAGTAAGTGGTGGTGGATACGCAGTACCACCTCGCCACAAATTTTGATCGAAGAGTCCATGAAAGTATCCAGGGTGTGATTGACCACCCCTTCGGTGGAGTTCTCCACCGGCACCACACCGTAATGTACGGCGCCCGCCTCTACTTCGCGAAACACCTCGTCAATGGCTGCCATGGGCAGGCTAACCGCGCTTTCACCAAAATGCTTGAGCGCCGCCTGCTGAGTAAAAGTGCCCTCTGGGCCTAAATAGGCCACTTTAACTGGCTGCTCAAGCGCCAAACACGCCGACATGATTTCGCGGAACAGGCGCGCCATCTCTTCGGAATCAAGCGGGCCTTTATTCAACGCCATAATGCGCCGAAGCACCTGGGCTTCCCGCTCAGGGCGATAAAATACCGCATCTTTGTCTTCAGCCAGCTTCACATGCGCCACCTGCTGGGCACAGCTAGCTCGCTCGCTGATCAGATTCAGAATATCGCTATCGAGCTGATCGATACGCTGGCGCAGTTCGTCCAGGTTGATCGACGTATCGGACATGGTGGTTAGCCTCTTGTTTTCTCGAAATCAGCCATAAATGCAATTAAGGCATCTACCGCAGACTCAGGCACCGCGTTATATAGGCTGGCACGCATACCGCCCACGCTTCGGTGGCCTTTTAAGTTAAGCAGCCCCGCCGCATTGGCTTGTTGTAAGAACGCCTTATCCAGCGCCGCATCGGCTAAGACAAAAGGCACGTTCATCCGCGAGCGGTTATGTTTGGCAATCGGGTTGCTATACAACTCGCTGGCATCAATCGCTGCATAGAGCTTATCGGCTTTACGCTGGTTAATAGTATCCATTGCCGCCAGCCCACCGATATCGTCTTTCAGCCACTGGAAGACCAGGCCGGCCAAATACCAGGCGTAAGTAGGCGGCGTATTCACCATCGAGCCTGCGTCTGCCAGCATTTGATAATCAAACAGCGAAGGTATATTAGCCTGAGCTTTACCTAACAGGTCGTCACGCACGACCACCAGCGTTAACCCGGCGGGGCCAATGTTTTTCTGTGCCCCAGCGTAGATCACCCCAAATTCGCTAACGTCGATGGGCCCAGAAAGGATATTTGACGACATATCGCAGACCAGCGGCACATTAGCACCGTCGGACCGCTGCACATGGGGCGTATAGTCAAACTCCAGACCACCAATTGTTTCGTTAGAGGTGTAGTGCAAATAGGCAGCATCAGCACTTACCTGCAGCGCATCTCGCGCTGGCACCGCCGTATGGCCGTTGGACTCACTACTGGCTGCCACATGACAACCGAAACCCAGGTGCTTGGCCTCAGCAAGTGCCTTCTTGCCCCAGATGCCGGTCTGGATAAAGTTACCGCTACCGCCCTGACCCAATAGATTCATCGGTAGCATGGCAAACTGCATGCTGGCACCGCCCTGCAAGAACAGCACTTTATAATTATCCGGCACGCCTAAAAGCTGACGAAGATCAGCTTCAGCGCGCTCAGCAATGGCGATAAATTCATCGCTGCGGTGGCTCATTTCCATCACGGAAAGGCCGCGCCCCTGGTAGTCCAGCAGCTCTTCCCGGGCACGTTCCAGCACAGCGACTGGCAGGGCCGCTGGCCCTGCGCAGAAATTATAGTGACGTGTCATCGGTCCCCGTTTCCTCTCCGTCATCGGATGATTCGCTCGGCTGGGTATCAAGGCTACCTTCTTCAAGATCAGTGCCTTCAAGAGCAGTGAGTTCATCGCTCTCTTCGGGTTCGTCAACGCGAACCGTCTTGACCAGCTTCTCTTCTTTGCCGAGACGAATCAGCATCACACCCTGGGTATTACGCGAGGTGGTAGAGACCTCTTCCACGCGGGTGCGCACCAGCGTGCCACGGTCGGTGATCAGCATCATTTCATCGCTGTCATAGACCTGCATCGCCGCCACCAGCGAACCATTGCGCTCGCTGGTTTGCATGGCGATAACACCCTGGCCACCACGGCCACGCAGCGGGAACTCTTCCAAGCGAGTGCGTTTGCCGTAACCATTTTCACTGGCGGTCATAATGTAGATTTGACCATCGGTGGTTTCGGCCATAACGCCCTCTTGGGCGCCATCCTGCGTTTCCTCTTCGGCATCTGCTTCAGCGTCAATCTGCTGACTTTTGGGAATAATCAAGCTGATGACTTCCGCGTCGCCTGCCAAACGCATACCACGCACGCCGCGGGCAGTACGACCCATGGCGCGGGCTTTGCCCTCTTCAAAGCGGATCGCTTTGCCGTTAGACGACAGCAGCATAGCGTGATCGTTACCGGTGGTAATCGCCGCGCCGACTAAGCGGTCACCCTCTTCCAAGTCAATCGCAATCAAACCAACACTACGTGGGCGCGAGAACTGCTCAAGGCTAGTGCGCTTGACGGTGCCTTTGGCCGTGGCAAAGAAGATGTAGTTATCGGGGTTGTAGTCGCGCACCGGTAAGATGGCGTTAACCGCCTCTCCCTCTTCCAGCGGCAGCATATTCACTAGCGGCTTGCCGCGAGAGCCGCGGCTGGCGTTGGGCATTTCGTAGACTTTCAACCAGTACACTTTGCCGCGGTTGGAGAACAGCAACACGGTGTCATGCGTCGAGGCCACCAGCAGGTGCTCAATCACATCTTCGTCTTTCATTGCGGTGGCAGACTTACCGCGACCACCACGGCGCTGGGCTTGATAATCCGACAGCGGTTGGGTCTTGGCGTAGCCAGAGCGGGACACGGTGACCACCATATCTTCTTCGGCGATCAAATCTTCAATGGAGAGATCCAGGTGACTGGCCTGAATTTCCGTACGACGGTCATCGCCAAACTGATCACGCACCGCGTGCAGCTCTTCACGAATCACTTCCATCAAGCGATCGGCTGAAGCCAGAATTTCAGTGAGCTCGGCAATTTTCTCAAGAATATTTAAGTATTCATCGAGCAGCTTCTCGGTTTCAAGACCTGTCAAGCGGTGCAGGCGCAGCTCAAGAATCGCTTGCGCCTGGGCAGGCGAAAGCCGATAAGAAGTGGCCGCAGTATTTAAACCAAAGCCCTCTTCCAGCTCTTCTGGTTTACACGATGTGGCGCCAGCCCGCTCCAGCATGGCGGTTACCTGGCCGGGCTGCCATGTCTTGGCGAGCAGCTTTTCGCGCGCTTCTGCCGCATTCGGCGAGGCTTTGATCAGCTCAATCACTTGGTCGATATTGGAAATAGCAACGGCCAAGCCTTCCAACAGATGGCCACGCTCACGGGCTTTTTTCAGCTCATACAGCGTGCGCCGGGTCACCACTTCGCGGCGGTGGCGAATAAAGGCTTCCAGCATCTCTTTCAGGTTGAGCGTGCGCGGCTGGCCGTTTTCCAGCGCCACCATGTTAATCCCGAACACATTTTGCAGCTGCGTTTGAGCAAACAGGTTATTGACCACGACGTCGCCGGACTCGCCGCGCTTAACTTCAATCACCACGCGCAGACCATCTTTATCCGACTCATCGCGCAATTCGGCGATGCCTTCAATCTTCTTCTCTTTCACCAGCTCGGCAATCTTCTCAATCAACCGCGCTTTGTTCACCTGATACGGCAGCTCACTAATAATGATGTGATCGCGACCGGTTTTATCATGGTGCTCAATGGTATGGCAGGCACGTACATAAATACGCCCGCGACCGGTGCGATAGGCTGACAAAATGCCCGCGCGGCCATTGATAATCGCCCCGGTGGGGAAATCAGGGCCGGGGATGTACTCCATTAAGTCATCCACCGACAGCGTGTAGTCGTCGATCAACGCTAAGCAGCCATCAATCACTTCACGCATATTGTGCGGTGGAATATTGGTCGCCATACCGACCGCGATACCCGATGAGCCGTTGATCAGCAAATTGGGCGTTTTGGTAGGTAAAACAGCGGGGATACGTTCGGTCCCGTCGTAGTTATCCACCCAATCGACGGTGTCTTTCTCAAGGTCGGCGAGCAGTTCGTGGGCGAGGCGCGACATGCGTACCTCGGTGTAACGCATAGCAGCTGCGTTATCCCCATCAATCGAACCGAAATTACCCTGGCCGTCGACCAGCACATGGCGCATCGAAAAGTGCTGCGCCATACGTACGATGGTGTCGTATACCGCGCTATCACCGTGCGGATGGTATTTACCGATGACATCGCCGACGACACGCGCCGACTTCTTGTACGGTTTATTCCAATCATTACCCAGTTCATGCATGGCAAACAGCACACGCCGGTGAACCGGTTTAAGGCCATCCCGCACATCGGGAAGCGCGCGGCCGATAATGACGCTCATCGCATAGTCGAGATACGACTGTTTAAGCTCGTCTTCAATATTGACGGGCAAGATTTCTCTGGCGATGTCACCCATGAAAGTCAGATCCTTTGCACTGCATTGGCACTGCGAGAGTTGAAAGCGCTTAAAAACACCGCCCTAAAAACACAATAGGACGGCGCGCAAATACTCTGCCATCATACCACTGCAAAAGCATCAAGGGCAGCCAGGGAGCTCAGCAAAGCCGTTTAGGGGCTAAATGCCTCTTTTGGCAAGGTTAACGCGGCTAACGCCTCACGCAGCTCTCCCTCAATGGCAGCGGCCTTATTGGCACGTATATCAAGCAGCACGAAGGTTAAATCCGCACGGGCGATAACGGTGCCATCTTGACGCACGATACGGTGGTGACACACGCCACTGCGTTCACCTATATCAACGATCCCGGTCATAATCTCCAGGTCGTCGCCGTGCCCCGCTGCCGCCAAATAATCAATATTCAAGTTGACGACGACAAACGCCCGTCCGGCCTGATGGAGCTCTTTGATCATTGCAGGATGCTGATCAAAGAAATCCCAGCGCCCCTCCTCCATAAACTCAAGATAGCGGGCGTTATTGACATGGCCGTAGCCATCTAGGTGAAAACCGCGAACACGTAATTGAACTCGTGAAAGTGATGCAGTCATAACAGTTCCTTCTTTATGAATTAGTCAACGATCCAATCAAACATAAGTTTGAAACGCGTGCAACAGAGACGATTGGCGGCCGCCGCTGGTAGGAATGCCCCGCTTTCGCCATAATGTGCCACATTTTAAACAGGATTGGCTCCATGTGGTTTAAGCACTTGCATTTATACCGCCTACACGACGCGCCGGAATTATCCATTGATGCGCTGGCTAGCGCCTTAGACGAGCACTCCGCTAAACCACTGGGCAACGCCGATGCGCGTCGCCTTGGCTGGACAGCACCTGCCGGGCGTTTGGGCGCAGGCCAGCTGGTGCACGAAATCCAAGGGCACCGGCTGCTTTCAGCCCTGCGCCAAGAACGCTTACTACCTGCTTCTGTGGTCAAAGAAGAAGTTGATGAACAGGTCGCCGACATTGAGGCCAGCGAAGGTCGTAAAGTAACCCGCAAAGAAAAAACCGCGCTAAAAGAGCAGGTCACCGAGAATTTACTGCCCCGCGCCTTCGTGCGCAGCCAGAAAATTGATCTCTGGTGGGACACCCGCGGCGAGATGATTGGCATCAATGCCAGCTCGCGCACCCGCGCCGAAGACATCCTGGATTTGCTGCGCGAAACCCTGGGCAGCTTAAAAGTCACCCCGTTAAGCTCCCAAACGCTGCCTATCCGCGCCATGACCACCTGGCTAGGCGATACGACTAGCCGGCCTGCCGATCTGCAGCTGGGTGATCAGGTTGAGCTTAAAGCCAAAGGTGATGACGGCGTGCTGCGTGCTCGCCAGGTCGATCTAGACAGCGATGAAATTCAGCAGCTGCTGGAGAGTGGCCGCCAAGCCAGTAAACTCGCCATTAGCCTGGAAGGCCGGTTAAGCTTTGTATTACACGATGATTTGGCGCTGAAATCGTTACGCTTTGGCGATGCCTTGATTGAAGAAGCCGACCATGCTGACGATGGCGATGATGCGCTTGCTCGCCTGGAAACAGACTTTATTTTAATGGCGCAGGCGCTATCCACGGATATTCCCCGCTTGATAGAGTGGCTCGGCGGCGAGACGCAGCGGGAACCCGCGGCGCAGTAATTGGTTCTATATACCTTCGCCTCGATGCCATTAATCGATACCTATTTCTAATCACACATGGTTTATCATCCAACGGTTCGCATGACTGATCACAATAACGCTACCACCGCCGCTACCGAGACAGACCCGTGGGCCGATATTCGGCCCTTTATGGATCATGAAGTGGCCGACGTGCTTGCCAGGCTCTCACGGGACAACGAGCTGCTAGATGCGCTGACCCGCTTTCGGCTGCCGCGTATGGCACGCTGGGCGCCATCACTGGCGCGTGTTTTTGCCAGCCGCGCCGTGCGCCGTGAAGTAAAAGGCGTCTCGTCGGTTTACGAGTTTCAAATGCGCATTGCCCACTACATGGAGCGCATGATTCGTACCACCACAGACGCCTTTGAAGTGACTGGCTTAGACAAACTCGACCCCGACGGCGCCTATCTCTTTATTGGCAATCACCGCGATATCTCGCTGGATCCCGCGTTCGTCAACTATGCGCTGTATCAGGCAAGTCGCGGCACCGTGCGTATCGCTATTGGGGACAACTTGCTCAAAAAGCCTTACGTCACCGACCTGATGCGGCTTAACAAGAGCTTTATTGTGCCGCGCAGCGCTCGCGGTAAGCGCGCGATGCTGGCAGCGTACCAGCAACTTTCCGCTTATATTCGCCATACCATTACCGAAGACCAGCACTCTATCTGGATGGCCCAGCGCGAAGGACGTGCCAAAAACGGCATCGATCACACTGAGCCAGCGATCATTAAAATGTTGACGATGGCCAGACGTAACGCTGAGCGCGATATGATATTTGGCGAGGCCATTGCGGAACTGAAACTGGTACCGGTATCGATTAGCTACGAGTACGACCCCTGCGACGTGCAAAAAGCCCAGGAACTGCACGATATCGATACCCAAGGCAGCTACGCTAAAAGTGAGTTTGAAGATATTCGCTCGATTGTGGCGGGCATTACCGGCTCCAAAGGCCGCGTGCGGCTACATTTTGGCACGCCGGTAGGGTCTGACGTGGCAACCCCTGACGAAGTCGCGGCTGAGATTGATCGCCAAGTGATTGGTGGCTACCGCCTGTTCCCCAGTCACTATTTAGCTTTAGAGGCGTTGGGCGAAGCGCCTGAACTAGTGGCTCGTAAAGCGATCACTCGACAAGATCGAGAGCGTTTTAAGGCTCGGCTTGCCGAAGTACCTGAGCCTCTGCGTCCCTACTGGCTTGCCCAGTACGCGAATCCCGTTAAACACAAGGCCGGTCGATTGACGCTGTAAACCTGCGCTTTAATTTAGCTTTTTAAAGCCGTGCAACGCATGCCCGTTGGCGCAAAAAATGCTATGGTCAAGGCATTGATTGGTTTCGCTTGGCGCTGTCGTCAATTGCGACCCTGAGGAGATTCCCATGTCCGGTTCAGAAATTCAGAAAACACGTGTCATCAATGAGCTACGTGGTTTTATTCGCAAACTGCTGCAAGATCCAAAAATTCTCGAGCAGTCCCTGGCGGTTGCCAGGCAGCAGTTAACAGAAGGTAATAGCCCAGCAGCAATGGCCAGGATTGCCAACGAAATTTCCGATACCACCAGTGTGCACATCCCGGAAGACCCAGCCGAGCACTCTGAGGCAGATAAACTCTTTTTAGAACTACTGCGCGAAGTCGTTCAAGAGGAGCAAGCACTCTACTAGTCATTATCGCCAACCGCGTCAGCGGCGAAGTCTTTTGAAACTTCGCCGTGTGTTTGTTATTGCCGAACCGGCACCCCTATTCACTCGGAATTAATCTTCACCATGTCTACTACCGCCACGCGCAACATTTTGGTGACTAGCGCGCTCCCTTATGCCAACGGAGCTATTCACCTCGGTCACTTGCTTGAGTATATCCAGACTGATATCTGGGTGCGTTTCCAGAAAAGCCGTGGCCAACAGTGCTACTACGTGTGTGCCGATGACGCCCATGGCACCGCCATTATGCTGCGTGCCGAGCAGGAAGGGATTACCTCTGAAGCGCTCATTGAGCGGGTATCCAACGACCACCAAACAGATTTTTCCCGTTTTGGCGTCGGTTTCGACAACTATCACTCCACCCACTCCGCTGAAAACCGCCACTTCAGCGAAATGATTTATAAGCGCCTACGTGATAAAGGCCATATCGCCACCCGCGATATCGAGCAGATGTTCGACCCGCAAAAAGGTCTATTTCTGGCGGATCGCTTTATTAAAGGCACCTGCCCCAAGTGCGGCGCCGATGACCAGTATGGCGATAACTGTGAAAAGTGTGGTGCTACCTACACCCCCGCCGACTTGATCAACCCGGTTTCAGCAATTTCAGGCGCCACCCCCGAAGTACGCACCTCGACCCACTACTTCTTCAAGCTGCCCGATTTTGCCGACTTCTTACAGCGCTGGATTGACGACGGCCATGTGCAGCCGCAGATCCGCAATAAGTTGATGGAGTGGTTTGAGTCCGGCTTTAACGAGTGGGATATCTCCCGCGATGCGCCTTATTTCGGCTTCGAAATTCCCGACGCCCCCGGCAAGTACTTCTATGTCTGGCTGGATGCGCCGATTGGCTATTTGGCCAGTTTCAAGAATCTATGCGACCGGGAAGACCTCGACTTCGACAGCTACTGGAACAAAGACTCCGATGCCGAGGTATATCACTTTATCGGCAAGGACATCGTCTACTTCCACGCGCTGTTCTGGCCCGCCATGCTGCATGGCGCAGACCTGCGCACCCCCACCGCGGTCAACTGCCACGGCTTCCTGACGGTAGACGGCGCCAAGATGTCGAAATCCCGCGGCACCTTTATTAAAGCCGCCACCTACGCCGATCACCTGAATCCAGAATACTTGCGCTACTATTTTGCCGCCAAACTCACTTCCAAAGTCGATGACCTAGATCTGAATTTGGAAGATTTTGCCGCGCGGGTTAACTCTGACCTGGTCGGCAAAGTGGTCAATATTGCCAGCCGCTGCGCCGGGTTTGTTAAAAAGCTCGGTGGTGGAAATCTATCCAGCCACTGCGCTGAGCCACAGATGGTGGCACGTTTTATAGCCGCCGGTGACGATATCGCCGACGACTTTGAAGCCCGTGAATTTAGCCGCGCAATGCGCAAAATTATGGAGCTGGCGGACGAAGCCAACACCTACATTGCCGATAAAGAGCCCTGGGCACTGGCCAAGCAGGATGGCCGCGATGCTGAAGTCCTAGACATATGCTCGGTCGGCATTAACCTGTTCCGCCAGTTGATGGTCTATCTAGCGCCCGTGGTACCCGCCATGGCCGAACAAGCACGAGAGTTTCTTAACGTTGAGTCGCTGGATTGGCACACTCGTCACAGCGTGCTCACCGATCATTCGATCAACAAGTTCAAGCCGCTGATGACCCGGGTTGAACGCGACAAAATCGATGCCATGATTGAAGCGTCGAAGGAAGATCTCGTGGAAGAGCAAAAATTGAAAGAAGCGCCCAAAGGCCCGCTGGCGGAAGCCCCTATCGCTGAGGAAATCGACTTCGCCGCCTTTGCCAAAGTCGACCTGCGCATTGCGCGCATCGCCAAAGCCGAGTACGTCGAAGGCGCCGACAAACTGCTGCAATTGACCCTCGACCTGGGTGGTGAAACCCGCAACGTCTTCTCCGGCATTCGCTCCGCCTACGCCCCGGAAGCCCTGGAAGGCCGTTTAACGGTCATGGTCGCCAACCTGGCACCGCGCAAAATGCGCTTTGGCGTATCGGAAGGCATGGTGTTAGCCTCTGCCAATGAAGAAGGTATCTATTTGCTTTCCCCCGACACCGGTGCAGAGCCGGGCCAGCGGGTAACCTAATTAACGCTATCTGTTTCAAGGGCAGAGTCGTCAAGGCTCTGTCCTCATTACTGTCACTGTTCAGATTCAGGCGCCTAGCTAAAATCTCTATTTCTTCGCACAATACGCCGCCATGAGTGAGCTATTTGTCATTTTGATCAGCACAGCGCTGGTCAACAACTTCGTGCTGGTTCAGTTTCTGGGCCTGTGTCCGTTTATGGGCGTCTCCAATAAACTGGAGTCGGCCATGGGCATGTCCCTGGCCACCACCTTTGTGCTGACCCTGGCGTCGGCCGCTAGCTTCGTGGTTTATCATGGCCTGCTTGTACCGCTGGACGTTACCTATTTGCGCACCATCAGCTTTATTGTGGTAATCGCCGCCGTGGTGCAGTTTACTGAAATCATGGTGCGACAATTAAGTCCGCTGCTGCACCAGGTGCTGGGCATTTTCCTGCCGCTGATCACCACCAACTGCGCGGTATTGGGCGTAGCGCTGCTATCGTTAAACCGTGAGTTAAGCTTTTTTCACACTACCCTGTATGGATTGGGCGCAGCGCTAGGCTTCTCGCTTATTTTGGTGCTGTTTGCCGCCATGCGCGAACGTTTAGCGGGGGCGGATATTCCCAAACCCTTTCAAGGCGCGGCGATAGCGATGGTCACCGCCAGCCTTATGTCGTTAGCATTTTTAGGGTTTTCAGGGTTGGTACAGGGATGAAGGCAGCGCGCGATGAATAGCAGCATTGATCTCATTGGTATCCTTAGCGCTATCGCGGTATTAACCGGCTTGGGTATCGGGTTTGGTGCCCTGCTGGGCGTGGTTAGCGAGCACTTTAAGCGCGAAGATAACCCCCTGGTTGAGCAAATCGATGCGCTGCTGCCCCAAACCCAGTGCGGCCAGTGCGGCTACCCAGGCTGCCGCCCTTACGCTGAAGCGATTAACCAGGGCGATGCGCTGAATAAGTGCCCACCCGGTGGCGAAGCAACGATTCATGCCCTTGCCGATCTGCTTGGTCGCGAACCGGAGCCTCTGGATGGTGAAGCCCAGAGCGAAGCCAAAGTGGCGTTTATTCGCGAAGCGGAGTGCATTGGCTGCACCAAGTGCATCCAAGCCTGTCCGGTCGATGCGATTATCGGCGCGGCTAAATTAATGCATACCGTGATTGAAGACGAGTGCACCGGCTGTGATCTGTGTCTTGATCCATGCCCCGTGGACTGCATTGATATGCTGCCACGCTCCACTCCGATCACCCAGTGGCAACCGGTAGTAGCGCACTCATCAAACATGATTGCCAGTGACCGCCAACCCGCTTCGGGGGTGGCTTGATGGCGAGCGCCTTTGACTTCCCGGGAGGCATTTATCCCCCCGAACGCAAACAGCGTTCCAACCAATCCGCGCTAATTGAAGCGCCACTGCCCAGCCGGGTCACTCTCCCCTTGCAGCAGCACAGCGGCCAGCCCGCCACGCCCTGTGTGTCAGCGGGAGATACGGTAAAAGTCGGCAGCGTCATTGCCAAACGTGAAGGTATGATCTCAAGCGCCCTGCACGCCAGCATTAGCGGCACGGTAAGCGAGGTTAGCACTACCCAAATCACCATTGAGGGCGATGGCCAGGATGAGTGGCAGCGGCTGCCCAGCCTCGACTGGCGCATTGCGGATACCGCAGCGTTGCTGGAGCGTTTGAATGAGAGCGGGATTGTCGGCCTAGGCGGAGCTGGGTTTCCCACCCATATTAAAGCGCGGGTGGTCGAGCAGCATGCGATTCACAACTTGGTGATTAACGCCGCCGAGTGTGAGCCCTATATCACCGCTGACGACCTCACTCTCCGCCACTACGCTAATGAGGTGCTCGAAGGCGCGCAGATCATCGCCAAAATGTGCGGCGCACAGCAGATCGTTATTGGCATCGAGGATAACAAACCCGAGGCCATTGGCGCGCTGAAACAAGCCCTAACCAACAGTCAGCCAATCCCCGTCGAGTTGACCGTAATCGCCACCCGCTACCCTAGCGGCGGCGAGCGTCAGCTGATTAAAAAACTGCTAGACCTCAACGTACCCAGCGACGGGCTGCCTGCTGATGTTGGCGTACTGTGTCACAACCCAGGCACGCTACTGGCAATACTACATGCAGTGCGCGACGGTCAGCCGCTGGTTTCCAGGGTCGTTACGCTGACTGGAGAGGCCATCACCCAGCCCGGCAATCGCTGGGTGCGTCTGGGCACATCGGTTAGAGAGCTGCTGGAGCAGGCAGGGCTGAATACCCCAGCGTTACAACAAGTGATTCAAGGTGGCCCCATGATGGGCTCGCCACTGCTAACGCTCGATACGCCGGTCACTAAGCTTACCAACTGCCTGATCGCCGCCACCCTTGAGGAGCTACCGCCGCCTCCAGCAGAATCGCCCTGCATTCGCTGCGGTGAGTGTGAAAGCGTTTGCCCGGTAGCACTGTTGCCCCAACAGCTGCACTGGTACGCCCGCGCTCAGGATGATGCCAAGCTTGAGCGCTATCACCTATTTGATTGCATTGAGTGCGGTGCCTGCAGCTACGTCTGCCCCAGCCATATTCCGCTCGTGGTGGATTACCGGGAAGCTAAAAACCGGCTACGCCTGCAGCGAATTGAGACAGCAAAAGCGGAGCACGCCAAGCACCGCTTTGAGTTTCGCCAAGCGCGGCTCGCTCGGGAGGAGGCTGAGAAGCAGGCACGCAAGCAAGCCCGCCAGGCGCAACAACGGCGCCCAACGCACACTGCCGCAGCCAGCGGAGAAAAGGTCGACTTACGTGGCCTGCGCATCGCCCATGCCGCCGCCAAAGCATCGGTCAAGAAAGCCGAAAAAACCCTGGCGCGCGTCGCTCAGGAAGACCCTAAACAATCCCTCGATGACTTAGAAATGCAGCTTGCCACCGCCCAGGAGAACTTGAAAGCAGCCGAGTTGCAGCTTTCCCAGGCGCGCGATCAGCGGTCCAGCGAGGAGTCGCCATGAGCATGATGCACGCCTCAGACGTTAAAGATGCCATGACGGCAACGTCTGTGCCGCCAACGGCGAGCTTAATGCGCTGGGTGATTGCAGCAACCCTGCCAGGCATTGCCACCATGAGCTACTTCTTTGGCCTTGGTGTTATCAGTAATGTACTGCTAGCCGCCGCTTTTGGTATTGCGCTTGAAGCCACCGTGCTGTGGCTACGCAAACGCCCCATTCGTATAGCGCTGAATGACTCAAGTGCCCTGCTTACCGGCGTTTTACTAGGCGCGTCACTGCCACCCGCTAGCCCCTGGTGGCTGATTGGGGTGGGTATGATAGCGGCGATTGTGGTCGCCAAGCAGCTATACGGCGGCTTGGGGCATAACCCGTTTAACCCCGCCATGGTGGGCTATGCACTGCTGTTAGTGTCGTTTCCTACCTACATGACGCTGTGGGCCCCGCCCCAGGAATTGCTACCTAATAGTTTATGGGCACAAATCGCTGGGACGCTGCCGACCACCCAACTAGATAGCTTAAGCGGCGCAACACCGCTAGATGCTTTTAAGCACAAAGGGGACGCCGTGCTTGCCAGCGAGTTTTGGGCGGCTAACCCACTGCCGAATGGAACCCTAACTGCCTGGCGATGGGTAGCACTTGCCTGGCTAGCAGGTGGTGTAGTGTTGTTGGCGAAGCGGATTATTAGCTGGCACATCCCGGTGGCTATGCTGGGAAGCATGGGGGTACTGGCCATCCTTTTTTATCTTAGCGACCCCAGCCATTTCGCTTCACCGCTATTTCACCTGCTTACCGGGGCAACGCTATTCGGTGCGTTCTTTATTGCCACCGACCCGGTCTCCGCCGCCACCAGCCAGCGCGGCAAACTTATTTATGGCGCGGGGATCGGCGCGCTGGTTATCATTATCCGCACCTTTGGCGGCTACCCCGATGCAGTGGCGTTTGCGGTACTATTAATGAACCTTTGCGTGCCATTGTTAGATATATATAGCGTACCGCGCCCCACTGGTCAGCCAAAAGCCACTCCAGGCAAGCCAGGAAAACCAGGAGAGCCAGGAGAGCCAGGAGAGCCAGGAGAGCCAGGAGAGCAGCCATGACCCTCTTCCAGGCCATGCAGCGGGGTGCTTTTGCGCTGGGCACCTTTGCCCTGGTCACCGCAGGCAGCGTCGCGCTTACCCGGGCGCTAACCGCCGAACGTATAGAAACGCATCAATTGGCTTACCAGCACCGTCAGCTTCAAGCAGTACTGCCCCAAGCGCTGGCGAATACACCCGTTACCCAAGTGCTGGAAAGCACCTTTACAATTCCCAATCCAGAAGCACTAGGACTTCAGAGCGATAGCCAAGGCTGGTGGCTGAGCGATCAAAACAGTAACGAGAACGAGAGCAGCGCGGTGATTTTGCCGGTGATAACACGGCAGGGCTATAACGGTGAAATCCACTTGCTGATAGGCATTGATGAGCAGCAGCGAATTAGCGGCGTGCGCGTTACCCAACATCAGGAAACGCCTGGCTTAGGTGATGACATTGAGCGCAGCCGCAGCGACTGGATCACCGAGTTTAATGGATTAAGGTTAGATAGCTTGCCGTCAGAAGGCTGGGCGGTAGCTAAAGATGGCGGTCACTTTGATGCGTTTACCGGTGCGACGATTACCCCCAGGGCTGTGATCAACGCTGTCCATCAAGCGCTTCAGTACGCAACCGATACACCACTACCGATCACCTTTGAGGAGCCCACACCATGAGCCAGTGGCGCGAACTCGTCCGAAGTGGCCTTTGGTCGAATAACCCCGCACTGGTTCAATTGCTGGGGCTCTGCCCGCTGCTGGCCGTCAGCGGCAGCGTGGTCAATGCGCTAGGCTTAGCCATCGCCACGCTGCTTGTGATGGTCGGCGCCAGCACGGCGATTTCGCTGATACGCCACCAGGTACCTAACGCGGTCCGGTTGCCCGCTTTTGTGATGGTGATTGCCGCCTTTGTTACCTGCGCCGAGCTGGTGATGGCCGCCTATGCCTACCCGCTCTACCAGGTATTGGGGATTTTTATTCCGCTGATCGTTACCAACTGCGCCATCCTGGGTCGCGCCGACGCCTTTGCCTCCCGCCAACCGGTACTCCCCGCGGCTATCGATGGCTTGATGATGGGCCTCGGTTTTGGTGCCGTGCTGGTGCTGCTTGGCGCACTACGCGAGTTGCTCGGCCAAGGCACACTATTCAGCGGTATGGCGCTACTGTTTGGGCCTAGCGCGGCCAATTGGCAGCTGACCCTTGCCGACGACTACCAGTTTCTGTTTTTTGTGCTGCCGCCGGGGGCGTTCTTTGTGGCGGGTATGTTAATCGCCCTGAAAAATGTCATCGACCAACGTAACGCTGCCCGTGCCCGACCAGCGGCAGCCACACCGCGCGCCGATCGCCGCGTGCGGGTCACCGGCACGATTAAGTAAACGGCACACGTAAACAATCGCTTGTATCCATAAAGAGACCCGCCATGAATGCCCATAAGCGTCATGAAATTTTTACTCGCCTACAGGCAGAGAACCCGCACCCCACCACCGAGCTTAATTGGAACACCCCTTTTGAGCTGCTGGCTGCCGTACTGCTTTCTGCCCAAGCTACCGATGTGGGGGTAAATAAAGCCACGGCGCGGCTCTACCCGGTCGCTAACACCCCCCAAGCGATCATTGATTTAGGTATCGATGAGCTTAAAGCGCATATCAAAACCATCGGCTTGTATAACACCAAAGCCGAAAACCTGATGAAAACCTGTCATATCCTGGTCAACCAGCACGGCGGCGAAGTGCCCAATACCCGCGAAGCCTTGGAGGCCCTGCCTGGCGTTGGCCGTAAAACCGCCAATGTGATTCTCAATACCGCCTTTGGTCAGCCCACCATGGCGGTGGATACGCATATTTTCCGGGTCTCCAACCGCACCGGCATCGCTAAAGGCAAAAATGTCGTTGAGGTGGAGCAAAAACTACTGCGCCATGTGCCAAAAGGATTTCTTCACGATGCTCACCACTGGTTGATTCTTCATGGCCGCTACACCTGCATCGCGCGCAAACCTCGCTGCGGTAGCTGTATTATCGAGGATCTGTGCGAGTTTAAAGACAAAACTGAGATTGCTTAAGGCTAACGAAAGCCCAGCCCATCAGGCTGAATCCATCAGCAATTGTCGATAAGCCCTACGCCAGACGGGCCACTCCCATGCGGAGGTATCGAGAGTTTCTGGACGGCTAGCCGGATCGGTAAGCCAGGCAGTGAGCCGGTCGTAAAGCCCTTGCCGCGTGCCGTCGTAGCGATAGGCGGGCGGATAAAGAGCGGGAAAGCAGAGCCGATCAGGCACCAGTGGCAACGCCCCGCGCTGGGCCGCTTCCATTATCGCCAAGCCTTGAAACTCATGCCAAGTGGTCGAGACCACAATGCCCGCGCTATCCAATAGTTCGCGGTACGCCTCCTCCGGCTGCGGCCCCCAAGCCACAATATGCCTGGCTAAACGCTGCTCAGCCTCGGCAAAAATAGCGGGACCTTGGCGAAAACGCTGGCCAAGCACCGCCAGCTCAAATGAGATGCCTGCTTCGCTTAACGCAAACAACACGGCAAAGAAGTCGTCCGGGTTTTTGTCATACTCCCAGCGATGGTTCCAAACAATTCGCTGCGGCATTGTTTTTTTAAAAGCCGTTTGGTGGCCAGGTTCTGAACTATCACCAATGGGCACCGGCATTACCATGGCCCGCTCGCGTAGCGCTTCAAGTGGCTTAGCTGCTGGGAGGTTTTCGGGCATTTTTTTCAGAAAGGCTCGCGCACCATCAATAAAGGAGTCGCGGTTATAGGCGCTGTTAAACACCACGCTATCCGCTGCCAGCGCCGTGTAGAGGTTAACCATCTTGGCCTCTACTTGTGGCATCTGATCGCTCGATTCAGGATAGGCAAACTGATTTTCGTGAAAGTAGACGACCTTTTTTGCTCGGCCAAGATGCGGAAACAGCCCTACCAGGGTTGCCAGATCCACCATCGAGGTCGCTAACACCACATCAAAAGACTGGCTGAGAGTGTCATGCTCTTTTAACATCCAGCTCAGTGGGTTACCGCGAATACGCCAAGCAAAATGGCGTGGCGGCAGGCTCAACAGCGTCCACGAAAACTCATCGAGCTGAGCCATCAAACTGTGTGCCCAATAGCGATGGCTCACCGCTTCGTAGGCGGATAACAGGAGTACGCGCATTGACAGCCTTAGCAAGCAGATCAGTGGGAGGCCATCAAACCATGGCAAAGAGGCGAGCAGTGTAGCAAAACGCGTAGGAGAGCTCTTTTGTAATTGCGCTTTCGTCATTGCTCCATTCTCTTACCTGCATTCGGCCAAGGTCGTCTTGGCTGAGCTGCCAGATCTATCTAGACTCCAGGCAATGTTAAAACAAATACAAGCTGGAGAGCTCCATGGCTAAAGTGCTCGTTGTCGATGACGAACCCAACATTGTTTTATCGCTGGAATTCCTAATGGAACAAGCGGGGTTTGAGGTCGTCACCGCCGAAGATGGAGAACAGGCTCTGGCAAGTGTGAATGAGAGCCAGCCCGATCTACTGCTGCTTGATATTAGCTTGCCGGGAATAAGCGGTTTTGACGTGTTGGAGCGGCTGCGTAGCGAAGCAGCCACCGCCCAACTGCCCATTATCATGCTGACTGCTCACGGGCGTGATGTAGAGCGGGAAAAAGGCATGGCGCTGGGCGCCGATGATTACATCACCAAGCCCTTCTCTACCCAGTCACTGGTGGAAAAAGTCAAAGCACTACTCAGTGAGGAGCAGCCATGACGCGAGGCGGGCTGCCCAAACGTCAGCGCCTGATTGGTCTCTGGCTGCTACTCAGCGGCATCAGTTTGCTGGGCGGAGCCATTTTTGCCGCCTGGTTGGATGCCCAGCTCGCCCCCACCGGTGTAACCCGCATCGCCCTCTGGCTAGGCAGTTTTTCCGGTGGCGCAACGATTTTTTTAGTCGGTTTGCTGCTTGAGCGCATGCTGTTTACCCCACTGCGCCATTTACAGGTGCAACTGGCGCGCTTAGTCGCTACCCCCGATGCCCGGGACGAACACCCGCCCGAGGGATGGCTAAAAGGATTGGGGCCCGACCTGCGCCGGGTACGCGAAAGCTGGCGTGAAGATCGCAGCCGTCTCGCCACCGCCCACGCTGACGGTGCGCGCAGCGCGGCGCGTATTCGTCAGGAGCTGGAAACGCTGCTGCAAGTGCTCGAAACGCCACTGCTACTGTGTGACCACCACCGCCGTCTTATGCTGTTTAATCAGGCGGCAGAGGATTTTTTTGCGGGTAATACCGGCCTAGGGCTGGGCAAGCGCCTGGAGGCGCTGCTACCGGTGGCGAGCTTACAGCAGGTGCTCAGCCAACTGCCCCACGACGGCTCCCCGAGGGAATTGTTGGCGCCCTGCGATGACCGCTGGCTCAAGGTAATCTTACGTCGCGTACCGGGTAGCGATGGCGAAACACTGCTGACCTTTAGCGACGCCACCGCCTCCTGGTCGAGTGAAATGGGCGTTAGAGCAGAACTAGCCGCCATGCTGACACCCCTGCGTCAGCATACCGCCAGCCTGACCAGCGCCGCCGATGCACTGATACAGCTGCGCGATCAAAACGATGCCAGCACGTCTGCTTTGCGCCAACGTTTTGAGCGGGTTATTCACGAAGAGGGCGTCACGCTCGGCGACAGCGTGGCTAAAATCGGCCAACTGCTCGACGATATGCAGCACCAGGGCGAGCGCTTAACCCCCATGTGGTCAAACGACTTTTGGCAGGCATTGGATGAGCGCCTCGATCCAGAGCACCGCTTGATCACTCCGGTGGGTATGCCGGCCTGGTTCAAAGGCGACGCACCGGCGCTGATAGCGCTGTTCGACTCGCTGGTCAAACACCTCAATGCCCATCTTCCTGACAGTGGCTTTGAAGGTGAGATATGCCTGGGTAACAAACGCGTCTACCTCGACCTTATTTGGCGCGGCAAAGCGATCCCCGAGCATGAATTGGCTGAATGGCGCCAGCAGCCGCTCAACTCACTGCCGTTGACGCCCAGTGTCGCTGATGTAATGCGTCAACATGCCAGCGATATCTGGAGCCTTGCCGACGAGGATGGCGTTCATTCACGCCTACGACTTCCCCTGCCCGCCATGGAGCGGGTCGGCGCTCCACGGGAGACCGCACCGCCGCGTCCAGAATTCCATGACTTTGGCATTGCCGACCTGCCCCCGCCGGATGAAGCGCTGGCCAGCCGAACGCTGCGCAGCCTGGAAATCGTCGCCTTTGATACCGAAACCACCGGGCTTGAACTGCGCCGGGGCGATACCGTGATTAGCCTTGGCGCCTGCCGCGTGGTCAACGCGCGTTTATTGGCCAGCGAGGTTTTCGATCAAAAAGTGGATCCCCTGCGTGCGATCCCACCTGCAAGCACGGCAATTCACGGCATTACCGATGCCGATGTGGTCGGTGCGCCGCCGCTGGATATTGTGCTTACCCGCTTTCGTAACTATGTCGGCGAAGCGGTACTACTGGCCCATAACGCTGCCTTTGATCTGCTCGCCATCAGCCACAAAGGGGTCGCCTTTGATATCCCCATCATCGATACCCTGCTGATTTCACGGGCACTGGACGAAGCACTCGATGGGCATGACCTGGATAGCCTTGCTCAACGCTATGATCTGGCTTTTCCGCCAGGCACCCGCCACACTGCATTAGGCGATGCCCGCGTCACCGCCGAGCTATGGCTAGCCCTGCTGCCACGCCTGGAAGCCCGTGGGGTCGATACACTTGAGCAACTGCTGGCGCTGCAAGCCAACGCCTTCGACCGACAGGATGCCAGTGCCTGATGAAACCGTTCGCAATGAAATCACGCCAAACAGAGCGCCTGGTCGCCCTGGTGGCGGTTGCCCTGCTACTCTTCTGCCCGCCGCTGATTATTGTGGTCGATCGCCTCCCCACCGTTAGCGTGGGCTGGCTCTCTCTCTATCTATTTATCGCCTGGGCCGTGGTGATCGGCTTAACCGCCTGGCTGATGGAACAGCGTGCAGGCCGCTAACCATGCGTAGTGAGGCGATTATCCTCGGTGCCGCTTTTGGTTACCTGGCGCTGCTGTTTGTGGTCGCCGCCTGGGGGGATCGGCGAGCCGAACAGGGTCGCTCCATCATTGGTTCGCCAACGGTATATGCCCTCTCGATTGCTGTTTACTGCACGGCCTGGACCTTCTACGGCAGCGTAGGGCGCGCCGCCGAATACGGCCCCAGCTTTTTACTCATCTACCTGGGGCCGACGCTTGCGATGCTGCTGGCTCCTTTTGTCATCCGCAAGATGGTGCGCATCGCCGCGCGGCAGCGAATCACTTCCATTGCCGACTTTATCAGCGCCCGCTACGGCAAGAGCACCAGTTTAGGCGCCCTGGTGGCACTGATGGCGCTGATTAGCATCACCCCCTACATTGCCCTGCAGTTAAAAGCCATTACCGTTAGCCATGCGGTACTGATCAATTACCCTCGCGCAGCCGACACCACCTTGGTGGATGAACACTTCTGGATGGATAAATCACTCTGGGTCGCGCTGGTATTGGCGGTGTTTATTATTCTGTTCGGCACCCGCCATCTGGATGCCAGCGAGCGCCATGAAGGCATGGTGGCGGCGATCGCGCTGGAATCCATCGTCAAACTGGTGGCCTTTATGGCCGTTGGCGTGTTCGTGGTGTTTGTGATGTTTGAAGGCCCCGCCGCGCTATTTGCCCAGGTAGCAGCCACGCCCGCCCTTGTCGATAGCATGCGTTTGGACAGCGTTCCTGGTGGCGCCACCGGCTGGGTAGGTATGCTGGTGCTGGCCTTTCTGGCTTTTCTAACGCTGCCCCGGCAATTCCAGGTATTGGTGGTCGAAAATGTCGACGAACAGCACTTGGCTCGGGCGAGCTGGCTATTTCCCCTCTACATGCTGCTGATTAACCTATTCGTTATTCCCATTGCTTTGGCGGGCCTGCTGCTAGGCGTAAGCGCGGGTGACCCGGACAGCTTCGTGCTAACGTTACCACTCTCCGCCGGTTTGGAAGGCCTGCCGCTACTGGTCTTTATTGGTGGCCTGTCTGCGGCGACAGGTATGGTGATTGTGGAGACCATCGCCCTCTCCACCATGGTCAGTAACCAACTGGTGATGCCACTGCTGCTGCGCTCACGACGGCTGCACCTAAGCACCAAAGGGGAGCTTGCCGGTTGGCTATTGGGTATTCGCCGCATCGCTATTGTGCTGATCCTGCTGCTAGGCTATCTCTACCATGCGCTGATTGGCGACTCCTATAGTTTAGTGACGATTGGGCTGGTCTCCTTTGCCGGGGCAGCTCAGTTTGCCCCATCGCTGCTGATTGGCCTCTATTGGCGCGGTGCAACACGACAAGGCGCCACCGTTGGTTTAATCGCCGGGTTCTTGATCTGGTGCTATACCCTGCTGCTACCTGGGTTTGCCCAGTCCGGCTGGCTAGATGCCTCGCTGCTCACCGAGGGGCCATGGGGTATCGGATGGCTGATGCCCTATGGTTTGTTCGGCCTGGAGAACTGGGATATTTATACCCATTCGCTGTTATGGAGCATGCTGGCCAACGTGGGGCTATTGGTGGGTGTCTCGCTGTTTACCCGCCCTACACCCCTTGAGCAGACCCAGGCGGCGCTGTTCACGGAGGCGATGCACCCCAACCTGCAAACCACCTCGCTATCTACCTCACTATGGCGCGGGCAAACCACTCAGGGGGCACTCAAAGAGCTGCTTGTTCGCTATTTGGGTGCCCAGACTACCCGCCGCGTGTTTAGCCATAGCGGTAGCAAAACTAGCTATGCAGCGGATGAGCCCGCCACCGCCGAGCTGATTACTCGCGCCGAACAGGCACTGGCAGGCGCGCTGGGCAGCTCCTCAGCACGCGTTCTGATCAATTCAGTGGTACGCGGTGAAGCACTGGATATTGAGTCGATTCTGAGCATACTGGATACGACCTCACAAACCCTGGAGTACAACCGCCGTTTGGAGCAGAAGTCCCAGGAACTGGTGCAAATCGGCGAAGAGTTGCGTAGCGCCAATGAGCGGCTACGTGAGCTGGATCGCTTGAAAGATGAATTTGTGGCTATGGTCAGCCACGAACTACGCACCCCGCTCACCTCCATACGTGCCTTTGCCGAAATTTTGCGCGATAGCGGGCAACTTCCTGATGAGAAGCGCCAGCATTTTCTGGGTGTCATCGTTCACGAGAGCCAGCGGCTGTCGCGTTTAATTGAGGAGATCCTGGACCTTGCCCGCCTGGAGAGCGGCCGTTTAACGCTTAATCCCGTGCCCCTCGACCTTGCCGCCCTGACCCGGCACAGCATTGATGCCATTGCCCATCTGCATGAAGAACGCGGCATTGCACTAGACGTTAGCTTAGCAGCTGACCCTGCGATGGTAGTCGGCGATCATGACCGCTTGGAGCAGGTGATTATTAATCTGCTTGATAACGCGGGCAAGTTTGCTGACCGAGAGCAGCCAAAAGTACGCCTCACGCTTTATCGCCATCGCCGTCATTTCCGGCTCAGCGTGGAGGATAACGGCGCGGGGATTAGCGAAGACGAGCGTGAGCGGGTATTTGAAAAATTTCATCAAATTCAGCAGGACGACGATATTCCTAGGGGTCGGCCAAGAGGCAGCGGCTTAGGGTTGCCGATTAGTCGGGGCATTATTGCCCACCTGGGGGGGCGGCTATGGGTCGAGGATGCCAAAACCTTAGGCGGCGCCTGCTTAACACTGGAGCTACCCGCGGCGCCGGATGACACTTCTCTTTCTGCCGTGGACTAGGCGTTTTTCGCTCCCTGAACAAAGGCTCTGATCTGCTGCAGATCAAACTTCAATAGCAGGCGCTCATCTTCGCGCAGGCGCCGCAGGTCAACCCAGCCATCGGCGGTTTGACCACGGGCTTTGTTATACCGCTGCTGATCCAATAGACGCTGCTGCAGACGCTCAAAAGCGGCCACCAGCAGCTCTGATTCAGCAGAGGTTAGTACATCTGCCCTATGACTGAGCGCGATCAATCGTTCGCGTGTCGCTATGTTGGCTAGCCCGTGGCGCAGACAGAGCAAGCGCGCAGCGCTGATCAATGGCAGCAAGCCTTGATGTTTAAGGTTAATGGCATGCTCGTGGGGAGCATCCAGGCCCGGGCTTGAGGCGAGGCGGCCAAAACGATCCAGTGCCACCGGCAGTTCTTCCAGTAGCGCCGCCATTTCGTTCATAAACAGTGACGCTTTGGGAAGTATTGAAGCAATGCTATTACCCAATTGCTCGGCAAGCACTGGGTTACCCGCTACCGGGGCAAAATCGAGCAAAATATTGGTCTGCTGTACGCGCTTTACCTGTCGGTCGGCGCTCCATATCTCAAGCTGCGCCTGCCATTCGCTAAGCCGTTTGCGCCACATCGGCCAACGCGCCATGACATGACCATGGCAGAGTGGAATGCCTGCTTCATCCAGGCGTTGAGTAAACCGTTCGCCTAGCGCTTGAAAGTAGCCGTCAATCTCCACATGGCGGTAATCCGGATAGTCATCAATAATCAGCGCATTATCCTGGTCGGGACCTAACAGGCTTTCGAAACGCGCCGCAGAGCCTAACAGCAGAACACAGTAGCCGACTGGCGGTGGGCCCCACCCTTGCGCCTGCATTTCGTCCAGGGATAGCGCAACAGCTTGGCGATACAGTGACGCATTGTGGTCACTTATAATCTGGCTAATACGCCAGGCGGGCAGGTCGTAATGCACCAATGTTTCCACCAGCGGCAGTTGCCAAGCGTAGGCGTCCGCTAATGAGGTGTTCGGCGAGGAGAGCTTTGCGAAGCGTTTAGAGAACAGATGGTCTAACGGCGCATTGAGCGCCGAGGTATTAAGCGTTCCATTCTCATGGAATAGAGAGCGCCAGGGCGAGGCTTGGTGTACTACACGCATACGCCCTCCTTTACTCAATGTGTTTGGCGGCATGACTACTCGCTATCGCCTGCCCGGCGAGGGTCGGGCTCAAACATCGCTTCGCCGACTTCATCGATATAGCGCTGCGCTTTGGTAACCATCATGGTATCGCAGGCATCTCGCCCTGGCAGCATATCGGAACGTTCAAAGCGGTGTTCCAGGGTTTCACCACTAGCGACGGCCTTGCGAATCCAGCCACTGACGCGGTACTGACCGCTCTGATTGTCTGGCTGAGAGACAATCTCGTAACCTTTGTATTCCACCGGCTCAGCAGCTTTGGTGGTAGCACCTGACTCAGCCTGACGATCACTACCGAAGAGACCGGAAAATAATTTCTTAAGCATAATGGCTCCTTTGCTTGCAGGGCGGAAAAGGAGATGGCCGCCCTGCAAGATATAAGCTGCTTTTATCAGCGCTTACTTAGCTCTGCTTGCGCCCCTTACCTGCAGCAATACGCAACCGCAGCGCGTTCAGCTTGATAAAGCCTTCTGCATCTTTCTGGTCGTAAGCGCCCGCATCATCTTCGAAGGTAGCGATTGATTCATCAAATAGCGACTCATCAGACTTACGCCCCACCACGATAGCGTTGCCTTTATAGAGCTTCATACGCACGACGCCCGATACATTCTTTTGGGTCTCGTCAATGGCTGCCTGCAGCATGCGACGCTCGGGGCTCCACCAATAACCGTTGTAGATCACTTCCGCGTATTTAGGCATCAGTTGATCTTTCAGGTGGGCTTCTTCGCGGTCTAGGGTTAGCGACTCAATGGCACGGTGGGCACGCAACATAATGGTGCCCCCTGGCGTTTCGTAACAACCGCGGGATTTCATGCCCACGTAGCGGTTTTCAACAATATCCAGCCGACCGATACCGTTGTCGCCACCTAGTTTGTTGAGTTTTTCAAGCACTTCATGCGCTTTCAAGGGCTCGCCGTCGATGGCCACGATATCGCCCTTTTCATACGTCAGCTCAACGTAAGTCGGGGTATCAGGTGCGGCTTCAGGAGAAACGCTCCAGCGCCACATATCGTCTTCCGCTTCGGCCCACGGATCTTCCAAGATGCCGCCCTCGTAGGAGATATGCAGCAGGTTGGCATCCATTGAGTAGGGCGACTTTTTCTTTTTATTGGCAAAATCGACGGGGATTTTGTGCTCTTCGCAGTAAGCCATCAGCTTTTCGCGGGAGGTTAGATCCCATTCACGCCAAGGGGCGATCACTTTGACGCCAGGCTTAAGCGCATAGCCACCGAGCTCAAAGCGTACCTGGTCGTTGCCTTTACCCGTCGCACCATGGGAAATAGCGTCGGCACCGGTTTCATTGGCAATTTCGATCAAGCGCTTGGCAATTAGCGGCCGAGCGATAGAGGTGCCCAGCAGGTATTCGCCTTCATAGATAGTGTTGGCGCGGAACATCGGATAGACGTAGTCACGCACGAACTCTTCGCGCAGATCTTCAATATAAATCTCTTTTACGCCAAGCGCTTGCGCTTTCGTTCGCGCCGGTTCGACTTCTTCGCCCTGACCGATGTCGGCAGTAAAAGTCACTACCTCGCAGTTGTAGGTCTCTTGCAACCACTTAACGATTACGGATGTGTCCAGGCCGCCTGAATACGCCAGCACAACCTTTTTGACATCGGACATTCTTTGCTCCTCGTTGACGATAAGAAATTCATGAGTAAAAAACCACATCTGTCATTAGCGCTCGACGAATGCGATCGCTCTCGGGGCTAGACCTTTGAGATAGACCTTTGAGATAGCCCTTTGAAACAGACCTTGAGTATAGCGTTCTCAATGCCCAGCGAATACCGTCAACGACGCCTGGGGGCTAAAGCTGCTAGAATCACACCACTCAAAGCGGTGGTCTGCCGCTGATGTTGACTGATTACTCGCTTTAACTATTACTCGCTTGAAGATAAGGAGAGCTGCATGAGCGAGGCAATTGCCCGCGAATTAATGGCCCAACGTTTTCGCAGTTACCTGCCCGTGGTCGTTGATTTAGAAACCGGGGGATTTAATGCCCAAGGCGACGCCGTACTTGAGATAGCCGCCGTCACGCTGACCATGGATCCGGAGGGCAACCTGCTTCCTGATGCCACCTATGCTTACCACATTCAGCCCTTTGAAGGGGCGAACGTGGAGCAGTCCGCGCTCGATTTTACCGGTATTAACCTAGACGATCCGCTACGCCGCCAGGTAGCGCTGAGCGAGTCTGAAGCGCTGGGGGAAATTTTCCGCCCAATCCGAAAATCAATCAAGGCCCACGACTGCACACGGGCCATTTTAGTCGGCCATAATGCGGCATTCGATCAGGGTTTCTTGAACGCAGCGGTCAATCGCTGCGGCATTAAGCGCAATCCTTTTCACCCGTTCTCAAGCTTTGACACCGCCACCCTTGCAGGCCTGATCTATGGACAAACGGTGCTTGCCCGTGCCTGCCGTGCCGCGGGCATTGAGTTTGACAACAAGGCTGCCCACTCCGCTCGCTACGATACCGAGCGCACTGCAGAGTTATTTTGCGCCATGGTCAATCGCTATAAAGACCTGGGTGGCTGGCAGCTCGCCCAGCGTGAACAGGAGATGGACGGCGGGGACTAACAGACCGCTGCGGCTAATGCAGTCAACAGGGCTTTACGCTAAACTTTGCAACATTGCAGTAGCGCCATTTTGTAATCCCACAGCCGTTTGTAAGCAGCGCATACCTAGCAGTGGGAATATTGTTGCCGATTTACCCAACCGTTTTCAGGAGATGAGACGTTTCCATGGCCCAGCATAATGCCTTTTACGCCCAATCCGGTGGTGTCACCGCCGTAATCAACGCCAGCGCCTGCGGCGTTATCGAAGCCTGCCGTCAAGCACCCGATCAGATTGGCAAGGTTTACGCCGGTCATAACGGTATTATCGGTGCCTTAACGGAAGACCTGATCGACGTTACCCAGGAGAGCGATGAAGCGATTGCCGCTCTTCGTCATACGCCGGGCGGCGCTTTCGGCTCCTGCCGCTATAAGCTGAAAGATATTGATACCCATCGCACCCAGTACGAGCGCTTGATCGAGGTCTTCAAGGCCCACGATATTCGCTACTTCTTTTACAACGGTGGCGGTGACAGCGCCGACACCTGCTTAAAGGTCTCGCAGCTTTCCGAGAAGCTGGGCTATCCGCTAACCGCTATCCACGTGCCTAAAACCGTGGATAACGACCTGCCGATTACCGATAACAGCCCAGGCTTTGGCAGCGTGGCAAAGTATATTGCCACCTCGACCCTGGAAGCCTCGCTGGATATCGCCTCCATGTGTGCAACGTCCACCAAGGTATTTGTACTTGAAGTCATGGGCCGCCACGCGGGCTGGATCGCCGCCGCCGGTGGTTTAGCAGGCGAAGCCGAAGGCGAGCCGCCACATATGATTATCTTCCCGGAAATTCCGTTTAACCGTAAAGCGGCCATGGCGCGGGTTGAAGAGAGCGTTAAGCAGTACGGCTACTGCGTTATTGTGGTTTCTGAAGGCGCTCGCTATGAAGATGGCACCTTCCTGGCCGATGCGGGTAATACCGATGCCTTCGGCCACCGTCAGCTTGGCGGCGTAGCCCCGACGCTTGCCGGTATGATCAAGCAGGATTTGGGCTACAAGTATCACTGGGCGGTGGCTGATTACCTCCAGCGTGCGGCGCGTCACTTGGCGTCTAAAACCGACGTTGAACAAGCCTATGCGGTGGGCCGCGAAGCGGTCACCTTGGCGCTGGCGGGTAAAAACGCCATGATGCCCGCTATTCGCCGTATCTCCCAGGCGCCCTACCAGTGGGATGTGATCTCCGCCCCGCTCTCCCAGGTGGCTAACCAAGAGAAGTTCATGCCCCGGGACTTTATCAGCGAAAACGGCTTTGCCATTACCCAGACCTGCCGTGACTATCTCTCACCGCTGATTCAGGGCGAGGACTTTCCGCCGTTTGAAAACGGCCTGCCTAAAGTGGCTAAGCTGAAACTGGCCAAAGCAGAGCGCAAGCTGCCTATTTTTACGCTGTAAGCAGCTAACGTAGAGCGATTAAGATAGCAGCAATAAAAACGGGGCGATGAAGTGATTCATCGCCCCGTTTTATGTCCAGTTCGCTGCTCTTGGGCTTAGCGCAACAACCAGGAAAGCACTAGCAGCAGTAACAGAATGCCCGCCACGCCCTGCCAAAAACGCCGCGGCTCCTGGCGGTTCTCTTCCCGATGGGGTAACCGCCCAAGCGGCACCCTCAACGCATGCAAAAACTCGGACATGCGCCTAAACCGCAGCGCCCTTTGAGGGTCCAAGGCACGGCGAAGCGCATCGTCTAGTTCTGGCGTGATTTCTGGGTTAGTGGTACGCGCGCTGCGATAGGTCAAATCCTCGAGGTCGGTATGGCTGCGCAAGCGGTTGGGCGTTAGCGTATAGGGCAAAGCGCCGGTCAATAGCCAGTAAGTAGTGGAAGCTAGCGAGTACTGATCACTGCGGCGGCCGATGCTGTCGCCCAGGGCGTACTCAGGTGCGGTGTGTTCGTTAAAGCCAATCTGCCTGAGCAACTCACCTGAGTGGCGGTGCCCTTCCCCATCGCGCATATGGCAGGCACTAAAATCGGTGAGCACGAGTTTGCCGTGGGGATCGATCAAAATATTATCGGGATTGATCTGCTGATGAATGATTTCCCGATGATGCAGCGCCTGCACCGCTTTACCCAGCTGATTGGCAATATCCAGGCGCTGGGTCAGGCTGGCTTGAGGATGGCGCTCCGCCCATTGCCGCAGCGTCTCGCCTTCTATATGTTGCATCAAATAATACAGGTAGCGGCGCGGCCGAGATGGCTCCATCACCTTCACTACAAAGGGCGAATTGACGCGCTCCACTACCCACTGTTGGAGCAGAAAGTGCTCAAGATAAGCATTGCGCAGCGAAAGCTCAGGGCTAGGCGCTTTCATGACCATTTCCCGTTCGCTATGCACATCACGGACCCGATAAACCCGCGACTGGGCCGTTCGCGATAGCACGGCGAGAATCTCCAGGCCGTCTAAACGCTCACCCGGTGCCAGCTCAGGGGGAATCGGCAGGTCGCCGTATAGCTGCCCTGGGTGTTCGGTGACCTCATCGGGTAGTTCGTCTATACGTACCAGCTGGAAACAGAACTGATCCCCACCATAGCCGCGCTCCTGGGCGCGCTGTTTGGCCTCATCGGCTAAGCGCTCGCAAGCTGCATCCAGATCACTAGCGTCCTGACGAATCAGGCGCACATAGTCGGAAGGCAGCAGCGTGCCGCGCACGCCCTGGGTGGTAAACAGGAACAGATCGCCCTGTTTAAGCGCAACGTGGGTGTAATCAATATCGACACTGCCGTCCATACCCAGCGCCCGTGAAGGGTAGCGATAGCCGCCCAAGTCGGTCACATGGTCGCGGCTTAATTGCTCAAACTCCGCGCCGCGTAAACGAAACACCAGCGTATCGCCCATATGAAACAGGTGGGCTTCGCGACCACGAAATACCATCGCCGACATAGAGGAGACAAAACTGCCTTCTTTAACATGCTGGCTTTGGCTGTAACACCAGCTGTTGAGCGCGCGCAGTACGCGGGTGGCCGACGTTTTAACATCCCAGTGGTCGGGGGTAGAAAAATAGTCGGCCAGGAAGCCGCGTACACTGATATCCCCCGCCTGCTTGGCCATGGTATTGCGTGAAATGGAGTCGCTAATCACCGCGCAGCCGCCTTTGGCGCGAAGCAGCGGCGCTTCAGGAAAGCGAACCGACATTGAACTGCGGTGCAGGCGCCTATCGGGCGCGACAAACGCTTGACCATAACTGATGAGCAATTGGGCGTGCGACAAGTCATCCTCCTAGGCTGCCGACTCGATCGAGGGACATCACTGTCAACCAATACTGTCAATAAACGCTGCCTATGATACACGCAGCAGAGCAGAAACGATGCCCACCAAACGTCTCTATCGTATTCGCCTGTTTTTAAGGAGGCATGGGTATCGCTTACGGCCAACCTATGTCGCATTGGTAATCGGGCAGCCATGTTCGTATAATTCTTCGCCATAAACGACTTTGAAACGATTGCCTAATCACCGCACGACTTTAGCCACAGCACTACCAAGGAATCAACGATGAACTTCGATAATATCCCCGCTGGAAAGGATCTCCCCAACGACGTTTACGTGGTGATCGAAATTCCAGCTAACCACGACCCCATTAAATACGAAATCGATAAGGACATGGGCGCTCTCCTCGTTGACCGCTTTATGGCCACCCCGATGTTCTACCCCGCCAACTATGGCTTTATCCCGCACACTCTGGCCGATGATGGCGATGCTCTGGACGCCTTGGTGGTAACTCCGCACCCGGTTCAACCTGGCAGCATTATTCGCGCACGCCCGGTCGGCATTCTCAACATGACCGACGAGGCCGGTGAAGACGCCAAGTTGATCTGCGTACCCCATGCCAAGCTCAGCTCGCTCTACGACGATGTCCATGAAGCTACCGACCTGCCCGAGTTACTGCGCCAACAGATTGCGCACTTCTTCGAGAACTACAAAGATCTCGAAAAAGGCAAATGGGTAAAAGTAGAGTCTTGGGAAGGCGCTGACGCTGCTCGCAAGGCAATTGAAAAGTCCGTGGCTGCCTATCAAAAAGCATAGCCATCGCGCTGCGATGTATCTCTCCGTCGCCAATGAGACAAGAGGCCGCCTTAGGGCGGTCTTTTTATGAGCACAGGATTAAGGCACTGTTAGGAACCGCGTCACGTCACCGCAGCGTATACGCCAGGGGCTCAAGGTTGCGGTATGCTATTCGCCTTTCATTGCGCTGCCATTGATTAAGGACGCACCGTGTTATCTGTTAAACGCCTGAGCCTATTGTCGTTATTGGTTTTTTTTCTCGGCTTGTTGCCGCTAAGTGCACACGCTCAATGGTTTTCATCGTCAAGTAACCAAGACGATTTTTTGCCGGTGATGGAAGCCTTTCAACCGACTGCTTGGCATGATGGCGATACGCTCTATATCGGCATGGATATCGCCGACGAGTACTATCTCTATCGTCACCAGTTTGCAGTAGTCAGCCAAACAGAGGGTGTCAGCCTCGGCGAACCCATCATCCCCCAAGGCATCTTTACCAACGATGAATTTATGGGCGATGTGTATGTATTTCGCGATTCGCTAGTGTTTAAAGTCCCTCTGGATGCCCCCTACTCAGGCCCCTTAAAGGTAGAGCTAACGTTTCAAGGCTGTGCAGATGCGGGCTTATGCTATCCACCTGAACGCATGCAACTGCAGGCCAGCGAAACAGAACCACCCAGCCAGTTTTCCGGCTGGGAAGACCCTACCGCATCCAATCAAGTGGCTGATTCCTCGGCACCTAACACCACAAACCCGGGCGACTTCGCCGCCCCCCAAAGCGAAGACAGCCGCTTCAGTGCTTTGATCAGCGATGCCAGCTTGCCGCTAGCGCTGGGGCTGTTTTTTATTGCTGGCCTGGGGCTTACCTTTACCCCCTGCGTGCTGCCGATGATTCCGATTTTGTCATCGATCGTGGTGGGTCAAAACCCTACCCGCCCTCGCGCCTTTGCCCTCTCGTTTAGCTATGTACTCGGCATGGCGCTGACCTACGCCCTGGCTGGGGTGTTAATGGGGCTGTTTGGCGCCGGGCTTAATCTTCAAGCGCGGCTACAGTCAGCCCCGGTATTAATCACCTTTGCCGTGCTGTTCACGCTCTTTGCCCTGGCCATGTTCGGGGCCTTTAACCTTAACCTGTCGCCCCGCTTAGCCAACCGTATTGACGCTTGGCAGACCCGGGCACAGCGCAGTGGCCCGGCGGGCTTGGCCTTGGCTGGCGCCCTCTCGGTGCTGGTGGTGTCACCCTGTGTAACAGCACCCTTAGCGGGCGCGCTGGTGTTTATCTCGTCGACCGGTGATGCGGCGATGGGCGGCGCGGTGCTGTTTGCGTTGGGCATGGGTATGGGCGTACCGCTACTGTTAGTCGGCACCTTTGGCACCACGCTGCTGCCCCGCTCGGGCGCCTGGATGAATGGGGTAAAAATTGCCTTTGGACTTTTGTTGTTGGGCGTCGCGATTTGGATGATCGAGCGTTTAGTGGCCGCGCCCATTGCGCTTTTGCTATGGGCAGCGCTGGCGATTGGCACAGCGCTCGCCTTGGGGGCGTTAAATTTCAATCAACCACAGGGGTGGCCGCGGGCACGCCAAACGCTGGGGCTAATGCTGTTGGTCTGGGGGATAGTGCTGGTAATTGGTGCCGCTCAAGGTGGCAGTAACCCCCTGCGCCCTCTCGCGGCAACGTCCAGCCTTTCCGGCGAGCAGCAAGCAGCAACACTCGACTTTACTGAGGTAAGCAGCTTAACTGAGCTTGAAGCGGCAATTGCCCAAGCTGAAGGCGCTAATCAGCCTGTGTTTGTTCACTTTACCGCCGACTGGTGCATTTCCTGCAAGTTGCTGGAGCGGGATGTTTATCCCGACCCACAGGTTGCCGCAGCGCTAAGCAATTACACCTTGATCGCCGCCGATGTCACCCACACTAACGTCCAGAGTCGTGAGTTGCTTGACCAATTCAATCTTTTCGGCCCTCCCAGCCTGCTGTTTTTTAGCCAGGGTGAAGAGATCCGCCCTGCACGCATCCAAGGTGAAGTGACTGCCGACCAACTGCACGAGCATCTCGAAACAGTCAGCCAATGGCTAGTGAACCGTTGATTTCAATCCCTGTCATAGCAGCACGTTGAAGCTCTAAAACGGCTTTTTGCAGCGAACATCGTCAAACAGTCGTTTAATTCTTAGCGACAAGCAGATATAGACGTTGACTTAGGCTGTTGCTGGACATCCTGGCACTTTTTCGGCAAACTCCGCTGCCATATTAGCTAAAAACTTGCTTTTTAACGGTGAGAACGGGGTAACGTTCGCTAAAATGCAGCGTTCTCTTCATTTTTACATTTGGTTTACTGCGCTTACATAAGTGCCGCACAGCACCCTCGCCTGCTGGCTGGGGTTAGCTCTGTGACTATTTTTCATAATCTTCTGTTATGACATTGATGGGGCTATGCCATGGATATCCGCAAAGTTAAGAAACTGATTGAGCTGCTCGAAGAATCCAATATTAGCGAGATTGAAATTCAGGAAGGCGAAGAGTCAGTACGTATCAGCCGCCACCCTAATGGCGCCTCGTGGCAGCCACAGCAGATGCCGCAATATGCGCAGCAGCCTGGCTATGCGCCAGCGCCTGCAGCGGGCGCTCCGGCGGCAGCACCGGCTGCTGAAGCTGAGCCTCAGGGCGTTAGCTACCGTGGTGAAGCAGTCAATTCGCCCATGGTTGGCACCTTCTACCGCAGCCCGGCGCCTGGCGCCAAATCCTTTGTGGAAGTTGGCGATAGCGTCAAGCAGGGCGATACCATATGCATCATTGAAGCCATGAAAATGATGAACCAGATTGAAGCTGACCACGACGGTGTGGTTGAAGCCATCCTAGTGGAAGATGGCGAACCAGTGGAATTCGATCAACCCATGATCGTTATCGCTTAATCTTTCATTTTCAACACGGGTGGACTCTCCCATGCTGGACAAGGTACTTATCGCCAACCGCGGCGAGATTGCCCTTCGTATCCTACGGGCCTGTAAAGAACTGGGCATCAAAACCGTAGCGGTACACTCCAAAGCTGATCGTGAACTCATGCACGTTCGCCTGGCGGATGAAGCCGTGTGTATTGGCCCGGCTTCGTCAGCGCAATCTTATTTAAATATTCCGGCCCTGATCAGCGCCGCTGAAGTTACTGACTCAACCGCTATTCATCCTGGCTACGGTTTTTTGTCTGAAAATGCCAATTTTGCCGAACAGGTTGAACGCTCGGGCTTCACCTTCATTGGCCCGCGCGCAGAAACGATTCGCCTGATGGGCGACAAAGTCAGCGCCATCCAGTCAATGAAGGAAGCCGGCGTTCCCACGGTGCCCGGCTCAGACGGCCCCTTGGGTGACGATGACGCGACTAATCTCGCCACGGCACGCCGCATTGGTTATCCGGTAATCATTAAAGCCGCCTCTGGCGGCGGTGGTCGCGGCATGCGCGTGGTACACACCGAAGGCCACCTGCTTTCGGCTATTACGGTGACGCGCACTGAAGCCCACGCCGCCTTTGGTGATGGCACAGTTTACATGGAAAAATTCCTTGAAAAACCGCGCCATGTCGAAGTTCAGGTACTTGCCGATGGTCAGGGCAACGCGATTCATCTTTATGACCGCGACTGCTCGCTGCAACGCCGTCACCAAAAAGTACTTGAAGAAGCCCCCGCGCCAGGCCTTGACCCGGAAGCCCGCGCTCAGGTGCTTGAAGCATGCCGCCAAGCATGCATTAAGATTAATTATCGTGGGGCCGGCACCTTTGAGTTCTTGTACGAAGACGGCGAGTATTTTTTCATTGAGATGAACACCCGCGTTCAGGTAGAACACCCGGTTACCGAAATGGTCACAGGCGTGGATATCGTCAAAGAGCAACTGCGCATTGCCTCAGGCCTGCCGCTTTCGATTCGTCAGGAAGATGTGCAGCTCAATGGCCACGCCTTTGAGTGCCGGATCAATGCCGAAGACTCGCGTACCTTTATGCCTTCACCCGGCAAGGTAACGCTGTTCCACGCACCGGGTGGCTTGGGGGTTCGTATGGACTCTCACCTCTACACAGGCTACACCGTGCCGCCGCACTATGACTCCCTGATTGGCAAACTGATCACCTGGGGCGCCGATCGTGAAATAGCCCTGACGCGGATGCGCAATGCCCTCGACGAGCTGCTGGTGGAAGGTATTAAAACTAATATCGATCTGCAAAAGGATTTGGTTCGCGACAGCTATTTCCGTCAAGGCGGCGTCAACATTCACTACCTGGAAAAGAAACTCAGCAGTTAACGTCTTCCAGCGCTATGCTTGATGCCCAGCGGGGTGGCCATGTCCACCCCGTTTTTGTCTTTACTGTATTTGCCTTTACTGTTTTTGCCTTTCATTCGCCCCGCGGAGACTCTCCATGCCCTGGCTTCAACTCAAAGCCCACGTCGCTCCCGAACAGGCAGAGTTCCTCGAAGAACTGCTGCTTGACGAAGGTGCGACGGCCATTGGCCTTCAGGACGCCCACGACGATCCGGTATTTGAGCCCGAGCGGGGCACAACACCGCTGTGGGAGGATACCATCCTCACTGGCCTCTACGATGACCTGGAGGGCGTCGAGAGCATGCTGGAGCGCATTGAGGCCGCCTGGTCAGAGCAGATGCCCGGTGAGCCCTGCCCCACCATCGAGTATGAGCTGCTCGCTGATCGGGATTGGGAGAGGGAGTGGATGGATGACTTCACCCCCTTGCGCATGGGCCAGCGGCTATGGATCGTGCCCAGCTGGCACGAACCACCCGAGGCCGACGCCGTTAACCTGATTCTCGACCCTGGCCTTGCCTTTGGCACCGGTACCCATCCCACCACAGCGCTTTGCCTGGAGTGGCTGGATGAACTGGCGGTGGCTGGCCATTTAGCCCAGCAACCTGTCCTGGATGTAGGCTGCGGCTCCGGCATTCTCGCTATTGCAGCACTTAAACTGGGCGCTAGTCACGCAGACGCCACCGATATAGACCCCCAGGCGCTGCAGGCCAGCCGAGACAATGCTGAGCGGAACGCTATCGCCGAGTCGGCTTTAACCCTCTACTACCCTGAGCAGTTAAGCGATAGTGGCGACTACCCTATTGTGACCGCCAATATCTTAGCGGGCCCGCTGATTGAACTCGCGCCCATGATTGCCGGGCACGTGGCGCCAGGCGGACGCATTGCGCTGTCGGGGATTTTGGCCAACCAGGCCGATGATGTTTACGACGCCTATGCAGCGCAAGGTATCGCTATGGATGAGCCGGTGGTGCGAGAAGGCTGGGTAAGAGTTAGCGGCATGCGTCCGCGTTAAAGCGGTAATTGGCCTTCACCCCATCACCGAGTGGGCGTATCATATGCCCCCTTGAAACGCCTACTCGCGCCAGACCGTACTCGTACACCAGTACTCACAGCTCATAACCAACTAAGCCTGACGCCATGACCTCAATCGATACATTACCCACCATTGGGGCCTTTGCATTACCTAATCGGGTAATGCTTGCGCCAATGGCCGGCGTCACCGACCGGCCTTTTCGCCAGCTATGTCGGCGGCTTGGGGCTGGCTGGGTAGTAGGCGAAATGGTCACTTCAGACCCTAGCTTATGGCATACTCGTAAATCTCAGCTGCGCATGGACCACCAAGGTGAGCCCGACCCGAGGGTGGTGCAAATCGCCGGTGGCGACGCGGACATGCTCGCCCAAGCGGCGCGCTTGAATGCCGAGCTGGGTGCACAGATTATTGATATCAACATGGGCTGCCCGGCCAAAAAAGTATGCAACAAAGCAGCCGGATCAGCGTTACTTCGCGATGAAGCCCTGGTGGCCGAGATTCTTGAAGCGGTGGTGGCAGCGGTTGATATACCCGTGACGCTAAAAATACGCACGGGCTGGTGCGCCGAATCAAACAATGCCCTGCGTATTGCCCGGCTCGCCGAGTCAGCCGGTATTCAATCGCTCGCTGTACATGGCCGACATCGCCAACAACGCTATACTGGACAGGCAGAGTACGACACGATTGCTGAGATCAAGGCTCACTTATCGATACCAGTGATTGCGAATGGCGACATAACAAGTCCCGAAAAAGCCGCCGAGGTTCTCGCTTATACCGGCGCTGATGCCGTAATGGTCGGCCGTGGTGCCCAGGGCAACCCGTGGATCTTTCAACAGATCAGCCACTACCTCCAATATGGAGAGCGGATGGCGCTACCCAGCCTTACGGAGCGCCATGAGGTGCTTCACGGCCACGTCGAAGCGTTGCATGAGTTTTATGGCACCACCATGGGCGTGCGTATTGCCCGCAAACATGTCGGCTGGTACCTCAGCGATGACCAACGCTTTACGCCGCCACAACAGCGCGCACTTAAGCAGCAGTTCAATGCGTTAGCGTCACCTGAAACGCAATTTGATTGGATCAACGACGCGATGGCCCCCGGCGCCGCCACGCGTTTGCTAGCCAAAGGAAGCTATGCTGCATGACCGAACGCGATCTTCTATCTAGTGACAGCTACTCCAGCGACGCCTATTCCAGCGATGCTTTTTACGAAAGCAACGCGCATTTAGCAGGCACGCTCGCGGATCCTGCGGCTAACGCACCGCCACAGCCACTCCGTGAGGCTGTGGAGACGGCCATGCGCCGCTACTTTGAGCATTTGGACGGCAGCCAGGCTAGTGACCTTTATGCCATGGTGATGGCTGAAGTAGAGGCGCCTTTGCTTGCCTGCGTCCTGGAGCACACCGATGGCAACCAGACCCGGGCCGCAGACGTACTGGGGCTGAACCGAGGCACGCTGCGCAAAAAACTCAAGCTATACGGACTTATCGAAGGTGACGCCCCATAAACCCAGGGGCGTTGTTGTTTTTAATTCTCGACTCTGCACACGAGCACTCTAATGGTTGATACCCCTGTTATGGCTGATAATCCTCCCCTGACTGACCGCAACGCTACCCCCGTCCGCCGCGCCCTGCTGAGCGTTTCGGATAAAACCGGCATTGTGGAATTCGCCCGCGGCCTCACTGAGCAGGGTATTGAACTGCTCTCCACCGGTGGTACTTTCCGCTTGCTGCAAGAAAATGCCATCCCAGTGAAAGAAGTCTCTGAGCACACTGGCTTCCCCGAAATTATGGATGGCCGGGTTAAAACGCTGCACCCGAAAATTCATGGCGGCATTTTGGCCCGCCGCGGCCAGGATGATGCGGTAATGGCCGAGAACGACATCACCCCGATCGATATGGTGGTGGTCAATCTTTACCCATTTGCGGCCACCGTCGCCAAGCCCGACTGCACGCTAGAAGATGCCATCGAGAATATCGATATCGGCGGCCCCACTATGGTTCGCGCCTGCGCCAAAAACCATGCCTACACCACCATTGTGGTCAATAGTAGCGACTACCCGCGAGTGCTTGGCGAGCTGGCCGCTCAAGATGGTCAGGTCAGTCGCGCCACGCGTTTTGATTTAGCAGTAAAAGCCTTTGAGCACACCGCTGGCTACGATGGCGCCATTGCTGGCTACCTAGGCCGCAAAGTATCGACTGCCGATGAAGCTTTCCCACGCACCTTTAACCTGCAGCTAGCTAAAAAACAGGATATGCGTTACGGCGAAAACCCCCATCAGCAAGCAGCCTTCTACGTAGACCCTCAGGCGAGTGAACCCAGCGTTGCGACTGCAAAAATGCTCCAGGGCAAACCGCTGTCGTATAACAATGTCGCCGATACCGACGCCGCCTTTGAGTGCGTCAAGGCCTTTAACGAGACGGCCTGCGTTATCGTTAAGCACGCCAACCCCTGCGGCGTCGCTATTGGCGCCACCGCGCTTGCGGCCTATGACAAAGCGTTTGCCACAGACCCTACCAGCGCGTTTGGCGGCATTATCGCCTTCAATACGCCGCTGGATGCGGAAACCGCCCAGGCGATTATCGACCGCCAGTTTGTCGAGGTGATTATAGCCCCCGGCGTCAGCGACGAAGCCGCCGCCATTGTGGCGAACAAGCAAAACGTACGCTTGTTGGACGTCAGCGCTCACTGGCCCGGTGAACAACAGCCAGCGCTGGACTTTAAGCGCGTCAACGGCGGCTTGCTGGTACAACAGCGCGACGACGGCATGGTATCCCGCGACGAACTGACCGTGGTTAGCCAGCGCGCGCCCAGCGAGCAGGAGCTGCGTGATCTGGCCTTTGCCTGGCGGGTAGCCAAATTTGTTAAATCTAACGCCATTGTGTACGCCAAAGAGGGCCAAACCGTGGGCGTGGGCGCCGGGCAAATGAGCCGCGTTTACTCGGCCAAGATCGCCGGTATTAAAGCCGCTGATGAAGGGCTTTCGGTGCCCGGCTCGGTAATGGCCTCTGACGCCTTCTTCCCCTTCCGTGATGGCATCGACGCCGCGGCGGCGGCAGGCATTACCGCCGTTATTCAGCCCGGCGGCTCCATGCGCGACCAGGAAGTCATCGATGCAGCCAACGAAGCCGGCATTGCCATGGTATTTACCGGTATGCGCCACTTCCGCCACTAAAGGCTTTTTTTAACACCTGCAAAAACGCCAAAGCCCCACCGGCACTGTGCCGGCGGGGCTTTTTCACGCTCTTTTTTCACGCTTCTTTGCAATAAGCGATGCTATAACGCTTAGCCAAGGTCAATACACAGATACTTGGTTTCCAAGTACTCTTCCAAGCCCTGATGACCACCCTCGCGGCCTAGACCCGAGGCTTTTACCCCGCCGAAAGGCGCGGCAGCGTTGGAAATGGCACCAGTATTAATGCCCACCATACCGTACTCCAGCGCCTCGGCTACGCGCCATACGCGGGCAAGATCACGGGAGTAAAAATAGGACGCCAAGCCATACTGGGTGTCATTGGCCATCTCAATCGCGGTCTCTTCATCGTCAAACGGGAAGACAGCGGCCAGTGGCCCGAAGGTCTCTTCGTGGGCCACTTTCATTTTGTCTGTGGCAAAACTGATCAGCGTCGGGGTAAAGAAATTGCCGCCCAGCGGATGCGGGTGGCCGCCCAGCAGCAGCTCAGCACCATTATCGATGGCGTCCTGCACATGCTCGCTGACTTTTTTTACCGCGTTATCATCAATTAACGGGCCGATATTAATGTTGGGTTTGGTGCCATCCCCCACATGCAACTCGCTATTCATGGCGACCGCTAATTTTTCACAAAAGGCATTAATCACGCTGGACTGGACGAGGAAGCGATTAGTGCAGACACAGGTTTGCCCGGCGTTGCGGAACTTGGCGGCCATAGCACCCTCCACGGCAGCGTCTAAATCGGCATCCTCAAACACGATAAAGGGCGCATTACCGCCCAGCTCTAACGATATTTTCTGGATATGTTCCGCTGCCTGGGCCATCAGCTTGCGACCCACTTCGGTCGAACCGGTGAAGGTGATTTTGCGCACTTTGGGCGACTGCGTCATCGCCTGGGCGATATCGCTAGCGCTACCCGGCACTACGTTAAAAACCCCACGCGGGATGCCTGCACGCTCTGCCAACAGTGCCAGGGCCGTAGCAGAAAACGGCGTCTGGCTAGCCGGCTTAACGACTATTGTGCAGCCAGCCGCCAATGCCGCCCCGGCTTTGCGGGTAATCATCGCAGCAGGAAAATTCCACGGCGTTATCGCGCCGACAACCCCCACCGGCTGTTTGGTAACGACGATACGTTGATTAGCTTTTGCTGCGGGAATCGTTTCGCCGTAAACGCGCCGCGCTTCTTCGGCAAACCAGCGTAAAAAGCTGGCCGCGTAAGCGATTTCACCGGCGGCTTCCTTAAGTGGCTTGCCCTGCTCATAGGTCATCAGCATGGCCAGATCCTGCTGGTGCTCCAGCATCAAATCGTGCCACTTCAACAGCAAATCAGCGCGTTCTTGGGCAGTCATCGCTCGCCAAGCCGGTAGTGCAGCATCCGCCGCATCAATGGCCCGCTCGGTCTCGGCTTTACCCAGGCGAGGAATGTCGCCAATCGATTCACCGGTGGCCGGGTTTAATACGGTAATCTGCTCACCGCTATCAGCCGCGACCCAACTGCCGTCAATATAGGCAAAGGGGCAATATAGCTGTGTTTCTTTAAGCGCTTCCATGACAGGCTCCTGACCAAAATGATGGCCTTCTAGGCTCATTAACGTCTTCATGCTAAGACGAAACACCCCTTCAAACCAAATTTCCAGCGTGTTCTAGTGGCCACAGACTACCGGCAAATTTAGCTAATAAGCATTAAAAACTCTTGCCGAGTCGCTTGATTGCTGCGAAACCCGCCTAGCATTACCGATGATGTCATGCTGGAGTTTTGCTTCTCTACGCCACGCATCATCATGCAAAGGTGTCGCGCCTCAATGACGACGGCAACGCCTTTGGCCTGGGTAACGTCCTGCACGGCCTCGGCGATCTCGCGGGTGAGGTTCTCCTGAATCTGCATACGGCGGGCAAACATATCGACAATCCGCGCAAATTTAGACAGTCCTAACACTTTACCGTTGGGCAAATAGGCAATATGGCATTTGCCGATAAACGGCAGCAGATGATGCTCACACATTGAGTAGAGCTCAATGTCTTTTACCAGCACCATTTCATCCGTTTGCGACTCAAACACCGCACCATTAATAATGTCGTCCAATGACTGAGTGTAGCCCGCATTGAGAAACTGCATGGCCTTGGCCGCACGCTTCGGCGTATCTCGTAGCCCTTCGCGTTCAGGGTCTTCGCCAAGTGCTGAGATTATCTGGCGGTAGTGCTCAGCGATATCATCGGACATATTTAGCCTCATCAAAAACTAGATCAAAAACCATCTTAAAAACTATCTCAAAAGCTATGCGCAATCGCGTCCAGGCGGTTGCCAAGGTCTATCCCCTTGCGCTTGAAAAGTAAGACCATTGTAGAAGCGACGTTAAACAACGCTTCCTCTGCAAACATTGTACAAAAGATATACCTTCACTAGAGTCCGCACAACGAGTATTAAGCAAAGCATGTATTTTACCGCATCTCGGCTGCCTGTGGCCCGTTTACCTGCGGCAGAGCGCCGCGTCGTTAACTTTGCAGCCTAGGGGCCTGTGATATAATTAAGCGTTTTTATTTTACTGCCTTTATTGCAGGCGCCCACATTGAGAGCTCGCCATGTCATTTAAGCCAACGCCTTTTTGGTTAACCGCCCTCGTGGCCCCCTTTTTTGCTACGCCGCTAGTGGCCATAGCTTCTGAAGCCACGCTTTCTCTGCCCAATGAAGCAACCGTCGGCGTCGAAGTTGTTGAAGAGCTTGCGTTTGAGTCAAACCAAGCGCGCCTGAACGATATTTTGCTGCACCCTACTCAAGCCGCCAGCGCCTCGCACTCTTTACCCGAATACTGTGTCATTGTAGGCAGTGCGCAACGGGTCGATGAGCGTATTCGCGTGACCACCCAAGAAGCAACGTGCATTGAAACACACGACGCTGACAGCAATATCTTCACCGGTGAATTTAGTGCCAGCGCCTATGGCGAAGATGGTCAATACGGCATTGCCTGCGAGGATGCCGCGTGCACCCTCTCCCCAGGCCAGCCCTTCCTTCTCACGCTGAACCAACCCGTTGAGATTGAAGAGCTGGACAACCCTTCTGAAGCGCTTAATCAGCAGCGCCAGCAGGCCAATGGCGAAGGGGTCGCAAATCCCATACCGCGTGAAGATGCTGACCCGGAAGTTGAGTAGGTAATTTATTGGATGCTGTTGGTATATCAAGGGCAGCTATGCCAACCAGCGCGGATTGCCTAACTGAAGGCACTGCTGCTCTAATTGGCGGATATGCTGATCCCAATAGCCGCTGTCCGCCAGCCACGGAAACGCTCGTGGAAAAGCAGGATCGTCCCAGCGTGATACCAGCCACGCTGAGTGCCTGATCAGCCGATAACTTCTAAGCGGCTCAATAAGCGACATCTGCTCGGTAGGAAATGGGCGCGTCTCTTCATACCCTTCGGTAATTTCACTCAAGTAGGATCGCCACCCCTGAGGGTCATCGGTGGGCAGTAGCATCCAGATATCCTGCATGGCAGGGGCCATGGTGCAGTCGTCAAAATCGACCAGCGTAAAGTGCTCGTCACGCCCCAGCACATTGCCCAAATGGCAGTCGCCATGGCATCGAATCATACTGCTAGCAGGCACGTCATGTTTAATAAGCTGCTGATACACCTTCTCTATCACACCATCATAGGCCCGGCGCTGATGACGATTCATCCAATCACTGCCCAGCACGCGCTGCTGAGCATCAAGAATACCGCTAGCCATCTCTAATCGCGGGCGGTGCTGAAAGGTTTTTTTAGCCGCCACTTCGTGTAACCGCCCCAGCAACTCCCCCATGGCAAACAGGTGCGAAGGGTTATCCAACTCCGGCGCCTGGCCGGGGCAGTGGGGAAACAGCGTAAACCGAAAGGCTTTAAAATAGTGTAACGACGTACCCGCCTTATCACGCCAAGGGGCAACGACGGGCACCTGTTGCTCAGCCAGCTCCTGTAAAAAGTCGTGCTCTTCCTGGATCGCCTCATCGGACCAGCGGTCAGGCCGGTAAAACTTGACGATCCAATTTTTGCCGTCGCCATCGCGAAACAACAGCACACGGTTTTCATAACTGTTCAGCGCAAAAGGCTCGCCGGCAGGCCAAATATCCAGCGACTCCACTGCAGACATCACCAAATCAGGCGAAAGAGAGCTAAACGGGTGTGACATCGGCCACTCCTGGGTTGGCAAATAGGCTGTTGAATCGGCAAAAAGGCTATTCTATCAAGCCTTGCCTAACGGTGTCCGCGCGGCCGCCCAAATATCAACGCGCTTTGCGCCCGCGTCGAGTGCGGCCCGCGCCAATGTATGGCCAGTGGCACCGGTGGTGACCACACTAACAAATACGCATGTGATGCACTTTTATACCATTGATTTTAAATAAAAATAAAAAATAACCCACCTTAAAAACACCAAAGGCACCACACAAAAAAAAGAGCAGTGATAACCACGGGCACAACAAAATTCTATGTTATTGATTCAAAGATATTTATTAAAATTGATCAGAAAAATATATTCATATAAGAAAAGTAAATAACAAATGATCAAGTTAGCATTAGCTATTATGGGAATAGTGTTCCTTTCTGGATGCACAGTGGCTGGTAAACCAAGAAGTGAAAATTTTGCTTTTGATGGCACAACTCATCTCTAAGCAAATGATTTTAATTGATTTATTGAGAATAAAAAAATTTAAACTGCAGAAATTGAAGTTCTCAACATCATTTATAGCTAGTGGGTAGGATTTTGGTTAGCTCAAGTAAAAAATTTTGGCATGCTAGTGAATTTTCTCAGTGTATCCGATAAAACGAAGCCCTTTATTGCTCTACCAGTATGAGTAGCAGGCCCTCCCCACACTTTGTGTTTTCTTAGCTTCAGACTAGCTTCGTCAATAGCTTTCATCTGACTTTGCCTTGGCTTATGTAGTTTTTCCGGCTCGGTTATAACACCTTTCGACAATGGGAAAATTTCATCATACGAGGCTAAGTTCTTAAAAAATTCAATCTAAGCAAGCGAATCCTCAATGAGTTGATTTTATCGCTTAGGTAGCGAACATTACATCTGGGATAATCACCACATTCGCGGTGATGCTTCAACTCGTGCCAAGCGGTGTCCGTGCAACGGCCCAAATATCGACGCGCTGCGCACCTGCTTTGAGCGCAGCAGTAGCCAGCGCATTTCCGGTAGAACCGGTAGTAACAACATCATCGATGATTAATAAATGCGCCGGAGGCGGTGATTCAAATACAAAGGCGTTCGTCAGGTTGGCAGCCCGTTGACGTCGGTTCAACGTGCGCTGGGAGGGGGCATCCTTTACTCGCTTGGCAGTCACCATTGGTACTCCAAGCTGTCCGCTGAGCTGTTCCGTCAGCCAGTGAGAGTGGTTGAACCCTCGTGTGCGGGCATGTGTAGCGGTCATAGGTACCGGCAATAGTGCGTCACTCTGGGTCACCGGCGGAGTTAACAGCATCAGTTCAGCTAATAGTGTGCCCGCCCTCGGAGAGGCATAGAATTTAAAATCATGCACTAGCTGTTTAATAGGCCCTTGATACAACAGACACGCCTGAGTGGTAGAAAATGCCGGTGGCTCAATTAGGCAGTGCCCACACAAGCTCGTACCATGGGCGACAGGTTCAGCGCATTGACGGCAGGCATACAGGTTCCACGGCAGCTCGCACAAACAGGTTGCGCACCACCCTTGCCCCGCTGATGCCGGTGACAAGCAAAATGAACAATAGCCAGGCAAGCCACCCTTGAGCCATCGATTAATGAAAGAGACCCATCGATGCATTTTTCCGTACCCTCTTAGCAACCCACTCCTCTATTAAAAATCTTCAGGGTGTTATAGGGTTTCTTGGGCAATATGTTCATCAGTAATTTCCTTAAAAACAATATTATGCTTCTAGTGGATTTTAACATCATACCCAAGAGCCCTAAGCCCCTTACTCGTTCTACCATTTCTAGGCGGACATAGCTCAGGTCTTGCCCATCCTGTCATTTCAGATATCTGGTTGATGCCAAAATGCGGGAACTTCCGCCTCTCGTTATAAGCAGCTTCAAATAGCCTATCTACAATATCTTCTGGCTTGCCTGAGTCCATGACATAAACCAGCAATTCCTTGATGGTTTGCCCCGACTGATTCTTCTTCGCCCACAACCATTCTGCAAAGACTTCGACTCGCTCATCTAAGGAAGTATGAGCATCATCAATGCCTAAAACGGCTAACCTCATACGTTTAACGTGATCAGCGGTCGAGTGATTCGCCTTACAGACCTCGGCAAACCCTTCAACATTCAATTGACCGATTTCCTCTTTTGCGAGCAATTTATATATGATGGGAGCACGACGGTGGCAGTTATCATCTTCATATGATGGTGGCTCTGGAAGCATTGACCACCACTGAATGCCAGCTTGCAAGGCTTTCGCGGGATCGGCTTTATTGTAGCTATAGAAGTCTTCGTAGGGGTGTTTTGCCCCATCTCTCACTTCGTTGTGGTAGTAGGCATGTAAAAACTGGTCAGCTTGCCATTCAGCAGGCACATCTTCATTGAGCCATGCAGGGCGGTATTGTGGTGCCTGTTTGGCGATATTTCGGAGATACGATAGGCCATCGCCCCACTCCCTGATGAAACGGGTTCTGTGGGCATCATAGGCTTTCTCAGGGGTAATATGTGTAGCAGGCCCTTCCCACACTTTATGTTTTCTTTCCTTCAGGCTAGCCTCGTCTAAATCCTTCAGCTTATTTTTTCTTAGCTTATATAGCTTTTTTTGCTCAATAATGATCTCTTCCGATAATGGAAAAACTTCTTCATAGGAAGCTAAATTTTCAAAAAAAGATTCTAACTGAGCAAGAGAATCATCCACTGACAGATCGTCTTCGCTAAGGAATACACCGAATTCAATATTTGTAACCCAAGCTCTGTCGGTCAGATTGGCAGATCCTATGTATGCCCCGTACCCCTTCCACCAAATAACCTTGGAATGGAGAATATCGGGGACTAAATTACAAAAAATATTGTTCCCAATATTTGCCAGCAATATTCGTAAAAGATTAGGTGAAACGGGAACGGTATGGTCATACCGCATCCAGATATCTAGCCGAAGCTCGTTATCAAGACAGTTTTGGAGAAGAGTAGATGCATCGCTACCGTAGGCTATAGCAGCTTTAACAGACTCTACATTGCTATCTTTTGGTGGTAATACGTCACGTAGGTAATTACCATTTAGTTTGTTACCAAAAAAAATCATTGAATTCCTTCTTCTATTTTTTATCGATGAAAATGGGTCTAATTATAAGCTATACCCAAAATAGATATTTAAGATAACGATTTCGCTAGAGCAAGCATTATTTCTTAATATTATCGATATGTGTCTCCAGAGTCGATATAAATTATTCGACAGCATCATAAGAAACATTATTTTCCTGATGCAAATATTTAAGCACCATACTACCATCTAGAAAATGGCCAGAAATAAAATTATTATATATAGGATCTAATATTTTTAGATCAACACCCGCCTCACGTGCTTTTATTAAAGAATAGCGAATAGATTGAGCTAATTTGAACTCAGCGGTATACCTATTTTTCCGTGATATTTGAAGTCTGAATACTGTATTCAGTAAAGAAATTGCTGACTGAACTACAGAAGGCAGGCTGTTTCTCTCTAGTTTAAATGCAACATATAACGGCATTCCATCCAGACAGTAATTTAGACCTTCATCTTCAAGAATAGCAGCCTGGTGTATCATAAGTATTTTTTTCAAAATGGTAAGACTTAAAGCATTAAATTCAAACAGCAGGCTGAGCAAATCCTCATTGTGTACAGGGAAAGGCAAACCACTAAATGCATGTAAATTTAACCCATTTATTTTTTTGCTTAATGTAGTATTCTTGGACAATTTTGAAGCAAAAATATGCATTGGATAAACATCAATGTCATACCTCGAAACAAGACTTCCTATGGCATTATCTATTGTCAGCCATGGGAGACTGACTGAATGTGCAGCAATGATTGTATGTATTACTGAATCATCTATCCCGCCCTTTAAGAAATTAAGATCACGAGGGAAGTCTTCTTCCAGCATATCATTGTTTTCAATTTCTTTTACAGACTTCAAAATTTTATCAAGCCCTTCTAAAAACACACCAAATTCTCTTTCAATATCTTTAGCCAACGTTCTTAAAAATCTACCATCACTATTCACCGCAATTGTCATATAATCTGCTGACGTGATAGTTTCACGATAATTTTTTATAATAAGACTGGTTTCTTCTGTGACATAAAAATCTGTTTCACAAAAGCTTTCCGCAATGCCAGTGAGAGCTACGTAAATGATTGTATAAGCATCAGTAATAAATTTTATCGGCGGTGCAGCTAGCTTTTCTACAGGCAAAATCATTTTTACTATTGAGGCATCAATAAATAATTCAAATGCAGCTTTTGCAGGCTCTTTAGAGTTAATTGATTTCCCTTTCATTAAAAGCGGTATATTTGGATCTCCAAATACATCTGGCTTTTTCTCTGGTGAAAACTTTTTAAGCACACTTCCCATATATTCTAATAGATCTTTTCCATTCTCTGGGACTTTTAACATGTAAAAAGAGTCACCGCCGTCATTTATTTCATGCCTTATTGTGCAAGAAATTTGAAAAGCAGCTACATAGGGGGGCATTTTTTTATGTAATGTTAAACCATTTACTAAACCATCATCCGTTTCTCCTTCATTAAGGCTGAGCAAGGCTTTACCTAAATTGGTATCAGCATGAACTACGTATTGATTTGAAGAATACTTGTAATTATCAATTACAATAACTCTTCTGCGGTTATCCATTTGTGAAAACTCAAAACCAGATATTGAGCTTCCTACATCTTTATAACTTGGCTCTAATTCTTTAGAACTTACTCTTGAGATAGTATGACCAAAGTGAAGATCGGTAATTATTTTTGATGCTTTGACCGGATCGCGAAGAAACAAATTCACTGCTATTTTTTCAACCTTGCTAAACCTTACAAAATGATACATCAGTGCTAGCAGTTGAATGGAATCTTCATCATCAATATCAATTACAGAAATATCAATATTATCTAAAAAGGCTTCAATATTGTCTGATTTATCGAAAGTTAATAAAATTCTGGCTTTCTGAAGTAGAAAGCTTGTTGAATTTGGTTCAAGACCAAGAGCTCGATTAATGGATTTTAAAGAATCAGGGGCCTGCTTCTTATTTGCCTGAAAATGTGCCTTAACAGACCAATAAAAACTTGATTCTTGAGCATCTGCATGAAGTTTATTTAAAACAATTTGAAAGCTTTTAAATTGATTTCCATTATACAAAGCAATCAAATATTCTTTCATTATTGGTGATAACCAAGGATCATTTAAGGGCAATATCGGTTCTAATATACTGCATGAATCAATGTAGAGATCATGCCTATGCAGGTTCCTAACCAATTTTTCTAACAGCCAGGGATTGATTACTCTAAAATCTCCATCATTATTGTAAAAATCTTGAATTAAACTAGGTATTTTTCTTTTGTATCCAAAATGCAAAGTGCTTGATGCTGAATACAACAATAATTTAACAAAAGACTTAGTAGCATCATCACCTCCTAATATAAAAATCTCATCTTCTTTTGCTATCAATTTATCAATTACACTTTTATCAAGGTATTCAATTACCAATAATATATCAGTTATTTCTAGCTCTTGAGATGAAAGTACCTTGCCCCTAAGCTCATCTCGCCTCGCTCCACTTTCTCTAAGAAGAAAGCCTTGTCTTATATCATCACTCAAATAACTATAATCTTCTTTCTCAGTTGCATATAAAAAAGCAGCAAACTCAGGGAAGTCATTCGCCCATTTCTCAATATATTTCCAACAAGCATTGTTTAACCCTTGACTTGCTGAAGAAGAATAAGTCAAAATAGGAACAGCAAGGCTGTATAATCTCTTATCTTTCCCTTCGGCGTTATCTATTAAAGTAGCAACTTCCTCGCTAATTTTAACTATTTTATCTTTTAGACTTTTTTCAATAAACCAAAATCCTCTTCCGTCTAAATCATTACCAATTTCAACACTTATTGATTGTAAATATACAACTTCTGTTTCGTAACCACCAAAATCTCTCTTAGCTTTTTCCGCAAGCTTAAGTGCCCCCCTGCTATTCTCATTTCTTAGAAAACCTTTTATTACTGCTAGTATTTCTATATCGCTATTAAATGAGCTATTAGCTTCAACCTCTAATTCTTCATCAACTGCCAAAAACTCAAAATATTGGCATTTAGATAAAAAACCTGGATTGCTTTCATTTTTATAAACTTCTATAGCACCTTCTTTATTTTTTTGTAGCAGCCTTAATCTAATCATGGCTGCTAAGAACATATCTTTATCTTTAGAAGAGTCTGATTCTGCAAAAGCTCTAGAAATTCTAGGATGAACAATCTCTGCTTCTGAAGAATCTGTTAAGTCAGAAATTAGCTTTAAAGCTTCTAAATAGGGCTGTGATTCTTTGCCAATTCTACCGATACTCTCAATAGCCTTTATACTATTTCTTGCATTAGGAAAATCCCCTTTCCCGACATCATTAAAAATATCTATAGATAAACTCTTAAGCTCATCGGGCATTAAATCTTTTAACTCATATTTATTACCAGCAACATTATCACCATTGCCATTATGTAGTTGGTTGTGTGATGTGTTTTCAAGTGCATAACTATTGCCAGAAACATTATCTCCTGTAATGTTTTTTCTCTCCCCAAATAGCGAGTGAGTCATTTTTATAATATTTTTAAACACAACCATTTCCTTTTGTTAACAAATTTTATCGCCACCAACATTATCACCTGAACCGTAATGATACTGATTAGTCGTATTACCTACGCTTTCGGTTTTAATACTATTCAGTGCTTTTACTAACTCAGGAGACTCCTCCATTCTTTTAATAATCCCCTTTTCACTTAAATCTTCCAAATCTACACTTTGGTCTAGCTTGACTAGCTCATCAGCGATGTGATCAAGCTTGCTCTGTTCTTCATTGACTGCTTTGGCAAGCTCGCTCACGAAGTAAGCTCTTGTAAGGGATAGTCCTTTTTTTGTGCTTTCGTAAACAATATTGGCAACGACCCCAGCCACAACACTTTCTATCACCATGATTTGCTCCCATTTGTATGCTCAAATGTCATGAATTCATCTTAGGCTTCTTTTATTACCACTGCAATCCGTTCTGCCTTCAACGATAAACCATAAGCAATTGAAAATAATACTAAAATATAGAGAGATTGGTTTCAGTACAGAGTGTTGTGCCTTAGGTATCGGACGTTACATCATCAATTATTAGCAAATGCGCCGGGGGCGGTGATTCAAATACAAAAGCGCCCGATAAGTTGGCAGCCCGCTGGCGGCGATTCAAGGTGCGCTGAGAGGGTGAGTTTTTTATCCGTTTGGCAGATAGCATTTGAATTCCAAGCTGGCGGCTAAGCTGTTCGGCCAACCAGTACGATTGGTTAAACCCTCGCGTACGTGCATGTATAGGGGTCATAGGCACCGATAGCAGTGCGTCCCCCAGGGCCATCGGCGGGGTTAACAGCATCAATTCAGCTAATAACATGCCCGCTCGCGGAGAAGCCTGAAATTTAAAATCATGCACCAGCTGCTTAATCGCCCCTTGATACAGCAGCCCTGCCCGGGTAGTTGAAAATAACGGTGGATTTATTAAGCAGTGCCCACACAAGCTTGCTCCATGCGTGACAGGGTCGCCGCACTGACGGCAGGCATGTCGGTTCCACGGCAGCTCATCTAAACAGGTTGCGCACCACCCTTGCCCCGCTAAAGCCGGGGCCAGGCAAAATGCGCAGTAGCCAGGCATGGCCTGCTTGATCCAATGTCCTCCCCGCTGTAGCCACTGCTTTAATGCCATGCCCTCTCCTTACGGCTAGCTGCATAAATATCAAATCATTGATTGACTTACACCAAAAAATTGATACTATACGTCTCGTCTTAGCGGATGTGGTGGAATTGGTAGACACGCTAGATTTAGGTTCTAGTGCCGTAAGGTGTGGGAGTTCGAGTCTCCCCATCCGCACCAATTACTTGTTGGTTTTCAAGATATTAGAGTTACCCTACCCTCTTAAATTAGTGATTATATAGCCTGTATCAGGCATTATATTGCTAGATTTTTATCAGCATCATTCCCCTCAAATTTAAAAAACATAAATGGCTTATTGCCATGCTTTTTTGTGCTTGTCACATCTGCTAAATTTATTTCTATTCCCGCTGACTTGCCCCTGCTTTTCCGCTAGTCTCTATGCTAAATAATGCTTCGAAAAACGCGCCGAGGCTTCCCTATATGGCTATTGCCTTAATGACCCTCTAAAAACATTATCGCTAATAACATGAGAAGGATCTCACATAATGGAATGGCTCAACGATAACGCTCAAGCAATTTCAGCTGTATCAAGCATTTGCACGCTTTTTGTATGGGTATTTTACGCCCAGTTGCTCTATAACGGCTATGTACGGCAGCGCCGTCCTCGCGTGATTATTAACCGCGGCAGGGGAATTGGCATGGACGCTATCTGCTTAATCAGCAATATGAGCAGTGAAGCGATCTATGTACAGCACTTGGTAGCGGTCCTGCACATTCAACAACGCAGCTACTCTCTGGATGTAGTCGAGTACCAGCAGCATGGTGGCAAACAACAAGAAGCCGACTATCGCACCCATCAAGGCCCGCTGGCTTCCGGGGATTATCTGAATATTCAATCTTTTGGCGATATTGTGGATCAGGTTAAAGGTTATTGGGAAATCGATGATAATCTACTGCAAGAGCAGAATATCCAGCTTGAAATTCGCGTTATCGCTATTTATGGCTCCGAGGATATGCCCACCGGCGCATCGCGAACCTTTAACCTTGACTTGAACGCATCACCCAATCACCAGCTTATCCCGGCGAGCGTCGATACGGATCGACTCAATAACCGAGGCCAACGTAAGCGTGTTCTAGAGTGGGCGAAAGAGATCGAGACCCACAAAGCACGTTGAAACCACACTATGACTCAACGGCGACGCGCCCCACTACTGAGAATATCGACGATGCATAAACTTGTGACCCTCTGCTGGCTGGGCATACTCACTTCGCTATCGGCGAATGTGCATGCCGAAGAGGAAGATAGCGACCTACCCGAGTGGGCAGAAGAGCGCATTGAGCCGTTTCGTGAAAGCGTGGGCAACTGGGTAGATAACACGTCGCGCCGCATTGATGGATTCTTTGGCACTGACGACCATATGCAGGTCAACAACGAGTCTTATCTGCGCTTCGGCCAAGAGATTGATTGGATGGAGGGGGATGGCACCCGCGGCGACACCACCCTTCGTTACCGTATTGATCTACCTACCTCAGAGGATCGCCTGCGACTGGTCATCGAGAGCGATCCTGAAGAGTCACAAGGCACCCTGGAAGAGCAAGGTTCTGGACGCCTTGCCAATGACCAGCGTGACCGTCGTAGCTCTACGCTTGGCTTGGATTGGCTGGAAAGCCGCGATAAACGTGAAAACTGGAGTAATCGAGTAGGTGCCGGTGTTCGCCTGCGCCTCCCTCTTGACCCCTATGTACGTTTTACTAGCGAGCGCCTCTGGCAACTGGGTGAAGGGCCATGGCAGCTTGAGTCGAATAACCGTGTTTCATGGTTCAACAATGAAGGCTACTCAGCACGCACACGCTGGGATATCGGTCGACCGCTGAGCGAACGCCGCCACTTACGCTTTATCTCGACAGTTCAGTGGCGCGAGGAGGAAGACAAGCTGGAGTACAGTGAAGTTGCCGAAATCAATCACCGCATCAACAGCCGAAGCGCACTGCGCTACTCGGCGATCGCCATCGGCGAAAGTGCGTCCAACCCGCGTATGACCAATTACTTCCTTCAGACGCGTTACCGGCGCGATCTTCATAAAGGTATCTTATTTGCCGATGTGATTCCGGAGCTACACTTCCAGCGCGATGTCAGCTATGACCCACGCTGGGCGATGACCCTGCGCCTTGAAATGTACTTTCAGCGCAAAATTAACCGCGATTACTTTTAAGCGTTATGTACAGATGAGTGCATTCACGAACTCCTCTAGACACGCAACGCGGGCGGCTTTTTAGAGCCGCCCATCGATGCAACATACCGTTGTGTTACTACGACAATAAAGCTACAGGCGTAAACCGCCGTCACACTCAATGATACGTCCAGTAAAGTAGTCGTTCTCAATAATAAAGGCGGCGCTTTGGGCAATATTATCGGGCTCGCCCAAACGCTTTAACGGCACGCTTGACGAAATACGCTCCAACATATCAGGGCGCATCGCAGCGGTCATTTCGGTCGCTACAAACCCAGGCGCCACGGTGCCGGTACGAATACCATAGCGAGCCAACTCCTGACTCCAAGTTACTGTCAGCGCATGCACGCCCGCTTTAGCGGCAGCGTAGTTGCTTTGCCCCATATTGCCCGCCCGGGAAATACTCGAGATATTGACGATCACGCCTTCATGTCCGGCTTCAATCATCTGAGTGGCGGCTTCGCGACCACATAGGAAAACGCCGGTTAAATTGACATTAATAACGTTTTGCCAAGCTTCTAAGGACATGCGTTTTTCCACTTGTCCCTCTTTTGCCTTTACCAACAGCGCATCTTGGGTAATACCCGCATTATTGATACAGCCGCTTATCGGCCCCATGCGTTGCGCGATATCGGCAAACGCCTGAGTCACGGAAGCCTCTTCGGCGACATTCACCACAAACGCCTGGGCATCGACACCTTCAGCGGAGAGCTGCGATACCGCCTGATCAAGCGCTTCAGCGCTCATATCCAATAGCGCCATGCGTGCGCCCTGCTTGCCCAACCGGAGCGCCATGGCATACCCCAACCCACGCGCCCCACCCGTGACCGCAATTACTTTATCGTTAAGTACCATTCGTGACTCCTTACAGCGGATTAAACCAGCATCATTGTGCACTGCAGCATAGAAGAATTATTGACATAAATCGAGCTCCATCAGCGCTGAAATACGCCATGCCAGCTGCTTGCTATTTATATTTATGTCACCATATTACGCAATTACGACGGTTTTCGAGTCGCTTTTGCTAGGAGTTAGCCATGCCAATCCTTATTTTTATATCACTCTTTACGCTACTTGATTTTGTGGTTCTGTTTTCGATTGGCAGCCAGATTGGCCTGCTCACGACGCTACTCTTGGTGCTCGGCACCGGCTTTGTCGGGCTACACCTGATTCGCAAAGAGGGTGTCTCCACGTTTGCCCGGGCACGCCAGCGCATGCAGGCCGGTGAAATCCCTTCCAGTGAGCTATTAACCGGCGCTGCGCTTATCTTTGGCGGCGCCTTATTAATGGCCCCAGGCTTTTTGTCTGATGCGCTAGGCTTGGCGTGTTTAATTCCCAGCGCACGCCAACTGATGTTCAAGGCCCTAACCTGGCTGGGGCTTAAAAAAATTGCCGGGCAGCAGCAAGGCCCGAGTGATCCATCAGGCCGGACTAATGAAAATCAAAACGGCCAATCGTCACAACAGGACGGCCCGATTGAGGGGGATTTTATCAGTCGAGACGAGCCCCGACGCCGTCGTTAAGGTTTCCCACGGTAGAAAATCAACGAAAAAGCAATTTTTTATTACCCGCCCCCTTGAAAGGTCATCCGCAGCCCCCATTTTTCATCCAGCACACAAATTCGGCGGCGATCTGAACGGTAGCTGCCATTAACAATGAAGACTGTGAGGTCTTCACTTCTCGCGGGTTAATCCCTCGAGAACACTTTTTAGCTAACCGCCCTTATCAGGGCTTCAACCATACTCAGGAGAACGTGAATGAATATCCGTCCTTTGCACGATCGTGTCATCGTCCGTCGCGTTGAAGAAGAGCAAAAAACCGCAGGCGGCATCGTGCTTCCGGGCAATGCAGCAGAAAAACCGACACGCGGTGAAATACTCGCCGTCGGTAATGGTCGCATTCTGGAAAATGGCGATGTCCGTCCGCTAGACGTTAAGGTTGGCGATAACGTGATCTTTAAAGATGGCTATGGCGTCGAGAAGCAAAAAATCGACGGCGAAGAAGTCTTGATCATGAGCGAAGCCGATATTCTTGCCGTTGTTGAAGGCTAAGCATCGTTGCAGCTGGTACTTATTTAACCAGTGCTTCGACTATTTACTTTCACGTTTTTGCATTCAATATTAGGAAGTAGCAGATATGTCAGCTAAACAAGTTAAGTTCTCCGATGATGCTCGTAAACGCATGGCCCGTGGCGTCGACGTTCTCGCCAACGCGGTAAAAGTTACCCTCGGCCCGAAAGGCCGTAACGTGGTACTGGAAAAATCCTTCGGCTCCCCCACCGTTACTAAAGACGGTGTTTCTGTCGCCAAAGAGATCGAACTGAAAGACAAGTTCGAAAACATGGGCGCCCAGATGGTGAAAGAAGTCGCTTCACAGACTTCTGATGCTGCAGGTGACGGTACGACTACCGCTACTGTTCTGGCCCAGGCCATTATCGCTGAAGGCCTGAAAGGCGTAACAGCGGGTATGAACCCGATGGATCTTAAGCGCGGCATCGACCAAGCGGTCAACGCTGCTGTTAAAGAGATCAAAGCCATGTCGGTACCGTGCACCGACACCAAGTCGATTGCTCAGGTAGGTACTATCTCTGCTAACGGCGACAAGCGCATCGGTGAAATCATCGCCGAAGCGATGGAAAAAGTCGGCAAAGAAGGCGTCATCACCGTTGATGAAGGCCGTGGCTTTGAAGACGAGCTGGAAGTCGTTGAAGGTATGCAGTTTGATCGCGGCTACCTCTCGCCTTACTTCGTCACCAACCAGGACACCATGACGGTTGAACTGGAAGATCCTTACATCCTGTTAGTGGATAAGAAGATCTCCAACATCCGTGAGCTGCTGCCGGTTCTCGAAGCCGTTGCTAAACAAGGCAAGCCGCTGGCCATCATCGCTGAAGATATCGAAGGCGAAGCCCTGGCAACGCTGGTTGTTAACAACATGCGCGGTATCGTTAAAGTAGCCGCTGCTAAAGCACCGGGCTTCGGCGACCGTCGTAAATCCATGCTGCAGGATATCGCTATCCTGACCAACGGCACGGTCATCTCTGAAGAAGTCGGTCTAACGCTTGAGCAGGCTAACCTGGATCACCTGGGTACCGCTAAGCGTATGACCATGTCGAAAGAGAACACCACCATCATCGATGGCGCTGGTGCAGAAAGCGATATCGAAGCACGCGTTAACCAGATCCGCGCGCAAATCGAAGACACCTCTTCGGATTACGACAAAGAGAAGCTGCAAGAGCGCGTTGCCAAACTGGCAGGCGGTGTTGCCGTTATCCGCGTCGGTGCTGCCACCGAAGTGGAAATGAAAGAGAAGAAAGCCCGCGTTGAAGACGCCCTGCACTCTACTCGTGCAGCCGTTGAAGAAGGCGTCGTACCTGGTGGCGGTACCGCACTGGTTCGCGTTATGGCAAAAGTACAAGGCCTGACGGGCGATAACGAAGACCAGAACCACGGTATCAACATGGCGCTACGCGCTATGCAGTCTCCGCTTCGTCAAATCGTTGCTAACGCCGGTGAAGAGCCCGCTGTGGTCATCAACCGCGTGAAAGATGAAACCGGCAACTTCGGTTATAACGCTCAAACCGGTGAATATGGCGACCTGTTCGAAATGGGCGTTCTAGATCCGGCGAAAGTTACCCGTACTGCGCTGCAGTCCGCTGGTTCGGTTGCCGGTCTAATGATCACCACCGAGTGCATGATCGCTGAAGATCCGGAAGAGAAAGACTCAGCCCCCGATATGGGTGGCATGGGCGGAATGGGTGGCATGGGCGGCATGATGTAATGCACCCCTGAGCCCTCTGCTCAAGACTGCTAGCTGCTTGTTACTAGCTGACAAAGCAGTCACCAACAACCCCGCCTCGTGCGGGGTTGTTGCGTTTTGAAAGGTCACCATACTCATAGTAACCCAATGTCTCCTTGCACCATTGCTTAGAGCGAACGTGGTACTATCAGCGCGGATTTTTATAAGGCTATAGGGCGAAATCAGCGCATGTTGCAGCATATCCGTATCGTACTCGTTCAGACCTTCCACCCCGGCAACATCGGCGCAGCGGCACGGGCCATGAAAACCATGGGCTTAACCGAGCTGGTATTGGTTAATCCCCGCCTGTTTCCCGATGAAGAAGCGACCCGCCTAGCGGCAGGCGCCACTGATGTACTGGAGAGCGCCCGCGTGGTGAACTCGCTGGAGGAAGCCGTTAACGATTGCGTTCAGGTAGTCGGTGCCAGCGCGCGATTACGTAGCCTACCCTTGCCCCATTTTGACGAACCCGATGATATGGCGGCAGACGTCATTCAGAATGCGCAAACGGCGCCGGTAGCGCTAGTGTTTGGGCGTGAACGCTCGGGGCTGACTAACGATGAGATTCGCTGTTGCACGCACCAAGTCAGCATTCCCGCCAATCCTGATTACGGTATTCTGAATTTATCCCAGGCGGTACAGATACTGGCTTACGAAGTGCACCGCGCCTGGCGTAAAGGTGAGGAGAGCGGCTTTGCTTACCAGCGCCCACTGGAGGCAACGCCGCCCAGCCGCGAACAGTTCTTACACTTTCAAGCGCACTTGGGGCGTTTAATGCAGGAGAGTGGCTTTTTAACCCAGCCCCACGCCCGCACCGAAGAACAGTTGCAGGCACTCTTCGCTCGTGCTCAACCCAGCCGCAAAGAGCTTTCGCTCCTTCGGGGGCTATTAAGCGCGTTTGAAAGCCATCTGCCTAAACAGTGAAGTATTGAATAGCGAT